>JANQJV010000131.1 GCA_028281465.1 Azospirillaceae bacterium | reverse complement strand
GCTGGGCGTGGTCCGGGCCGGCTGGAAGCCGGCGGTCCAGCCGGCAAGGAGGCCGGCGCTCCGAAACAGGGCGGCCCGAGGACCGGTCAGTGTTTCGGGCCATTGGTATGATACCAACGGTCCTTGTTGTTGACGGTCCGCAGCTGACTCCAGGCGCGTCTGGTATCGCAGATCGGTCGTCCATTGGGTGAGGTAAGCGGTTTCAGAGAATTGCTGGAATGGCGGCCATTGTGCGTCCCGGCGCGTTATGGTTCAAATCCGGATATCGCATCCGTGGGGGGCCGATGAGTTCTGGCACGTCCAACGACAGCCCGGCGGCCGAGCGCATCGCCGTGCTGGAAACCCATTTCGAATACAACCGCCGGGATTCCGAAGAAATCAAGGCCGAGTTGAAGGAATTCCGCAAGCTCCTGTCCGATCTGGCGCAGACCCAGACCAGCCTCGCCACCAAGCGCGACCTGCGCACCTTCACCATCCAGGCCGTCATCGTCTGCCTCGCCGTCACCGCCGGCCTGGTCGGCGTGCTGGCCGTCGTCGCCCTGGCGGTGCTGGCCATCATTTTCCTGTGACGGCATCACAGACTCTGGCGCCGATCGACACCGCCGTAAGGGCCCGGCCGGTGCTTCGATCCGACCGACGGTTCCGACGGACGGGACGGATGTCGGCGCAGACGCTACGGCCGCTGCGCTCCCGTTGCTGCAACATACACGCTGTACAGACTGTCGAAGGCGGTGATGAACAGGCGGTTGCGTTTGGGGCCGCCGAAGGTGAGATTGGCGGCCATGCCGGGCAGCTTGATCTTGCCCAAAAGCGACGCATCCGGGCCGTAGCAATGCACGCCGTCCTGGGCGCTGGTCCAGAGATTGCCTTTGGCATCGAAGCGGAAACCGTCGGGAACGCCGGGCGAAACCTCGACGAATACCCGGCCGTTGCGCAGGATGTTGTCGTCGCCGACGTCGAAGGCGCGGATGTGGTGCGGACCGTCCGGGTCGTGGCTGGCACCGGAATCCGCGACGTACAGCGTGCGTTCATCGGGTGAGAACGCAAGTCCGTTCGGTTTGACGAAATCGTCGGCCGCAACGCTCAGCTCGTTGCGCGCCGGGTCGAAGCGGAACACGTAGCAGCCGTCTTGCTCCGGTTCGGCGGCATGGCCTTCATAATCGCTCATGATACCGTAGGTCGGGTCGGTGAACCAGACCGTATCATCGGATTTGACCACAACGTCGTTGGGCGAATTCAGCGGCTTACCGCGGAACAGGTCGGCCATGACCGTGATGCCGCCGTCGACTTCGGTGCGCGTCACGCGCCGGCCGCCATGCTCACAGCTCACCAGCCGGCCTTGGCGGTCGCGGGTGTTGCCGTTGGTGTAATTGGAGTCCGCCCGGAACACCCCGACCCCTTGATCCGGCAGCCAACGCAGCAAGCGGTTGTTCGGAATGTCGCTCCAAACGAGGAATCCGCCGTCGGCGAACCACACCGGGCCTTCGGCCCAGCGGCAGCCGCCGAACAGCCGCTCCACCGGCGCGATCGGGATGGTCAGGGCCCGGAAGCGTTGATCCACATACTCGAAGTCGTCACCGATCAGGGCCATGCGTATCTCCCGTCATCCCTCGCGTTTGCGACTGCTGCTGCCGGCGATCACGATCACCGCGATGATGATCAGCCCAGTCAGGATCAGGCGGATCCCCGCGCCCAGGCCGAAGGTGTTGAGCATGGTGACCAGGAGGAACAGGAACAGCGCCGCGCCCCAGAGCCCGGGCACATTGGCGAAGCCGCCGGCCACCGACGTGCCGCCGATCACCACCACGGCGATCGACGACAACAGGTATTCCTCACCCATGTTCAGCGCAGCGCCGCCGCTGAAGCCGGCCAGGCAGAAGCCGCACAAGGCGGCGAACAGGGCCGCCTGGACATAGGTGACGAACCGTGTCCGGTCAACGTCGACCCCAGCGAAGCGGGCGGCGCGTGGGTTCTGTCCGACCGCGATCACCGCCCGGCCATAGGGAGTCCGCGTCAGGACGATATGCATGACCCCAGCCAAAGCGATGACACACAGGGCCAGCGCCGGCAGGCCACCCAGCTTGGCGGTGGCGAAATCGGCCAGGGCCGAGGGTGGTTTGATGCGCAGGCCCCGGTTGGTCCAGATCGCCGTGGACTGGACGAGGAAGCTGGACGACAACGTGGCGATGATCGGCGGGATCGCCAACAGCCGGATCAGGCCGTAATTGAAAACGCCGACGGCCAGCCCGCAGCCGAGCGCCGCCAGCAGGCCGACGGCGAGCATGCCGTTGTCGCCGTCCATGAGCTTCATGGCCACCGTACCGGCCAGCGTCATGGTCGCCGGGATCGACAGGTCGACGTTGCCCGGCCCGAGCGTGACCACGAACATCTGTCCGATGGCGACGATGACGAAGAAGGTGCCGAAGGTGAAGGCGGCGGTGAGCACCTCGCCGGCGCCCTGGCCGCGCGTGAAGGCGATGGTGGCGAGCCAAACCGCCAGCGCGCCCAGCCAGGCCCACAGCCACGGCTGCAGCGCCAGCCGGCCCAGGGCCGAGGCTGGGCGGCTGCCGGTCATGGGGCCCGCCTCTCGGCGCGGTTGATGAGCGCGCGCAGCGCCAGAACCAGAATCAGAATGGCGCCCTGGGCGCCGATCTGCCAGTCCGGGTTGAGGCGCAGGAAGGACAGGAAGGAGCCGGCCAGAGTCAGGGTCATGGCGCCCATGACCGCACCGATGGGCGACACGCGGCCACCGACGAACTCGCCGCCGCCCAGGATCACCCCGGCAATCGACAACAGCGTGTAGCGCAGGGCGATGTTGGCGTCGGCCGAGGTGGTCAGCCCGACAAGAGCCATGCCGGCCAGAACGCCGAACAGCCCAGCCAGGGCGTACAGGGTGAGCTTGACGTGCAGCAACGACCAGCCGGCCCGTTCCACGGCACGCGGGTTGCCGCCGGCGCCGCGCAGCACCACGCCATAGGCCGAGCGCATCAGCCCGACATGCACGACAAGTGCGAAGACCACCGCGGCGACGATCGGGAACGGCACATACGGCGGCTTCAAAGTCATCAGGGCGCGCAACCAGTCCGGCGCCTGCCCCCCCGGGGTCGGCAACAGCAGCACGGCCAGACCGAGCCAGACGAAGGACATGCCGAGCGTGACCACGATCGACGGCAATTGCCGCAGATGGATGAGAGCGCCCATGGCGGCATAGGCGACGACGCACAGCAGCAGCGCCAGAACGCCCAGGGCCGGGGTGTCGTTCAGCCAGGTGGCGGTGATGCAGGCGGTCAGGCTGACATAGCCGCCGATCGACAGGTCCAGATCGTTGACGCACAGAATGAACATCTGCGCGATGGTGGCCAGCGCGATCGGGATGCTCAGGTTGAGCAGCAGGTTGAGGCCAAAATAGCTCGCGGTGCGCGGCTGCAGCCAGAAGATCGCGGCCAGGATCGCCGCCAGCGACACGGCGGGCAGCAGGGCGCGCAGCAGGCGCGGCGGCGCCAGGCGGGCGAGCGCGCTCATGCAGCCCTGGCCTCAAAAGAAGCGTGCAGCACCGCGTCTTCGGTCATGGCGGCGCGGGTCAGGTCGGCGACGATGGCGCCGGCGCGGAACACATACACGTGGTCGCAATGTTTCAGCTCGTCCATCTCCGTGGTGTACCAAATGATCGTACGCCCCTTCGCCGCCTCGGCGCGCAGCATGCCATACACCTCTTGCTTGGTGCCGACGTCGACGCCGCGCATGGGGTCGTCCATGAGCAAGACCCCGGCATCGGAGGCCAGGGCGCGGGCGAACAGCGCCTTTTGCTGGTTGCCACCGGACAGGGACAGGATCGGGTGGTCCACCGATGGCGTGCGAATGCCGATGCGCGTGCGCCAGGTCTCGGCCAGCTCGGTTTCGGCACGGCGGACGATCAGACCGCGCCACAACAACTGAGAAAGCGAACGGATCGAGATATTGCGTGCGATCGACCACAACGGAAACACGCCGTCGCTCTGCCGGTCGCCGGCAACGAAGGCGGCCGGCAAACGCACCATGGCACCCGCGTTCACGACCCCCGGATGGCGGGCCGCCTCGAACAGTCGCACCAGCATGGCCGTCTGGCCATGACCGCCCAGACCGGCGAGGCCGACGATCTCGCCTTGCCAAGCCTCCAAGGTCAGGCCGCCGATCCCGGCACCTGCGGGGTGTGCGCGCACCACCGGGGTGCCGCCCATGCTGCGATCGCCGGTCGCCGGGGTCGCTGCTGCTGCGGCGGCGGCGCCATCCACGTCGTCATCGGCAACGCTGCCCATGGCCTCCACCAGCCGGCCGCGATCGAATGCGGTCGCCAACCGGTCCGCGACCACGCGGCCGTCTCGCATCACAACGATACGGTCGGCCGTGTCCAGCACCTCGCCCAACAGGTGCGAGATCAGGATCACGCTGCCGCCGTCGGCGACGAACCGGCGCACGAAGGCGAGCAGATGGCCGGCGACCACCGCATCCAGCGACGAGGTCGGTTCGTCCAGAATGACCAGCCGGACCGGCGTGTCGGTGACCGTGAAGGCGCGGGCGATCTCCACCATCTGCCGGCGGCCGATCGACAGGTCGCCAGTGACGTCGTCCGGGTCGATGCCGTGGCCCGGGAAGATGGTATCCAGCCGGTCACGGATCAGCGCTGCGGCCCGGCGCCGCCAGCCCCAACCGTCGAGCGCCCGGTGCAGCACACGGGTATTCTCCGCCACCGTCAGGTTCGGACACAGGGACAGTTCCTGGAACACACAGCGGAGACCCAGGCGATGCGCCTGCGTCACCGCGTGGCCGTGCGTGACGTCCTGCCCGGCGACGTGCATCTCCCCGTGGTCGGCCGCGAGCACGCCGGCCAGGATCGCCATGAGTGTGGATTTGCCGGCGCCGTTGTGGCCGACAAGGCCCAAGCACGCACCGGTATCGACGCTCAGGTCGACGCCGGCCAAGGCGCGCACGGCGCCGAACCGCTTGTCGACGCCGGCCAGTCGGACCAGGGGGGCGGCCGTCACGCGGTTACTGGGCCGTTGCGATCACCGTCTGGGCATCGTCCAGACTGTACAGGACATTGGCCACACCGCCCGGCTCGGTGTCGGCCAGGCCCTCCTCCAGAGTATCCTGGTCGATGCGCAGGAACGGCACCACCAGGTCCTTGGGCACTTCGGCGCCGTCCAGAATCTGCTGGGCGACCCAGAACGCCAGGGTGGACACGCCCGGCGCGATCGACACCGACATGGTCTCGTAACCGGTGGCGTCCTTCTGTTCCTTCCACCAGGTCAGCTCGTCGTGACGGTTGCCCATGATGATCACCGGCGTCGGACGGCCGGCCGCCTTGAAGGCCTGGGCTGCGCCATAACCATCACCGCCCTGGGTGACCACGGCGTGCACCTCGGGCAGGCTGGGCAGGATGCCGGCAACCGCCTTCTGCGCCACATCTTGGGCCCAGTCGCCATGCACCGAGCCGACGATCTGGAATTGCGGGTTCTCCGCCACGCCCTCATGGATGCCGGAGGAGATGGCATCGTCAACGAAGACGCCGGCCAGGCCGCGGATCTCCAACAGATTGCCGCCCTCCGGCAGCCGCTCGGCCAGATACAGCACCTCGTCCTTGCCCATCTGGACGAAGTCGACCGCAATGCGCCAGGCGCACGGTTCGCTGACCACGCCGTCGAACGATACCACGGTGATGCCGACGCCGCAGGCCTCGCGCACGGCGCCGTTCAGGCCTTCCGGCGAGGCGGCGTTGAGCACGATGGCGTCATAGCCCTGCAGGATCAGGTTCTGGATCTGGGCGGCCTGCTCGGTCACCTGGTTTTCCGCCGTGGTGAAGGCATCGGCGGCTGCGACCACGCCGTCGGCCACCGCCTGGCTGGTGACGGTCTCCCAGGAGCGCAGCATGGCCTGGCGCCAGGAATTGCCGGCGTAGTTGTTGGACAGGGCGATGCGCTTGTCGGCGGTGTCGGCCGGCGCGGGGGTGGCGGCAAACGAGACAGCCATCCCGGCGGCCGCAGCCGCGAAGATCATGCTCTTCATGGTGTCCCTCCCGAGGACATATTCGTTGGCTCCCGAACGGTTCGGTTCGGATCTGCTGTATCCGCCATCCCCGGCACACGGTCAAGCCGATTGTCGACAATGGCCCCACGGCCCGGACGGTGATTGCGGGTGATCGCAGCCGCCTTCATACTGAAGCGGAAGACCAAGGGGAGATGCGGGATGAGCGAGGCTGCCCGGACATTCATGACGGTAACGGAATTCCTGGCCTGGACGCCGGCGGGCGACCGCCGCTACGAACTGGTCGACGGCATCCCGCGCGCCATGGCAACGCCGGACCCGGAACATCAGATCGTGCAATCCAATCTGAACGGACTTCTCTATTCGACTCTTCGCGACCATCCGACCTGCACCGCGCGCGCCGGCGGTAGCGTGTTGCTCCCCAACAACGATCACAACTGGTACGAACCCGATCTCGTGGTGACCTGCGTGCCGCATGTGCGTGGGCAAACCGCGACCGTCGATCCGGTTCTGATCGTCGAAATCCTGTCGCCGTCGACCGAGCGCCATGACCGCAGCCGCAAGTTGCCCAACTACCACAGCATTCCCAGTGTCCAAGAAATCCTGCTGATCGAGCCGCGCTACCCGTACTGCGAGCTGCACCGCCGTCTGGACGCCGAGCGCTGGCTGGTGGTGGTGCTGCAGACCCTGACCCAGACCCTGGTCCTGGAGAGCATCGGCGCCTCGGTGCCCCTGGCCGAGCTGTACCGCAAGGTTGACCTGGAACCGGATGAGGGGGAGACAGTGACACGGGCGTAGGATGCGCCGCGCGCGTCCTCCGATCTCTCCGTTTGCCGCACCGCTGCGGGATGCGCATGGTGCATCCTGCCTCTAGAGTTTCCGCATCCCGACCGCTAGAAAGAAGCTAACGGTGCCGTTGGGCACAAACGGGTCCATCCGGGGAGGCCTTTGTGGGAGCGCCGCCGCCTCGTCGGCCTCGTGTGCACGCCGGTGCGGGGGCCGCCGTCGGATGGCCACAGCTCCTTTCTCCCAAGGCACCGTCGCGACCCACTGGCAAATGAACCGGAAACGCGCTAACGCTGCCCCCGTGACCGTGCCGACGGCACGCCAAGAACAGGACCGGACCATGTTCGACACGTTCAACTTTCTCAACCGCTGGCTGATCAGCCTCACGGTCGTTCTTGCTACGTATAATTCCTCCGGTTACTCGTATTACCACTGGCTTGTGCGACCGATCGACGGCGATCTGCCACTCAAGGTCACCGTGGGCGTGCTGCTTCTGTTCTTGATTGCTGTCCTGTGCCAGGCGGCCTGGCGATCCATGGGCGCGATCGGCATTGGCATCAATGTCATGTTTCTCACCGCGTGCGTCTGGATCCTGGTCGATTACGGCATCATCGACATGGGCGACCCGGGTGCAGCCGCCAACGCCACAGCGTTCATCATCGGCTCAACGCTGGGCTGGGGCACATCATGGTCGCACCAGCGTACACGATTGTGCGGACAGGTCGACGCCAAGGACGTGAATCAGTATTGATGCCCGCGCTACGCCGCACACAGCCCAGGTTCCAGAGGGCATTCGACAAACCCTCGGCCAGCGCCGAGAAACGCTCACCGCAACTCGCGATTGTCTGGCCGGCCAAGCCAACCCCGGGCGGGCACGACGTGGACATGCTCGAAGTCGGACTGGACCAGGCGGAAACGACAAAGCCGATGCCCGAGCGAAGCGCCTGCAACAGCGTCGCGGAGCGCCCTCATGTCGGTGAAATCGGACCATCCCAAACGGCCGGGTTCATGGACCTGCCGGACGGTGACGCCATGGCCGGAATTCCTGACTCGTTCTCACCGTCTGCCGCCGTCCCGCAGAGGATGAACCTCTGGGCGGGTCGTGGCCACATCCCGGAGCGCCGACGCCCCGTCGGCCCGGCCCGTCAACCCGGCACCGCGG
>JANQJV010000022.1 GCA_028281465.1 Azospirillaceae bacterium | reverse complement strand
GGCCGGCCGCCAAGATGGCGGCGGTCCAGCCGGCAGGGATGCCGGCGCTCCTCGTTCAGCGCCGAAACCGAACCTGTCATCAATGCGGGCCATGGGTATCAGCGCTTTGGGTTTGTCGGCCGCATGCTGCCGGCGGCGGCGTCGACGAGGCGACGCCTGACCTGCCAGGACCGCACATGCCGTCGCGGGGCACAGCGCGCGCAGTCACCACTTGGGATGGAGATGGACCAAATCGTGTCTATGAAAATCGGCTCAGGAAACGCGCCGCGCCGCGTCGAGCTCGACCGCATACCGGCCCATGGCGACCGTCAGAGCCAATTGGATATAGAGGGGCCAGGTGAACCCTTGGGTCAAGAAGGTGCCGGAGACCACGAAGCCGGCGAGCCCTGCCAACAGGGCCCAGGCCATCGCTCGTGCTGCCGGAGGGGCTTGCTGCTGATCCAAAACCTTGGAGGTGTTGAACGCACGCAAGCCGATCTTAACCACCATCACGACGAAAACAATCAAGCCCGGAAATCCGGTTTCGGCCAACACACCGAACCAAGTGCTGTGTACTGCGTGATTCTTACCATCCCAGTGATCGCTAAAGAAGAAGTAGTTGACGTAGAAGTTGTCGATGCCGACACCGGTCAACGGCCGGGCCAGGGCCATGTTCAAGGCAGCACCCCAAGCGTAGATGCGGCCCATGGCGGATTCGTCAATGCCAGCCTCATGGGCACCGCCGGACGACCGGCCGGCGATCCCAGCGATCGCGAACAAGCCGACGATACCGATCAAGCCGACCACGGCCAGCGCCAGGTTGGACCGGATGTAGCGTCGGGCAATGACGCCGGTGACGGCGACGATCCCAAGCAATCCGCCGCGGCTCTGGGTTGCCAGCACAGCAAGCAGCACCGTGACGAATCCGGACGCGCCGAGCAGGCGGGTCAGCACGCCCATGCCGGACGTGGTTGCCAAGGCGGCGGCGAAGCTCGCCGGAAACATCAAGACCAATGACAAGTCGTTGGGGTCGCCGAGCACCGATCCGATGTCCCGCCCGATCGTGACGCGCGTGCCTTCGACCAGACCAATGCCGGCTGCCTTGTTCTTCAGGGCGACGAAGGCGATGGCCATGCCGGCGGCGACGAACATCCTGGCTGCCAGCGCAAAATCCCCCGGTTTGCGGGTCAGCCAGGAGATCGCCAGGACCATGATGCCGATCTTGACGTAGGTGCTGGTGAAATATCCCATGGCGATGCCGCGGTTGGAGGCCAGGAAGACACCAATCGTCACCAGGATGAAGAAGGCGGCGAACCAGTTGAGATCCTGCGACCACCAGATCTTGATCGTCCGACCAATGAAGATGTGCCAGCCGAGGGCCGCCAAGGTGCCCAGAGCCAGGAGACTGGGCAGGCGCAGGGGATTGAGCGCCGGAAACGCTTCGTGGATGCGGAAGAAGGAAAACACCACGAAGGCCAGGCAAAGCAGGAACGGCGTGCTCAGGCCGAAGATCGCGGCCAGAGGCAGCACCGCCAACACGATGCCGAGGATCGGGTGCGGAAACAGCAACCAAAGGCCGGTCACGACACCGCAGGCAACCGCCGCAATGGTCGCTTGGTGCCAGGTCTGGATTTGCGTCATCGCTCCGCCTCGCACGCTTGGGTCAACCAGAGACCGACGGCTCCCAAGACGCCGCGTCCATGGGTTGCCGCGGCACCCCCGAGCAACCGCGCAAATCCGGTTTCGATTGCCGACCGCTCCAGACCTGCCTGCTCGAGCAGATCGGCGATCGGACCGGTTTCGGGGGCGGGCAGCCAGGTTGCATAGTCTGCGAGCCGCTCCCCGTGCTTGGCATAGATGGCCGCCTGGCCCAGCCGGGCCGCAAGGCCGGGAAACCGTTCCTGCCAGTGCAGGCCCTGCCGGAGCGGCCGCATGGTGCGGTCCCAGGCAACCTCCGCCAGATCCGGTGCCAGACGGGCGATGGCGAGACGGTGGAAGCGGCTCCCCAACCGCCATCCCGTGGGCATAGTGGACCAGGTCGCAGCAACCTCGGGGTCGAGCAACGGGTGGCTGCGATGAAACAGGCCGTCGAGCAGACCCTGTCCGGCCACCACGAAGCGGCGCATCCGCATGTCCCGATACAACCGGTCGAGAAAATCCGCCGCACTGATTGCCTCAGCCGCCGACGTCCGGAAGAGTGCCTCGCGTTGGGCGGCAAGCGATGCGGCCGGTCCGGGAAACGCGGCGGCGAAGGCGGCGAAGCTGTTGTCCAGGGCTTCCCGGGCATATCGCATGGCGCGGGGCAGGAGCCGGGTCTTGAGCTGCGGTATCCCAAGCACCGACATGCCGGGCATGCCGCGGTCGTAATAGAAGGCACGATAGATTTCGCCACCGGTTCCGGTCATCAGGGGCCGATCGCGGCAGTCGTGGTTCAAGGCTTTCGGGATGAGCACCTGGCCGTGGTTGAGGGGCACCTCCGCCGTCCCGTTCAGCGCGATGTCCCGAGCGGCAGCGTCGAAGGCCTCCTGTGACAGCGTGCCGGTGTGCAGGTGCAAGCCCGCGTGGTCCGACAGGCTTTCGGCGATGGCCCGATCGGCGCTCCCGGGCATCCCGAAACACATGGCTTCGGGACGGTGCCCGGAGGCACGGGCCGCCGCGAGCAGCAGGCGCGAGTCCAACCCGCCCGAGAGCGGCAACAGGGTTCCCCGGTCTTGGGTCAAGCGCCGGTCGACGGCGGTCACGAAGGCATCCACAGCCCGGCTGAAATCGAACCGAGCTGCGCCGTCGCCATCGTCGCCCGGTTCGACCTTGATGGGTTGGATGTCGCCACCGCCGATGATCCGGACCGGTTGTCCCGCGGCCAGATGGCGAACGTTCCGGAGCGGCGACCGTTCGCCGAGGAGCTGCCCGAAGGCGAGGAGTTCGAGCACGGCGTCCGGGTCCAATCGCGCACGCGGGCCCAACATCCCGGCCATTTCCGCGGCACGCCCCGCGACGGTCAATCGCGATCCGTCGATATGCACCAGGATCGGGAAGACGCCGAACCGGTCGGGACTCAAGACCGTCGTCCCAGACCGCCTTTCCTGCACGAGCAGGCTGCGGCCGGTCAAAACCGGTGGCGTCGACAAGGCGTGGTCGGGCCGCACCCCGTCGGCGACGCCAGCCTGTGCCGGATCGCCCCAGTGGGCAACGACATGGTCCTCCGTGATCGAGACCGACACCGAAGCATCCCGGCGCGCGGAAACCTGGGGTTGCGGCTCCCATCCAATCGGAGGGCCGATCGGCAATCGGACGGCCAATGGTCCCATGTCACGCCTCCTTGGCCATGCCGACGCGATTGAACCGGGCCGTCGGCCACGGGATCAGGCCCAAACCCAGCGCACCGGCGGCGCCAGCCACAACGATCGTGGGGCTCAGCACCAACGCGAGTATAGGCACGGTCTGGCTGAAGACGGGAGCCAGAACGGCAGTGAGCACCGTCAAACCCACGCCGAGCCCCACCAGACGCAGGGTTGGATAGGCGATCGGAGCGGTTCTTGCGCCGATGGTCGCGAAGCACAGAATGCGCAGGGTCTGCGCCATCAGAAGCGCCAGGATCGCTCCGCCGACGCCGATCTGCGGAATGAGCAGCAGATACAGTGCGAGCGCGACAGCGGCGGCGGACAGATTGATCAGCATCGGAACCGTGCCGGTCTTCCGGATGTAGCAGCCGACGCTGACCATGATCGCCATGGTCCTGAGGGCGGCGATCGCCGCCAGCCAAGGAACCAGATCGGCCGCCGCGTGATAATCGGCCGGAGTCAGCAACCTGATGGCGGCCGGGCCGGCGAGGGAAACGCCGGCTGCGGCCAGGATCGCCAGCGTCATGCCCAACCCCGCCATGCGGCTGCTTGCCGCCAAGCCATTCGGCTCGCTCAGAATGCGGATCCGGCGCGCGTACCACCACATCTCGAACGGTTGCAGGGCCAGGGCCGTAGCCAGGGCGAACCGCGCCGCCAAGGCATAGCGTGCCATCTCCGCTTCACCGACGCTGCCGGCCAGGACCCAGCGGTCGAAGCTGCCCAGCAGGAAGCCGGCGAGTCCGCTGACCACCAGCGGCAAACCGTAGGCCAGCAGGCGTTTCGGCTCATCCGGCACGAGACGAACGCCTGTGGCACGCATCTGATCCGCAACCAGGGCCACCGACAACCCGACCTCGGCGATCGTCCCGGCCGCAATGACACTCGGGACCCCATAGCCGGCATCCAGCGCGGCCCAGACGAGCAGCGCCTGACCAACCACCTTTGCGGTGGTCATGGCGAAGAACTGAAGGGCCCGCTCGTTGAGGCGAAGCCAGGCCAGGGGCACCTGGACCGCCGCCGTCAGGGTCAACGTCACCAGCAGCAAACGAAGGGACATCTCGTCGACCGTTCCCGGCAGGACCTGCAAGAGCCAGGGTGCCGCGAGCTGGGCGGAAACACCACCCAGCAGAGCCACCCAGAGCGCCAGCCCAAGGGTCTCGGCGGCGGCGTGGGTCCGTTCCGCGCTGTCGCGAGCTGCGCCGGCGAAGCGAAAAAGCGTGTCGGCAAGACCCAAGCCCAGGATCAGGCCACCAAGGTCGGCCAGCGTGATCAGCACCTCCAGCCGGCCATACTGATCGGGCGACAGGTACCCGGTCACCACCGGCACCATGATGAGCGACAGGCCCTTGGACAGAACCAGGCCGCTCGCATACAGCAGGCTCTGCCGAACACCGGCAGGCAGGAGTCCGATCCGCGCCATCACACCGCCTCCACCGCCAGGGAGAATGCCGCCGCTTGCGCCTGGATCGAGTAGAGGCTGGACACGCGCGCCCGCGCGGCCTCGCCCATGGCGCGGAGCTGTTGTTGCGGCAACCCGGTGACCTGCATGAGGGTTTCGGCCAGCGACGTCCGGTCCTTCGGGGGGAACAGCCAGCCGCAGGACGGTGTGATCATCTCGCGCAAGCCCATCCATCGGGACGCGATGATCGGCAGACCCATGGCCATGGCTTCTTTCACTGCGACCGGGCCGGTATCGCGATCCCCGTTGGCGGCAACGCAGAACGGCGCGACGAAGGCGTCATAGGCCGGCCCTTCGGCTGCGATCCAATCGCTCGACCGGCGGCCCAGCAACCGCACCCGGTCTTCGATCCCGGCCGCCGCAATCTGCCGGCGCAAGGTGTCGGCAAGCGGGCCGTCGCCAACCATGTCCACGACCGGTCGCCGGGCCGGCGGCAAAGCGGCAACGGCGGCGACCAGATCCTCGACCCCTTTGCTTTCGACCAACCGGCCAATGAACAAGACGCGCCGAGGGCCCGGTCCGGATCCAGGATCGCCCTGCCGTGCTGGCTCAGCCGGCTTGAACCTGGACGGATCGATCCCGCAGTGGATCAGATGGGTTTTGGCCCCCGGCGCCAAGCCGTGAAGATCATTTTGCAGATCTTCGCAAACGGCAACCACGAAGTCCGCGCTTTGCAACTTGCATGGGAGATCGGCCGGCGCCGCATAGACGTCATAGCCGTGACAGATAAATGAGACGGTCATGCCGGTCCAACGCGCGGCTGTGATCGCATGACCGGCGGCACCCCAAGAGAAGTGGGCATGCAGATGCTCGCAACCGTTCAATCGGGCAACCCGGGCGATCTTCGCGGCGTTCCAGAGCAGCGATTTCCGCGGCAGGCCACGCTGGGCAAACACGAAATCGAGCGCCCGGTCCGGCCTGCCGCGTGGCTGCGAAAGTCCCAGGATCCCTGCGCTTATGCCGATCTGGTCGAGGTAAATGGCCCGTTCGGCGAGGCCCCGGTCGATCTCCTGGCTTGGACCATCGTTGCGCCGAAGCACGATCGGCACGATCCGATGGCCAGCCTCCGCCATGGCCCGCATTTCATTTCCGACGAATGTTTCCGTGAACACAGGGAACGTATCGAGCACATAACCGATCGTCTTTGGCATGGGGTCCTCCTCACTTGGCGAAGAAATTGCTTTCCATGTCCGTCATGACAGCAAGGTGGATGCCAGCGGTTTGGTTCCGCCGAGAAGGAATGGAGGACAAAGTGATGAGCAATCCGATCGTTTCCGTCGTGATACCGGCCCGGGATTGCCTGGCGTATCTGCCCGGGGCCTTCGCCAGCATTGCAGCGCAAAACGTGGAGAACCTGGAAATCATCGTCATCGACGACGGGTCCACCGACGGAACGGCCGCTTGGCTCCAGGCGCAGAAGGCACACTGGCCCATGTTGACCGTTCTGACCGGCCAGGGCGATGGTCCGAATGTCTCGCGCAATCGCGGCATTGCCGCGGCCCGGGGCGAACTGATCGCCTTTCTTGATGCCGACGACCGGTGGACAGACGGCAAGTTGGCGGAACAGATTGCATATCACCTGGCAAATCCGGCAGTGGTGTTCAGTTTCACCGATTATCGGCACGTCGATCCGAACGGCGGGGACCACGGTCCTTGCTTTGGCTTCTGGCCGCATTTCTTCGGCTTGGCGTCCCAGGCCGGTGCGGGCTGGCACCGGTTGGACAATCCGGCCGCGGCCATCCTGGCAGAGAACGTCGTTGGAACATCGACGGTGGTGGTACGGCGTTGGGCCTTGATGGCTGTCGACGGCTTCGATTCGACGCTGGTTTCGGCGGCCGACTGGGATTTGTGGTTGCGTCTTTGCCGGATCGGTTCGGTCGGCTTCTCGTCGCAAATCGGCATGGCCTATCTGATGCGGCCAGGGTCGGTAAGCAGCAATACCGCGGCGCGGCTGGCCTGCATGCAACGGATCATCGATCGCCATGTCGCCGAGGGTGACCCTAAACTTGCCGCCGCCGCCCGCCGCGCCCGGGCGCGCATCCATACCGGTGAAGCCGAACAGGCGATGGCCCGCGGGCGGCCCGGCAAAGCCCTGGTTCAACAGGCGGTGGCCCTGGCGCTTGCACCCAGCCACCGAGCCCTGCGTGCAACGGCAGCCATGGCCGTCGGGTTTCTGGCAACCCTGCCCGCGGCGCGACGGACTCAGGCCCGGATGCGAACTTGATCGTAGAGGGCGAGAATCTGCGGCAGGCAGGCTTCGACGCTGTATTTCCGACGGATCAGGTCGCGACAGCGCGATGAGAGGGCGTCTCGGACGCCCTTCTCCAATCCGTGCCATTCACCCACGGCGGCGGCCAAAGCCTCCAGGTCGCCTTGTGGGACGAGCCAACCGGTTTCGCCCGGGATGACCACCTCGGCCAGCGCGCCGACATTAAACCCGACAACCGGGATGCGGTGCGCCATGGCCTCAAGAACCACCAACGGCAGACCTTCGTGCCGGGATGTGACACAGAGCAGGCCGATGGTGCGCCAATGGTCCTTCATGGTCGGAACCATGCCATAGAACCGCAAGCGGCCACGCGCCGCCGCCTCGACCTCCGCGCGCATCGGACCGTCGCCATACACCGCGCAGGGAATGTCTCCGAGCATGGCGGCAAGGGCGGCAAACCGGTCCGGGCCTTTCTCGTGGCTGAGGCGGCCGACAAAGGCGACCGGCCCTGGGCAGCCCGTTGATTGGGCGTCCTCGGGCGGCATGTCGACGAAGTTCGGCACGATCCGGGCCCGCCGGCCCACCTGCGCCGCGATCGGCGCACTAACCGCGATGGGGGTACAGAGACCCGATGTCCAGCGGTCGAGCGTGGCATACAGCCTGACCCGACCGGCTCCGGGCTCGCCGGCGTGGAAGGTCGATACCACGGGGATACCGGCAAGCCGGCCGAGCAGACGCCCAAGGATACCGGCTTTGTATCCATGGGTATGCAGGAGTCCAGGCCGGCCTTGGCGCAAAGCCTGCCAAAGGCTCCCGGGATCACCCGCCAGGCTCCGTGTGGGGATGCCGACATTGACGAGCTGATCGCGCAGCGGGTGTGGGCCGTGGTCGGCGAAGAACACCACTTCGACTGGACGGCACGCCTGCACCAATCCACTCGCCAATTGCCCCACATGGGTTTCAATGCCGCCCGGACGACGGGAGTCGAGGAGTATCCAGACGGTTGGTGGTTTGGCGTCGTCCATGACCGATCGATCCCGTTTGCCGAGACGATGGCGGGTCGCAATCCGCGACACCCATCATCATCCGATTGGCAGATTGCAAAAACCCCTTCGTTCCACTGTTCGGACACATGCCTGAATCCCTTGGCGTCATCAGGCTCCTATGGGTGGCTCACATCTTGCCCCGCTTGGCGCGTGAACGTGTCACGCCTGCACTAAGGTGAGGTACCATGAGAAACCAGCCGGAAGCGAGGAGCACAGTGAGTAGATGGACGATTTGGGACGTCGTTATGGCCCTGCTGGTCGGGTTCGCAATGGCATTTGCGTTGTCGACCACGGCCTCTGCCGCTTCGAGCGAAAAGGTCGACGAGATCCCTGAAAACCTGACCAGAGAGAACGTCGACAGCGTCCTGTTGAGAACGGTTCGGGATGCCCTTCCTGAGAACCGTAACGTCAATGCGGATTTTCTCAATCCGTCCTATGACCCGACCCTGCCGGTGAGCAAGGATGCCCAGGTCTTCGTGACCTTTCTTGACGAAGGGGCCGGATACCGCAACAGCCTCGGGTATTACACCCATGAAACCGGGGCGTTGGATGGGTTGAGCAAAGCCGATGTCGATACCGACGGCTCCGGTGTCGTGTCGCTTGAGGAGCTTCGGTCCGTCGACGGGGTGGAGACCGGGTGGGTGTTCCCGAATTCTTCCAAGAATAGGGCCGGAGGCCGACTCACGGCTGGCGACACCGTCACGCTGGGGGAAGGTAAGACGTTCGAAGCCGGAACGACCATCGGCTTCTACCTGGTCCAGAACGGCTGGACCGGTCGCGGGGTGAGGACGCCGACCGGGCGAACCGATACGCTGCCCCAGGTCTTCTACAGCGCCGATTTCCTGAACCCGGAGGCCGACGCGACCGCAACCGTGCTGACCGACAGTTCGAGCAACCGGTCCCGTCATGTTGCCATGTTGTTCGCTTCGGGCGAACGCAGCGAAATCGTGATGGGATTCGAGGACCTCAACCGGGTCGATCGCCGACAGAACGCCTATTCCTATTCCACCGACGAGGATTTCAACGACGCGGTCTTCCTGGTCACAGCCAACCCGGTCGACGCATTCCAAACGGCCGAGATCGCAACCGCTCCGATCCCATTGCTGGGCAGTGGACTAGGCGGCGCGTCTCTGCTGTTCACGCTGCTCGGCGGCTCGTACGTCTTCAACCGCCGCCGCCGGCAGTCCGGCGTCATGGCCGCCGTCGCGGCCGTCCTGGTTGCGGGCGGCGTGATGATCGGGTCTGTCGATCCGGTTCGCGCCGATCCGGTGCCAACCGCGGAAGGGGGGGCCTGCTTGCAGGCCTTCCTCTCCGGTGACATGCAGACAACACGGGATGTTTGTGCGTCTGCCATCCGCAACGAAGATCCCCACGCGCTCTATGTCGCCGGGGTCTTCCTGGAGAGCGGCTCCGGCATGCGCAGGGATCTGCCGGGGGCGGCGAGTGCCTATCGGCGATCGGCCGAGGCCGGTGTCGCGGTTGCGCAGTACGCCCTGGGCGTCCTCTACGAACGGGGGCGTGGAGTGTCCCGCGACGGCAAGGAGGCCGCCAAGTGGTACCAGGCCGCGGCCGATCAGGAGTTTCCTTTGGCCCTCAACAATCTGGCCCGATTGACCGCTGAAGGAGAGTTCGTGCCGAGGGACCCGGAACGGGCGGTGGCCCTGCTCACCCGAGCGGCCGAAGCCGGGCTGGCCCTGGCCCAGCACAATCTCGGCTTGACGTTGGTTCGGGCCGACGCGCCCGATCCCCGATTCGAAGAGGCGATTGCCTGGTGGCGGAAGGCCGCCGATCAGGACTATGCACCCTCCCAAATTCTTCTCGGTCTCAGCTTCGTCGACGGGCTTGGCGTGCCGACAGATGCGTCGGCGGCGGCCGACTGGTTCCGGCGCGCCGCCGATCAGGGGTCGGCCGACGGGCAATTCCTGCTCGCGGGTCTCTACCGGCGCGGCAGCGGCGTCGCCGAGGACCCGGATCGCGCCCGGGCGTTGTATCTGGCAGCGGCGCAGCAAGGTCACCCGGGAGCCCAATACAACCTGGCAGTCCTCCTGCTCGCGGGCGACGAAACCGCGCGATCGGACGCCCAAGACTGGCTGCGCCGCGCGGCGGCCAATGGGTTCGCCCCGGCCGAAGACGCGCTCGGTCGACTTCTGGCCGCGCGCACGGTTCAAGTGGAGGAACTGCAGCCATGATCGGGAGACGGACCGTTTGGGCGGTGATGGTCGGTCTCGGCTTTCTCAACGGATTGGTCGGACCGACCGCCACGGTCGTCCGAGAAGCCGGCCTCGGCGCCGGAGCCGAGGACCTGTTCGGCATCTCGGCGGCCATCTGGGCTGGGATGGCCATTGGGCTGTATCGACTGGTCCTGGCCGAAACGGGTCCGGCCTCGCTTCCCGATCTCCTGGGCGCCGTGGTGCTGGCGTTCGCTCTCCTGATCCCGAGTTCGACCGGGAGCTGGCTTGCCGTCGCCATGGTCGGCTGTGCCGCCTTCGCCGTGATGTCGACGGCACCGAAGCTGCGGGCGGCAATGCTGCTGTGTGGTGTCACGGCCGGGGCGCAGGCGTGGCATGACGCCATGTTCCCGATGCTCTCCGGTATGTTGGTACCGGTCGACGCGGCCGTCGCCGGCTTCGTGACCTCCCTGTTCCTAACGGATGTGAGCTGGGAGGCGAATTGGCTGACCGTTGCCGGGCGGCCGCTGCTGGTCCTCGATCAATGTTCCGCCTTCTACAACCTGGCCCTGCTGTGTCTCATCTGCCTTTTGATCCACGCGGTCCGAACCAATGCACCGCCACGTGGTTGGCGGGGCGTGGTGGGGCTCATCCTCCCGGTCGCCGTGCTGAGTGTTGCCAACACAGCCAGGCTGGTCGCCATGGCAACAGCGCCAGACTACTATGGGTTCTTGCATGGCTCGGTCGGAACCAGCCTGTTCAACGGTCTGCTGCTGGTGCTCTGTGGCCTGATTTGCGCGGGTCTGCCCTTGGGAGACGAGCATGTCCGTCCGGTCGATTCTCTTCGCATTCCTGGTGTTCATCGGGTTGGTGGGGTTGGGCCTCAAGCTCGTCCGATACGGCGGTGAGCCAATGGGAACCGCCGAGCCGGGCGTCACCCGGTCCCCCGAACTCCAGCAAATGAAATCGGCGCTCTTGAAGCGAGGCTTCCGTCTCGCCGAGGTTCGGCCTCTCACGATCGGCGGCTCCTTCAAGGCGCATCTATTCGTTGACCGGACCTGCCCCGACACGCCACTAGCGCTCCTGCCGCTGTCCAACAGTACCGAGGGGGTGGGCCTTCTCGACCGGGCCGTCGATGATCCGCATGCGGAAACGTTCTTTCTATTCCAAGGCCGCCGGCACGACGCCTATCCGACCCTTGCCGTTCTCGGCGATCGGGTCATCGGCGGTCTCAGTGATCTGATCCTGGCTAGCGAATCCTCGGCCGCAGCCCCGGTCGCGGTCCTGATCTCTTCGCATTGTGCAAGCCATCGACGGATCGATTGGTCGGCCATGTGAGGTGTCGATAACACCAACGGCCCAAATCGTGGACCGCATGACCCAGGTGGCCGGCGCCGTCGGATACGCTCGACGCATCCTTGTCTGTCTGTGCTACCGCTTCTCTGCTTGAGCATACTTGTCTGTGCGACCGCTTCTCTGCTTGAGCACACTTGTCTGTGCTACCGCTTCTCTGCTTGAGCACAGGTGCTACCAACGGCCAGCCGGCGATACGCGGCGCACAGCCGCCTAGTCGGATCCAGGTCCAGCCGCACCCATGCCCGGGGTGCGGCTGCAGATTGGCAAACCCGCATTTGCGGAATGGGGAAACGCCTCCCCAGCTCGGCCCCATGAATTCAGTAAATTCAACCATCTAACCAACGGTCCTGGATTTGCTCCTGGTTTGGCACGTCGTCAATTCGAAGGGGAGTAGGGTCCATGGCACGATTTCTGGTCACCGGTGGCTGCGGTTTCATAGGCTCGCATCTGGTCGACTCTCTGGTGGCCGATGGCCATCGCGTGACCGTGCTGGATGATCTCTCCACCGGCACTGTGGAAAACCTCCCGGCAGACGTCGACCTGATCCGAGGCGATGTTGCTGACCCGACCGTGGTCACCGCGGTCATGGCACAAGTCGACGGGTGTTTCCACCTGGCCGCGATTGCGTCGGTCCTGCGGACGAAAGAAGATTGGCTCGGCTGCCACCGCACCAACCTTGGCGGAACCATCGCGGTTCTCGATGCCGCCCGGGCACGGCGGACACCGGTGGTCTACGCGTCGTCTGCGGCTGTTTATGGCAGCACCGATCGTCCGAAGCTTCAGGAAAAGGATCCGGCCGCGCCGTTGACTCCCTACGGCGCCGATAAATTCGGCTGCGAGCTCCATGCGGCCACGGCCTCAACCTGCTTCGACGTGCCGACCACCGGGTTGCGGTTCTTCAACGTCTATGGCCCACGGCAGGATCCTCGCTCGCCCTATGCCGGCGTGATCTCGATCTTCGCCGACCGGCTTACCAGCGGTCACGAGCTCACAATCTTCGGCGACGGCCATCAGGTTCGGGATTTCGTCTATGTCGCCGACGTGGTTCGCCACCTGCGCGCTGCCATGGACACCATCGACACGACACCGCGCGTGTTCAACGTTGCGACCGGCCGGGAAACCAGCATCAAAGACCTCGCAACCATGATGGCGGCTCTCGCCGGCACCAAGCCGCGCATTCGTTTGGCCCCGACACGGGTCGGCGAGATTCGGCGGTCCGTCGGTGACCCTGCGCGGGCCATCAAGGGCCTGGGCGTCGGTGCCAAGGTGCGGATGACCGACGGATTGGCCGAAACCATGCGCCATATCGCGCCGGCTTTGCGCCTGGCCGCCTGACGACCGCACCCAATCAAACCGAACGCAGGAGCGCACCCCATGCCTGGAATTCATCAGTTGCGCCAATGGGTGAAGGCCCGGAATCACCCGCTTGCTCGATCCCTGTACCGCATCGTCCAAGCCCTGCGGACCGCTGAACTGCCTATGGTGCGGCCAATTCACCGGCCACTCTACGAATTGTCCAGATTGATAGCCGGTGTTGTGAGCCATTCCGTGCGGGTCCTTTGGTGGACGCCATTGTTCCAGTCGAGACTGGTCCGCCCGGCAAGCCGTCTGTTCCTTTATGGGGGAATGCCGCAAGTGCTGGGCCCCGTGTCGATCAGCGTCGGTGCCGGCAGCCGCATTTCCGGCCAGACGACCTTTACGGGGCGGACGGCGGCTCCCCGGTCTCCGTCACTTGATATCGGCAGCAATGTGGACATTGGCTGGCAAACCACCATCGCTGTCGGCCGTCGCATTGTGATTGGTGATCATGTACGATTGGCTGGGCGCAACTTCCTCGCCGGATATCCGGGCCACCCGCTGGATCCAGACGACAGGGCGGCTGGTCTACCGGAGACGGAGGATCAGGTCGGCGACATCGTTCTCGAAGATGGTGTCTGGTTGGCGACCGGGGTCACGGTGACCGCGGGTGTGCGGATCGGCCGTGGCACCGTGGTGGCGGCCGGGAGCGTGGTGACGCGGGACCTTCCGCCCGGTGTTCTCGCCGGCGGCATGCCGGCCCGGGTGATTCGGTCCCTCGGTGTCACCGACACCGCTGAACCCATGGGCGCACGGGAGATCGCAGCATGAACTGCCCATCCGACCTGGTTGTGCTTGGTGAGGATTGGGGCGGCCACCCGAGCAGCACGCAGCATCTGGTGGGGCGCCTGACCAATGACTGGACGGTGATCTGGGTCGATTCGATTGGCCTTCGGAGACCCAAGCTGACGCGCCATGACCTAACCAGAGTCGTTTCCAAGCTCCAAGATCGGTTTCGCACCGCTCCGACGGCGCCGGCCCAACCGGCCAGGTCCACCCCAACCGTCGCCGCCACGGCCGGACCGAAGACGATCGTCTCGCCCCTGGCAATTCCGGTTGCAGCCAACCGGTTCGAGCGGTCCATCAACCGCATGGTGTTGGGCCGGCAGATCAAACGGTCGATGCAGCACAATGAAATGGGCCGGCCGGTTCTCTGGCTGTCGCTGCCGACTGGAGTGGACCTGGTCGGCTCTCTGGGCGAACGGGCAGTCGTCTACTACTGCGGCGACGATTTCTCGGCCTTGGCCGGCGTCGATCACGCGCCCGTTGCCCGGGCCGAACGCCGGCTGGCCGAGCGGGCCGATGTCATCTTCGCTGCCAGCGAGACATTGGCCAAACGATTCCCGCCGGAACGCACCGTATTGCTGCCGCATGGAGCCGACACGACCCTGTTTGGACTTCCGGCCGAACCGGCC
This sequence comes from Azospirillaceae bacterium, assembly GCA_028281465.1. Lineage (GTDB taxonomy): Bacteria > Pseudomonadota > Alphaproteobacteria > Azospirillales > Azospirillaceae > JANQJV01. The sequence goes on along the minus strand of JANQJV010000022.1, from coordinate 8,272 downwards.
CACGACCTTCCCAACGACGGACGGCCGATCGCCGGATTTTATGGGACGCTTGCCGATTGGATCGACACGGACCTGTTGATGGCCGCGGCGGACAGTCTTGCGGACTGGTGGTTCGTGTTCGTCGGACCGGTGCGCACCGACGTTTCGGGTCTCACCCAACGGCCGAACGTCAGACTCCTGGGGCCGCGACCGCACCAGGCGTTGCCCGGCTATGTTCAGCACTGGACGGCATCGATGCTGCCGTTCCGCGCCACACCCCAGATCGAGGCGTGCAATCCGCTCAAACTGCGCGAGTATCTTGCAGCCGGCCGGCCGGTGATCAGCACCCGGTTTCCGGCGGTCGAGGCGTACCGGGACGCGGTCGACATCGTGACGACGGGCGAGGGTCTGGTGGCTGCGCTGGCCTCGGCACGGGCGGAAGCCGGTGCGGACGACCGATCGGCGTTTCGCCGGAATCGGGTCGCCGGTGAGAGCTGGGATGCGCGCGCTGCCCAGGTCCATGCCGTCCTTCGGAGCTTGTAAGCCATGCTGTGGCATGATCGGCAGCCAAGCAGATTGATCGCCGCCACCGCGCTGGCGTCAGCGCTTCTTATCAATTCCGCCGGGTTATCGAAGGCACCGGAGCCGTTTGCACTCGATCAGCCTGCACCGACGCCGATCCGTTTGGATTTCTGGCCGCCCGCGACCCTGCCACCAGGGCAGGAACTGGTTGTGGTTGGCCACAACGACGCGGACCGCGTGTCCCGTCTCGTGGTCCGGATCGATGACGGAACCTCGGCCGGCTACGCGTCCCGGATCAACACCGAGCGCGTCGTCCCGCCCGGGCCTTTCGTTCTGCGGATGCCGAGCAGTGGTTTGAAGACGCCGTCGGGGCGCTTGCTGGATAGCGGGGACATCCGGCGTCTGATCGTATTCACGGGCTCGGGCGATCCCGCAGTGACGATCGAGAGGATGGCCGTCGAGGCCAGTGTCCGCCTCCCCGACGGGGCGCGCGGCTTCGATTTCGGTGGTGTCCAGGGGCCGGTGTTCCCTGGTTTCGAGCGCGTCGACCCTGGTGATCCACGTTTGACGGGCGACGATTTACGCGCGATCACCCGGCCGAGCGGCGATGCGCTGATCGCGGATGGCATCCGCGGCGTGACCGGTTTTTCCCTCCCTTGGCCCGACGGTGTGTGGAAGGTCACGCTCTGGACCGAGGATTTGGGGGAATGGGAGTTCCTGCCGCATCCATTGGAGCAACGCATTCGCATCAATGGGACCACAGTGCGATCCCGACGCGGACAGCCGACCGAGTGGATTGCGCAACGCTATCTCGCGGGCCGCGACAGGCCCCTGATTCTGCAGCGCGATGGGTCGATCGATGTCTGGGAAACAATCGGCGCCCATCGGGGTGATCGCCTGGGCGCCACCGTCACGGTGGCGGAGTCCCGCATGACGATCGAGCTTGCCGGCGGCTCCCCGCAATCCCTCTATCTTGCAGGCCTCCTGGTCGAGCCGGCAGGGCAGGGCGGGACCGGCCGTCGGACAGTTCGGGACATGCGGGCGACCCGTTTCCGGGAGCTCTGGCGGGCCGAACGACAACCAATCCCGGCCAGACCACCGAGCTTGGTTTTTGGCGAGGCACCGGCCGACGGGATTGGTTTTGCGAGCAGACCGACCACCACCGGACCGGTTCGCAGGATCGTTGCGGCCGGATCATCAACGACACTCTCCTTGATCGCCGTCTCACCGCAGCCGCTCCCAGCCAACGCGGTCGAGGTTGAGCCGCCGCGACAGGGAAGGACGCGACTGCCCATCCAAACCTGGGCGGGACAGTGGCGCCTGGATCGCCGCAACACGGCCGCGAACCTATTGGCGCCAACCTTGGAGGCGCTGCGGGCGGACGGAACCTTCATCCCCCATGTTGAAGGATTGCCAGATCGGTTCGTGATCCGTGTCTCGGTCCCGGCGGGCACACCGGTCGGACGATACGACGGTGCGGTTCGCCTCGAAGCCATCCGCATTCCGATCGAGATCATCGTACCGCCCGTTGTGCTGCCTCCGGCGCCGGTCCCGGTCGGCGTCTATCTAGAAGCGCCGGCCCATTTCGGTTGGTTTCCGGCGCTCCGGCCATGGCAGGACACGGCCGTGCGCTGCGATCTAAGGTTTCTGCGCAGCCTGGGTCTCACTGGGATTGCGCCTCCGCTCCCGACACCCGATGCGACCGGCGGCCAGTTTCTTGCGTCGATCGCCACGGTCACGGCTGCCGGTTTTCAGACACCGTACGTGGGCTATGCACCGGCGAAACGGCTGATCGCCGACATCGGCTTGACATCGGCGGCCGAACGCATTGGCCAGGTCGAACGGCTTCTGGAAGCATCCGGTCTACCCCTGCCGGCCTGGAGCATCGCGGACGAGCCCAGCAACCCGGCCCACGGCACCAAAGGCGTGACGGAGGTCGCTTCGGCGCTGCGCCGCGTCACACCGGATACCAGGCTGGCGGGACACCTGAACACCCCCCGGGACCGCCGGTTCGTCGACCTCTTCGATATGGTGTTGATCAACCCGGGATTCGGGGTTTCCGCAGCGACCGTGCGTCGCCTGACCCGTGCAGGAAAACCGCCTTGGTTCTACAACATGGGCGCCTTCAGGCTTGCCGCCGGCTTCTACCTTTGGCGGACCGGAGCGGGCGGATATCTGCAGTGGCACGCCCGGATGCCCACGGCCGATCCGTTCGATCCGACCGACGGACGTGAAGCGGATGTGCAGTTTCTTTATCCGTCCGCCCATGCCTGCCCGGACCTGCCCGACATCAACGCGGGCCTGCTCGACCTGGCCGAGGGTGTGCTCGACCTGCGCTGGCTAAGCTGGCTGGATACGGCTGCAAAACGCAACGACACGGCCTCCCGATTGCGGACATCTTTGCATCGTGCAATTCCCACCGATTTCCTAGACGCACGAGCCTTGCCAGCGGACCAACTCGACGCCTGGCGACAAGATATTGTCGACCTGGCGATGCACCCCTGAAGGCCGCATCGTGGAAAGGAAAGTTTCGACCATGCCGCTGCTTGCCTTGCTTCTTGTCGGCCTGCTCGGCGCCTGCACCGTCAATGACCCGGTCGACCTGATCCCTCCCGCCACACGGGTCCAGCTCCAAACCGAGGGTGGCGGACAAACCGGCGGACCGGTGTCGGTTGATTCGATGCTTGCCCGGGTCCGCGCACAGGATGCCCAACCCATGCGACTGGAGCTGTCGTTCCGGGCAGATGGCGTCGATCTGACCGACGCCCAAAAGTCGGAGTTGGCGGCCGCGGTCGGCACGGCCTTTGCGGAGGGGGAAAGGTCCGCTCCACGCATTCTGGTCGGGGTTGAGGGGGCGGACGATCGGATCGCCGCATTGGGATTGGCCCAGCGCCGCGGCCTGGCCGTCGAGGCGGCCTTGCCACCGGAGCAACAGCCGGCCGAACTGGTCTACCAGCCCACGGTTCGGGCCGGGACGGTGATTGTCGAGTTCAGCCGACCAAGTTAGGGGCAGGATAGGGGAGATCCATCCTGCACGCATCGAAGTGGAGGATGACAATGTCCAGTGGATTTTCGCTCACGTCGCGACCGCTGATCGAGATCATTCACCTGTTCTTGGCTGCCGGCTGGCGCCGCCGGTACCTGATCTGTGTGCCGATCATCCTGTTGCCACCGTTGGCATTGGGTGTCTCCAAATTCGCTCCGCAAAAATACGAAGCCAGGATGACGCTCCTGGTGCAGGAACCGGCGAAGCTCAACCCGTTCCTGGAAGATCTGACCGTTGCCACCAATCTCAAGGAACGGATTTCCGCGCTGCGAGCCCTCGGGCGCAGCCATCATATTCTCGGTGGCGCAGCGCGGGATTTGGGGTTAATCACTGAAGATATGTCGGTGCAGGCGCGTGACACGGTCGTCAAGAGATTGGCGTCATCCCTCAACGTAAGTTTGTTCGGTGCGGAGTTGCTGGAATTGCGACTGCGCGGCGACAGCCCAGACGGCCTCGACCGTATCCTGGCCTCCATCGGTCGCCGATTCATCGATCAGATCCTCGCCCCGGAGCGCTCCTCGATCACCGACAGCGTTGCCTTCCTGACCCGTCAGATGGAGGATCAGCAAGTCGGACTGGAAACCGCCGAGGACGAACTAGCCGCATTCAAAACCAAGCATGCCGACAGTCTACCTAATGTCCAAAGCAGTAACATGACTCGACTGTCGCAGCTCCGGCAGGCACTGGACGACGATCGCACCGCCTTGGCCGGAGCAGATGCAGCTCTCGCCGACTTGAGCAGCCGGCTCGCGCGCAACAATCCGGTGATCGCCAATATCGAGGAGCGCATTGTCACATTGTCGGCCCAGCTCGCACAGCTGCGCAGCCGCTACACCGACCGCCATTCGGACGTTGCATCCGTACAGCGGCAACTTTCCCGGCTCAGGGAAGAACGCACGCACATTCTTTCGGCCGTCGGAACCTTGACCGCAGACGATCTCGACCGGCTTTGGTCGCTGGCCTCCACGAGAAGCGACCTGTCCCAGGCTGCGGCCGACTTGCTGGTGTCGCAGCTCGGTCAACTGCAGGAAGCGCAGGCGCAGCGGGCGACTTTGCAACGGCGGGTGTCGCAACTTGAAATGGCGATTGCAGAGTTGGAACGCCGTGTCGCCGCCCATGGCGCGGTCGAACGCGAGCTCAACACGCTGGAACGGGACGTTGCCATCCGGCGGGATCTGTATGACGGCCTCGTGCGCCGGTTCGAAATGGCACGGGTGACCGGAGCACTCGGCCAGTTCGAAGCACCGGACCGGATTCAAGTGATCGATCCCCCGACGGAGGACCCGGTACCGGTTGGCCCGGGCAAACTCCTGTTCCTGATCGCCGGCGTGTTTGGCGGCATCGCCCTTGGCCTCGGACTTGCTGTGTTGTTCGAAGTCTTGGACAGCACGATCCGCAGCCGGGAGGTGATCGAAAACCTACTGGGCGTTCCGGTTCTGGGCCGCATTCCACCGCTCAAGCCATCGCTCGACCACGCATCGGACATCATCGATGGACAGGTGCACATCGGCCCGCCCGGACCGCTGAATACCGCAATCGCCTAACGCTCGGCTCTCGAAGGAGGTCTCGCCATGCCCACATCTGGCCCCATCATTCAAGTGGTGCAACGCCTTGCCCCGGGGGGGATCGAGGCTCTGGTGCTAGAGTTCGAGCGCCTGTGCCAACCCGACCAACCGGTTCTCGTTGTCAGTCTCGAAGGGACTCACGAGGCGCTGGTTCGATCCTGGCCCCGATCGGCATCGCTGGGTGATCGACTGATCGCCCTTGAAAAACGCCCAGGATTTCAACCACAGGTGTTTCTTGACCTGGTGCGTCTGTTCCGCCGGGTACGGCCGGTCGCAGTCCAAACCCACCACGTCGGTCCGCTGCTGTATGGCGGGCTGGCCGCACGGCTCGCCGGGATCGACCGTGTCGTCCATACCGAACACGACGCCTGGCATCTTTCGGTCCGCAAACGCAGGGCCGTGGTGCGTGGGGCGCTTGCGGCGGTCCGACCCCATCTGATCGCATGCGGTTCCCAAGTTGCGGCCGCGGTGCGGAGGGCCCTGCCCGGTACCAACGCCGAGGTGATCGCCAACGGGGTCGATCTGGACCGATTCCGGCCGGATGATCGCACTGCCAATCGGCGTCGGCTCGGCCTCCCACTGGGCGTTCAGCTCATTGGCTCCGCGGGTCGGTTGGAACCGGTCAAGGGGCATGACGTGCTGATCTCGGCCCTGTCCCAGTTGCCGTCATCGGTGCACCTGGCCCTGGCAGGCAATGGCTCCCAGCGCTCCGAACTCGAGGATCAGGTTCAGATGTCTGGCCTCCACGACCGGGTGCATTTCTTGGGCATGCTGGACGATATGGTCGGGTTTTATCGGGCCTTGGATGTGTTTTGTCTGCCGTCGCGCAATGAAGGCCTGCCACTGTCCCTGCTCGAGGCGCAAGCGAGCGGAATCCCGGCCGTGGCCAGCGATGTCGGCGGCGTACGGGAAGCGGCGTGTCCCCGCACGGCCCGGCTGGTGCCGGCCGACCGGCCGGGCCTTTTGGCCGATGCTTTGCAAACCGTCTTGACGCGGCCGGCACCGGTCAGTCCACGCCGGTTCGTGAAGGACAACTTCGATCTGGCGGATACGATCGGCGCGTACCGCGCGCTGCTCGTCGCCTGACGAGACACCGATCCCCCGGAGGTTCTCCCATGCTGCTGGACTCCCTCACCCTCGCCAGTGCCGGCCTGGTTGCGTATCATCACGCCGGTTATCCGATCCTGCTCAAGCTGCTCGCGCGCGACCGGCAGGCCGCCGCCGCGTTGACCGACGAGCCGGAGCCCCGCCGCTACCGGGCGCAGCCGGAGGATGCGAACCTGCCGACGATGTCGGTGATCATTCCCGCCTACAACGAGGCGGCAGTCATCGCCGAGAAGATCCGCAATCTGGCAATCCAGGATTATCCGACTGCGAAACTGACCGTGATCGTCGCCTGCGACGGCTGCCGAGACGACACGGCAGCGCTGGCCCGGATGGCCGCGAACGAGCCGCTGTGCCGACACCTGCACGTGCAGGTGCGCGAGTTCAGCGAAAATCGTGGCAAACTGGCCGTGCTCAACCAGGTGATCCCCGAGGCCGATGGCGAGGTGATCGTCCTCACCGATGCATCCGCGCTGCTGTCGGTCGATGCGCTCAGCCTGGCCGCGGCCCATTTTCGCGATCTGGACATCGGGGTTGTGTGCGCCACCTACAGATTGCTCACGCCGGGCAGCGTCGGTGAACGGCGCTATTGGGACTATCAGGTCGCGATCAAACAGCGCGAAGCCGCGCTAGGGGCGCCCTTGGGCGCGCACGGGGCCTGTTATGCGTTTCGGGCCGCGTTGTTCCGCCCCCTGGCACCGGACACCATCAATGACGATTTCATCCTGCCGATGGCGATTGTCGCCGGCGGAAAACGGGCGGTCTACGACACCCGCATGGTTGCGCTCGAACTCGAACGGGCGAGCGAGGCCACCGACCGGCGGCGGCGGCGGCGGATCGGTGCCGGCAATCTCCAGCAGGTCTTGAGATCGGCCTCGCTTCTGGCGCCTGGCGCCGGCCGAACCGGCATCGCTTTTGCTTTCGCTTCCGGCAAGGGGCTGCGCCCGATGATGCCGCCGCTGATGGCTCTGGCCTGGATCGGCTCCGGCTTCCTTGCACCCGGCTCCTGGTTTTTCGCCGCCATGTTCGCGGGCCAGTCGACGCTTTACGCGCTGGCGGGTCTGCGCGCCCTGGCGCCACAGCTACCCTGGCCCAAGGCCGTGGCGGCGCTCCACTACCTGATCGCCGGCCATATCGCCGGTGGGATCGGCGCCGTTCGCTATCTCGCCGGGATGGAGCGAGGCCGGTGGAAACGGGCCTGATGAGTGGACCGAACCCGATCGCACGATGCCAACGCCTGCAAGAAGGACCTCGACGATGACCAGCCTGACCCTGTCGACCCCGATCGCCCCATCCGCCGCCGCCGAGCCGGTGATCACTGGCTCCCACGTTCCACCTGGCATCGCCTTCGCCAAGCGGACGATCGACGTGGTGGGAGCCCTCGCCGTGCTCATCCTCACCGCTCCCTTCCTGCCACTGATCGTGATGGCGATCAAACTGGACAGCCGCGGCCCGGTCCTGTTCCGGCAGCTCCGCATCGGCGAAAGCGGTCCGAACCAAACCAAGCTGTTCCAGATGATCAAATTCCGCAGCATGCGGACCGATGCCGAAGCCGTCGGCCGGCCGGTCTGGGCGACCGAGCGGGATCCGCGCATCACGCGGGTCGGCCATTTCCTGCGCAAGAGCCGGCTCGACGAACTGCCACAGTTGATCAATGTGCTGCGCGGCGAGATGTCCCTCATCGGTCCGCGGCCAGAGCGTCCGGGCATTTTCAACCGGCTCGACAGCCAGATTCCCTACTATGCCGAGCGCATCTACGGCGTCCGCCCGGGCATCACCGGCCTGGCCCAAGTCTACCAGGGCTATGACCGGGATCTGGACGACGTGAAATCCAAGCTGCTCTACGATCATGCCTACGCCGTTGCACTCAGCGCACCCCTGGCCTGGATCTCCATGGACATCCTGATCGTGGTGCGGACCGTGATGGTCATGGCGCTGGGTCGGGGCCGTTGACCGGTGGTCCTAACAAGAAACTAAGCTTGGCGTGTCCAAATATAGTAGCAAAAGCAAACTTCGCTGCTATATATGCGCTCGGAAAACTGGACTGTTTCATCCC
>JANQJV010000021.1 GCA_028281465.1 Azospirillaceae bacterium | reverse complement strand
GGGATGAAACAGTCCAGTTTTCCGAGCGCATATATAGCAGCGAAGTTTGCTTTTGCTACTATATTTGGACACGCCAAGCTTAGTTTCTTGTTAGTCGGTCCATTCCACGATGCACTCGATCTCCACGGTGATGCCGAACGGCAGCGACTGTACGCCGATCGCTGATCGGGCATGCCGTCCGGCTTCACCGAAGACGGTGAGGAAAAGGTCCGAACAGCCGTCGATCACCTGTGGGTGCCGGTCAAATTGAGGGATTGCCTTGACCATGCCCAGAACCTTGACCACCCGTGACACTCTGTCGAGGCTGCCCAGTTCCCGGCGCATCACGGCGAGCAGGATCAGGCCGGTTTGGCGGGCGTGTTCATAGGCCTCGTCCACACCGATCTCGTCACCGACTCGCCCCTCCGGTCCCAAGGGCCCTTTGCCGGAGAGAAACAGCAGCGGGCCCGTGCGTACCGCATGCTCATAGCTGCCCGCCGGATCTGCAATGTTCGGAAGGATCAATCCGAGCTCTTTGAGACGTGCTTCGTGGCCCATTCGAATTTGCTTTCGGTTAGTCCGGTCACTCTGTGCATGGTGCCAGCGAAGACCGGATCGACGATTTCGACCGTCTGGCGAGGTAGACGACGAAATCCGCGTGCCGATTAGGCGTCTCCGGGTGTTCCGTCGGTTCGGTTTCGACCACAGGCGAGCCGGTCACCTGCGCCAAGAAAAGCCGGAGCCGCGGTCCGGCGCAGCAAGGCCTTCAGCATGGTGTCGATCTTCATGGCGCCTCCATGGCTGGCCGCTCAGGTGAACCGATTGGACCGGGGGAAGCCGTTCGGTGGCAGGCGGCCCGTGCTGCCCCGCGGTCCTTGCCATGGTACCAGGTCGGTCACTGTTTGCCGGCGGGTACCGACGGTCCAAGACAGCCCGTCGGCGAGCCGGATGACGATCAGGTCGGACAAACCACCATCTTTGTAGCGTTGCAGGACGACGCCGCGGCCTCGCGTCATAACCGGCACCTCATCCAGTGGAAACACCAGCAGTTTGCGGTTTTGTCCGATCACACACACCGTGTCGCCGTCGGCGGTCAGGCACAAGCACGCTTCAGCCGGAGCTTCCACGTTCAACACCTGTTTGCCGGCCCGGGTCTGGGCCACCACACCGTCCTCGTCGACCTGGAAGCCGCGGCCATCATCGGCGGCGAGGAGCAGGCGACGGCCCGGACAGTGCTTTATCAGGGCAATGATATCCGTGTCGTTGCCCAACTCCACCATCAGTCGAACCGGCTCGCCTCCACTGCGCCCGCCGGGTAGCTTGTCCACAAAAAGAGTGTAGAATCGGCCATTGGTCGCGAAGAGCAACAACTTGTCGACCGTCTCGGCATGGATGACGAACCGGGCACGATCCCCATCCTTATAGCGTGCTTCGGCAGCTTCGTCTGGGGATAAATGGCCCTTGACCGTCCGGATCCAGCCCTTCTCCGAGCACAGAACCGTGACAGGTTCGCGTTCCATGGTGGCCTCGGGCGGCACATCGATCGTCGGCGGAGCATCGGCAATCTCGGTCCGACGTTTGCCAAGCATGGTGCTCTTGCCGAACTTCTTCTTGATTTCGCCGATTTCCTTGCCGACCGCCTCCCAGCGCTTGCTTGCGTCCGCCAGCAGGTCGACCAGACCGGCACGTTCCGCTGTCAGGTCGTCGAACTCCCGGCGCAACTCCATCTCCTCAAGCCGGCGCAGGTTGCGCAAGCGCATGTTCAAGATGGCCTCCGCCTGGGAGTCAGTGAGCGTAAACACTCGAATGAGCTCCCCCTTCGGCTCGTCTTCATAGCGGATAATTCGAATCACTTCGTCCAGGTTGAGGTAGACGATGAGCAGGCCGTTGAGCACCTCCAGCCGGTGGTCGATGCGACCGAGCCGGTAGCGTGACCGGCGCTCCAGGACCTCCAGCCGGTGGTCGAGGAAAGCCCGCAGGGTTGTGCGCAGGTCCATGACCCGGGGCACGGTGTCCTTGTCGAGCACATTGAGGTTGAGCGGAAATCGGTTTTCCAGATCCGTGGCGTGGAAGAGAGACGCCATCAACACAGTGGGGTCGACGTTGCGGCTCTTGGGTACCAGGATGAGCCGAATGTCTTCGGCGGACTCGTCGCGCACATCCTCCAGAAGCGGCAACTTGCGGTCGTGCAGAAGGCTGGCTATGCGCTCGACCAGCTTGGATTTCTGAACCTGGTAGGGCAGTTCGACGACAACGATGTGCCATGTGCCCTGGGGCCGTTTCTCCACCTCCCAGCGGGCCCGTACCCGGAAGCCACCACGGCCGGAACGGTACGCTTCAAGGACACTGTCACGTGGCTCGACCAGGATGCCACCGGTCGGAAAATCCGGTCCGGGTACCAACTCCACCAGTTTGTCGATCGGCGCTTCGGGATGCTTGATCAGGTGGCGCAGGGCGTCGCACAGCTCACCCACGTTGTGTGGTGGAATTGATGTGGCCATGCCGACGGCAATTCCCGCAGCACCGTTGGCGAGCAGGTTGGGGAAATTGGCGGGAAGCACCACGGGTTCGGTGCCGTCGCCGTCGTAGGTGTCGCGGAAGTCGACGGCGTCCTCGTCGATTCCCTCCAACAGGGCCCGCGCCACCTCGGTCAGCCGAGCTTCCGTGTAGCGCATGGCAGCGGCATTGTCGCCGTCGATATTGCCGAAATTGCCTTGACCGTCGACCAGCGGGTAGCGAACAGCAAAATCTTGCGCCAGGCGCACCAGGCTGTCGTAGACGGCGACATCGCCATGTGGATGGTAGCGGCCAATGACGTCGCCGACCACGCGCGCCGATTTCTTCGGCGAAGACGTGGGTTGCAGGCCTAGCTCGCGCATCGCGTAGAGCAGGCGCCGGTGCACCGGCTTCAGGCCGTCACGCACGTCGGGCAGGGAGCGTGCGACGATCGTTGACAAGGCATAGGCGAGGTAGCGCTCGCCCAACGCCTCGGCCAAGGGTTTTTCAAGGACGGAGTTCGGATCATCAACCATGGCGCGCAGTCATAAGCCGCCATGGCCTTCGGGGGCAAGTGGCGCCAGTTGGACTGATGTGTTTGAATCGATGACCATTGCTCGTTGGCATGGGAGCCCAAGCAGACCGTTCGGGTCGGTCTGATCGATTGGCACGCCTACTCGGTGTTTGTCATGTCACGCGGACTCAGACGGGCGAAATCCGATCGTGTATGTCAACATTCTAGGTCTCACCGTCTGCCGCCGTCCCGCAGAGGATGAACCTCTGGGCGGGTCGTGGCCACATCCCGGAGCGCCGACGCCTCGTCGGCCCGGCCCGTCAACCCCGCACCGCGGCGGGAAAACCGGACACCGTCCGCCGTCCGCGGAGCTGTGGCCATCCGACGGCGGCACCCGCACCGGCGTGCACACGAGGCCGACGAGGCGTCGGCGCTCCCAAAAAGGCCTCCCCGGATGGACCCGTTTGTGCCCAACGGCACCGTTCGTTTCTTGTTAGAGTATTTTGTGCAGGACAAAGACAAGCGAAAACGCTCGAGCGACATCCTTGTCCACCCAGCCGAATCGAACGTTGCGGACGAAAATACGGCAGCCGTTTGTTTGCGCTCCATCATCACTGTCGGAGTCTTCGGGGCGGTCAGCTTGGCGGTCGCCCGTCAGCGGGCCGGCGGTTAGCTCCGGACCACTTCGATGCTTGCCGCTGCTCCATCGCTTTCCGTGTCCGCAACGGAAACCCAACCCGACGTCACTGGCTCGCCCCCCGTCAACCGGGCCCGCAGCGTGGTAATATCCGTGCGAATGCCAACGATGCCGCCGTCACTTGTGCGGCGTTCCTCTATGCGCAACCATCGCCCGTTGCTCAACCGCTCTTCGAAAGGTTCGCCGGGCTCGCGGTGACGACGAAGACGCTCGGCGATCCAAGCTTCCTCCCGGTGACGCGCATCAAGGAAAATGCCGCGCGCCACACCAGCACGCAACAATGCCTCATACTGCACTCCCGGTGTAATCATATCCATCGCCGCAGAGTAAATGTCTCGAAATCGGTTGTTGCACAGCACCATGCGGTCGTCTTCATCGAACAAGACGAAACCTTCAGAAATACACTCCAACGCATCCAACAAGCGCTGATGCGCCTGGGCAGCACTGGTTTGGGCCCGACTGACGTCCGTCACATTGCGCATGATCGCCATGACGCGGACTGCATCGGGCAGGGCTACCACACGCCCGTCAAAAATCCGCGATCCGTCGGCACGATCCAGGGTGTACCCGAACTGGGCCACCGGCGACCCATGCGCCAAACGCCTCAGCGCATCGGCAGCTTCGCCGCCGCCGGGCTCAGGCAAGATGTCCTGAAGCCGGCGCCCGTCGATCCAGGCCGCAGGCAAAGGCAAGTCGGTGATATCAGCCGCCGTCCAGTCCGTGATGGTTCCATCCCGGCGCAGGACCAACCGCACATCGGGAAAGGCACCAGAAATGGCGGCCAACTGCTCGGTCAGGCGCAGCACTTCGGTCCGTGTCGCCACATCCACCAGCGCCTCAGCAAAGGTCAAGCTGCGTTCGTCGGAACCAGAGGCGAAGCCCTCCAGACGGAATAAACGGCAGGGAACCAGGCATTCCTTGGTGTCGGTGTGAAACAGGACGCCACCATGAACCCAGCGGCCCGCCGGCACGGCCGTCAGAGCGGCCGCCACGTCGTCCGACATCACCGCTGCAATGGTTGCCGGTGCCGCCGCTTCGGCAAGCGACAAGGCCGACCGTGCCGAGGCATTCAACCAAACCACCTGCCCACGTGGTGCGATCAGCCAAACTGGCGCGCTGAGGCGAGCCAGCAGGTCGAAGGTCGAGGGGCCAACTTCCACGCCGTCTGCGCCACCCGCAGCGTGAATCATGTTATTCCTCAATACGAAAGGCGATAGTATACTGTGATCAGCCCATGTCGGCAAGATTGTCCTTGGTCATCCCACCATGGTGCGCTCCTCCCTCGCTGGCACCGGAACCGGCCTGATGTCGTGGACGCGGCGTATCGGCATCACGATGCGCGATGTTTTACTGCCACCGCGCTGCCTGGCCTGTGGCGTTCTTGTGCAAGCCGATAGCGGCGTCTGTGCTCAATGTTGGTCGACCTTAACTTGGATCGGCGAGCCGTTCTGTCCCCGCTGTGCTTTGCCGTTCGACGTCGACACCGGGACCACGGCGGTCTGCGCGTCTTGTTTGCGTAGTCCCCCTCCTTACGGCCGGGCTCGTTCAGCATTGGTTTACGATACGGCCGCACGGCCGCTCGTCCTTGGGCTGAAACAGGGTGACAGAACGGACTTTGCCCCCGCTCTGGCACGCTGGATGGCGCACGCCGGAGCCGACATCTTGGCCACTGCCGACGCTCTGGTGCCCGTTCCACTGCATCCGCGACGGCGCTTCCACCGCCGATTCAACCAGGCCGGCCTGCTGGCTGCCCATGTGGCTCAGGTTGTCGGTCGGCGTGTCTGGCCCGATGTTCTATGCCGAACCCGCGCGTGCATCGCGCAAAGCAGCCTGCCGCGCCAACGGCGCGAAGCCAATGTCAAAGGCGCCTTTCGTGTCGACGACAGAAAATCAAGCCGTTTGGCCGGGCGGCGCGTGGTTTTGATCGATGATGTCTTGACGACCGGAGCCACGGCTGCGGAATGTGGTCGCAGCCTTTTGGACGCGGGTGTCGCTGCGGTGGATGTGCTCACGCTGGCGCGAACGGCGATGACACAGGCATGATTGAGACCAGCCAGGAACAAACGAGACGGGACGACGAGGAAAACCAGGTCATGCCGACAGTTGAAATCTATACGACACCCATCTGCCCATACTGCCATCGAGCCAAACGCTTGCTCGACCAGAAAGGTATCGATTTCATTGAAATCGACATCATGATGAATCCAGACCGGCGCAGTGAAATGACACGACGCGCCGACGGCCGGCGCACGGTTCCGCAGATATTCATCAATGACCAACCGATCGGCGGTTCCGATGAACTGTATGTCTTGGACAGATCGGGGCAGCTTGATCGCATGCTGCAGACGAGTTCGGCCTAACGAAGTCCCTGAACTCTGCGCCGACACACAATCGACCGACCTGCGGATCGACCATCACCATCACCGGATACTGCGGCGTGGACATCCGTGATCCAGGTATTCTTGTAGTCCGACCTGGTCGGTTTGCCTGGGTTCTGATTTATACCCACAGCCCGCATTGATGACAGGTTCGGTTTCGGCGCTGAACCAGGAGCGCCGGCATCCCTGCCGGCTGGACCGCCGCCATCTTGGCGGCCGGCTGCTGGGCGT
>JANQJV010000019.1 GCA_028281465.1 Azospirillaceae bacterium | reverse complement strand
GGGATGAAACAGTCCAGTTTTCCGAGCGCATATATAGCAGCGAAGTTTGCTTTTGCTACTATATTTGGACACGCCAAGCTTAGTTTCTTGTTAGTCGGTGCAAAGAGTGACGTCCCGTGCGACCGCACTCCCAGACGATCGTGGGCGCATCGCAGGTATCAACGTCAACGCTGCACTGTCGATGGTGGAGCACGGCCGTCTGCAACGAACGCTTGTTCATCGCAGGCTTTTGAAAACAAATCGGCTACATGACTTTTTTGCAACTTTGTTATTGAGTCATGCCCCCGTCTGAACCGGTCGGAGCTGACGCAGTCAAACCCAGATTGGTGGCCTTGCCCCCACATCTTGAAGCTCCACGCCGCTGCGATTACGATATGTCGACCAATCCCAGAAGCGAGGTGCTTCGAGCCACGCCATGAGCCTAATTACCGACGAACTCTCTCGGGAACTGGCCGTCCCAGCCGCACAGATCGAAGCGACAATTCGGCTGATCGACGGCGGCGACACCATCCCCTTCATCGCCCGCTATCGCAAGGAAGTCACGGGCGGTCTTGACGACCGGCAGTTGCGCACACTGGCTGAACGGTTGATTTACCTGAGGGAACGCGAGGACCGCCGGGCGACCATCCTGCAAAGCCTGCGCGATAACGGCCACCTGACGCCGGAATTGGAACGGGGCGTGCTCGCCGCCGACACCAAAACCCGACTGGAAGACCTCTATCTGCCGTACAAGCCGAAACGGCGCACCAAAGCCCAGATCGCGCGGGAAGCTGGGTTGGAGCCGCTGGCCAAGGCGCTGATGGCCGATCCCACACGCCAACCAATGGATGAAGCGGTCGCGTTCGTTGCGCCGGACAAAGGCGTGGCCGATGTCAAGGCGGCGCTGGATGGGGCGCGGCAGATCCTGATCGAATCTTTCGCCGAGGATGCCGACCTCGCTCAGAAACTCCGTCGACACTTGGCGGAAAACGGGCGAATCGTCACCAAAGTGGCGGATGGTAAAACGGCCGAGGGGCACAAATTCGGCGATTATTTCGATTTCAGCGAAGCCGTGGCCACTATTCCGGGTCATCGCATCCTGGCGATCCTGCGCGGCCGCACCGATTCCGTCTTGCATGTCACTGTGTCTGGCGACCCTGCCGAGGCTGATACGGCGACCTCTGCCAAAGCACCGAACCACTGCGAAAGGATGGTCGCGGCGCATTTCAGCCTCGTCGACCAGGGGCGCCCCGCGGATCCCTGGCTGCTACAATGCGCCCGCTGGGCGTGGTCGGTACGCTTGCAGCCACGGCTGGAAGGCGACATCGTGGCTGCGCTGCGCGACCGGGCCGAGGAAGAGGCGGTGCGCATCTTCGCCGCCAACCTACGCGAGTTGCTGCTGGCCGCCCCGGCCGGACCCCGTGCGGTCATCGGGCTTGATCCCGGCGTGCGCACAGGGGTCAAGGTCGCCGCTGTGTCGGCAACCGGACTGTTGCTCGAGACCGCGACAGTCTACCCGCATGCACCGAAACATGATTGGGACGGCGCCCTCCACCAACTTGCCGGAATGGCGCAGCGACATGGCATTGCGTTGATCGCCATCGGCAACGGCACGGCATCGCGAGAAACCGACCAGCTTGCAGCCGATCTACTGAAACGCCACCCGGACCTCAAACTCACCAAGGTCATGGTGTCGGAAGCTGGCGCTTCGGTGTATTCGGCTTCGGAAGCAGCATCGGAGGAACTGCCGGATATCGACGTGTCATTACGCGGAGCCGTTTCGATCGCGCGCCGGCTGCAGGATCCACTGGCCGAATTGGTCAAGATCGACCCCAAATCGATCGGTGTTGGGCAATACCAGCACGATGTGCGGGGAACCCGCCTGGCCCGGGCCCTGGATGGGACAGTGGAAGACTGCGTGAACGCGGTCGGCGTTGATCTGAACACCGCCTCCGTGCCGCTCTTGGCGCGGGTTTCCGGCTTGTCGGAGACCGCGGCGCGCAACATCGTTGGCTACCGCGACCAGATCGGCCGCTTCACCTGCCGGCAAGATTTGATGAAGGTGTCACGCCTCGGGCCCAAGACATTCGAACAAGCGGCCGGCTTCCTGCGCATCCCGGGCGCGGCCAACCCACTCGACAACTCCGCGGTCCATCCAGAAGCCTATCCGCTGGTGGAACACATCCTGACCCAGCTGGGGCGCGACCTCGCTGGCCTGATCGGCCAAACCGCCCTCCTGCGTGCCCTCGAACCAGAGGACTTCGCATCGGATGGATACGGCGTGCCGACCGTGCGCGATGTGCTACGCGAACTGGAAAAGCCGGGCCGGGACCCGCGCCCGGCATTCCGCACCGCAACGTTCCGTGACGACATCAGCGAGATCACCCACCTCAGCCCCGGTATGCGCCTGGAAGGCGTGGTCACCAATGTGACCGCCTTCGGCGCCTTCGTCGATGTCGGCGTGCACCAGGACGGTCTTGTTCACATCTCCCAACTCGCCGACCGGTTCATCAAGGACCCGCTCGCCGTTGTGAAACCAGGCGACATTGTCTCTGTGCGGGTCCTAGAGGTGGATGCGCGGCGCAAACGCATCGGCCTGAGCATGCGCAGCGATGACGCGGCCGACCGACCCGCTGGGCCGAGGCGCGGCGCAGGCGGACCGGCCCGTGGCGCGCCTCGGCCGGACCCAGCCGGTCCGGCACCAAAATCCCGCGTACCGACAAACAACGGTACCACTCGCTCCACGCCGCCAGACGGGAGCAGCATGACGGCCCTGGCCGAAGCCTTCCGGCGTGCCAAGTCAGGCCGCTGACCCGGCACCACAAGACGGTCGCGTGCCTGCCGTGCACCAACAGCCCTGGCAGCCCTGGCAGCCCTGGCAGCCGTGGCATTGCCGGTTGACCTGAGCGCGGTACTGGGTTATGGGGATTGTAGCGATCAAACGATCGAGTGTTGGATTGTGCGCACGCCGATGTCCATAGCCTTGGCACGAGACGACGCAGCCGGTATGCCGGTCGCGACGGGTGCCCATGGCCGTTGCCTGGCTTCGCCTCTCCTCGGTCTCGGACTGCTCCTTCGACTTAGCAGCCCCTGAGCGCTACCGTCTGCCCGACAAGCGTTCAGGGGTCGCGCGGGCACCATCGCCTGTCCCGCCATTGCCTTTCCAATCGATTCACTACCAAGTTAACGGCCTAACCGGGCCGCGAAGGAGTGCGACCATGACTGCTGCCGAGAGACAACCTGAAAACCAGGTCGTGATTTTCGATACCACGCTGCGCGACGGCGAACAATCGCCGGGCGCATCCATGAGTTTGGAAGAGAAGATTCGCATTGCCCGGCTGTTGGAAGAGATGCGCGTGGATGTCATCGAAGCCGGGTTTCCGATCGCGTCCAACGGCGATTTCGAGGCCGTACGCGAGATCGGCCGGATCGTCAAGACCTCGACCGTGGCCGGGCTCGCCCGCGCCAACCCGCGCGACATTGACCGGTGCGCCGAAGCCTTGGCGTTGGCGGAACGCAAGCGCATCCACACCTTCATCTCCACAAGTCCCCTGCACATGAAGTTCAAGCTGCAGATGGAGCCGGAGCAAGTGCACGCACGGGTGGCGGAAAGCGTCACGCGCGCCCGTAACCTGTGCGACGACGTCGAGTGGAGCGCGGAGGACGGTTCGCGGACCGATCCGGATTTCCTGTGTCGTTGCGTGGAGACCGCCATCAAGAACGGCGCGCGTACGGTCAACATCCCCGATACTGTCGGCTATGCCGTCCCGGAGGAATTCGGCGCCATGATCCGCTCGTTGTTGGAGCGCGTCCCCAACATCGATCAAGCGGTCGTGTCGGTGCACTGCCACAACGACCTGGGCTTGGCCGTGGCCAATTCCTTGGCCGGCGTACAGAACGGAGCCCGCCAGATCGAATGCACCATCAACGGGTTGGGTGAGCGCGCGGGCAACGCCGCACTCGAGGAAGTGGTGATGGCCCTGCGGACGCGCCACGACCGTATGCCGTTTGTGACCGGCATCCAGACCGAACATATCATGAAGGCGTCGCGCCTGGTTTCGGCCATCACCGGCTTCGTCGTGCAGCCGAACAAAGCCATTGTCGGCGCCAATGCGTTTGCCCATGAATCCGGCATCCACCAGGACGGCATGCTCAAGCACGCCGGCACCTATGAGATCATGACACCGGAATCGATTGGGCTGAACAAATCCTCTTTGGTCATCGGCAAGCATTCCGGCCGCGCCGCGTTCCGCACGAAACTGCAGGAGTTGGGCTACGAGCTGGGCGACAACGCCTTTGAAGACGCATTCGTGCGCATGAAGGAATTGGCCGACCGCAAGAAGGAGGTGTTCGACGCGGACATCGTCGCGCTGGTCGACGACGAAATCGGTCACCAGGCCGACCGAATTCAGCTTGTCGAATTGGAGGTCTGGGCCGGCACCCGAATCGGCCGGCAAAAGGCGGCCCTCGTCATCCAGATCGATGGCGAGCAGCACGAGACCACGGCGCAAGGCAACGGCCCAGTCGATGCCATCTTCAACGGCATCAAGGAATTATTCCCGCACGACGCTCGACTGCAGTTGTACCAGGTGCACGCGGTGACCGCGGGCACCGATGCCCAGGCGGAAGTCACGGTCCGGCTGGAAGAGAACGGCAAGACGGTGAATGGCCAGGGAGCGGACGCCGATACCCTGGTGGCATCGTGTCGCGCCTACATCCATGCTTTGAACAAATTGATGGACAAACGCCACAAGTCGGCGCCCGCTGCACTCTCCGCTTGAGGTGCGGACACGCTTGCACTAAGCAGGCTCCAGCGTCCGAGGCGGTGTATGCTCCGCCTCGGATTGGGCCGTGGCAACCCGGCGCGTCATCGCAACGAGGAGTGCGCTTCGTTTATGTTTTCGAGGCTGCTCGGCATGCTCTCTGCCGATATGGCAATCGATCTGGGCACGGCCAACACTCTGGTATATGTCAAGGGTCGGGGCATCGTCCTGAATGAGCCGTCAGTGGTTGCCATCGCCACGGTGCGGGGTCGTAAACAGGTTTTGGCTGTCGGTGACGAAGCCAAGATGATGCTCGGCCGGACACCGGGCAACATCCAGGCCATACGGCCACTGCGCGACGGAGTCATCGCCGACTTCGAAGTCGCCGAGGAGATGATCAAACACTTCATCCACAAGGTGCACAACCGGCGCAGTTTTGCCAGCCCACAGGTGATCATCTGTGTTCCATCCGGCTCCACCGCCGTCGAACGCCGTGCCATTCAGGAATCTGCCGAATCCGCTGGTGCCCGGAGAGTTTTTCTCATCGAAGAGCCGATGGCGGCAGCGATCGGTGCTGGGCTTCCGGTGACCGAACCAACCGGCTCCATGGTGGTCGACATTGGCGGCGGCACAACCGAAGTGGCCGTGCTCTCGCTGGGCGGCATCGTCTATTCGCGCTCCGTGCGGGTCGGCGGCGACAAGATGGATGAGGCCATCATCGGCTACATTCGACGCAGCCATAATCTGTTGGTTGGTGAAGGCTCGGCCGAGCGCATCAAAAAGGAGATAGGATCGGCCTGCCCGCCTGAAGACGGCGAAGGCCGCATCATGGAAATCAAAGGCCGCGATCTGATGAACGGCGTGCCCAAGGAGCTGATCATTAGCGAGCGCCAGATTTCCGAAAGCCTGGCGGAACCGGTGAGCGCGATCGTTGAGGCAGTCAAGGTCGCGCTGGAGCATACGGCACCGGAGCTAGCCGCGGATATCGTCGACAAAGGCATCGTGTTGACCGGGGGCGGTGCGCTCTTGGGCAATCTGGATTTCGTCCTCCGCCACGCCACCGGTCTGCCCGTGTCGATTGCCGATGACCCGCTGTCCTGTGTCGCATTGGGAACCGGCCGGGCCTTGGAGGAGATGAAGACTCTGCGTAACGTTCTGGTAAGCATGTACTGATCGCGACGCGCACAGTCGCCCCACCCGGCGCTCCGAGTACAGAACCGGTGTGCCTGCACGACCGGCTGATTTCCTGTGCGATCGCAACAAATACTGTTCTAGTTTTTTCCCGGTGCCAGAGATTGTTTTAGCGCAACAGATTTGATATATGCCTTCATAAAAAATCGATGCAGGCGAGCGGTGCGTCGCTCGGATGAGATTTATCTCGTCTGCTGCTGTGTCAGCGAAGTCAGCATCGAACCGATGGCCGTTGGCCGGTCCTCATCGGGTCATGAGGGGTGTTTGATGAAGGCGCGTCCGGACCGCCCCATGGTGCGTATTTCGACCATCAAGGCGCTGCTGCAGCGCTTCTCGTTTGTTCTTTTCGTCTTCTTATCGATTGCTCTCATGGTTTTCGGCCGGGTCGAGCCGTTCATGGTCGATGCGGTGCGAGCCCGGGTGTCGGATGCGTTTGCCCCAATCTTGAATGCCATGTCGCGGCCGGCGGCAACGGTGGCACGCTTCCTGGAATCCATCAACACCATGATCGAGCTGCACACCGAGAACAACCGGCTACGCGTGGAGAACGCCAAGTTGTTGCAATGGCAGCAGGCAGCCTTGCGCCTGGAGGCGGAGAACCGCAGCCTGCGCTCACTGCTCGAGTTTCAGCCGGGGCCGACGGCGTCGTTTGTTTCGGCACGGGTCATCGCCAACCCAGGTGGTTCCTTCGTCAATGCCTTCCTGGTCACGGCCGGCCAACGCCATGGTGTTCGCAAGGGCCAGGCGGCCATTGCTGGCCCTGGCATGGTGGGCCGCGTCGTCGAGGTCGGCGACTGGTCGGCGCGCATCCTCTTGGTCACCGACATCAACACGCGTATCCCGGTCGTCATCGAGAGCTCTCGCCAACGCGCCATCCTCGCCGGTGACAACTCGGAACTGCCGCAGCTCATCTATTTGCCACCCGAGGCGGCAGTGCACCCGCGCGATCGGATCGTCACGTCCGGCCATGGCGGCATGTTCCCACCCGGCCTGCCAATCGGTGAAGTGATGTCGGTGACAGACCGCGGCATCAAGGTTCAGCCACTGGTTGACCTGGGCCGGGTCGAACATGTGCAGATCGTCGACTTCAGCCTGCCGGCCGGTGTCATTTATGATATGGCGGAGCACGCGGATCTGCCGTGATGGTCAACATCTGGCAACGACTAGACCAGGCCGGACGCAACCTCGCACCTGGGGCCGTAACGGTGATGCTGGCGCTGGTCGGCATGATACCGCTGTATCTCCCGGGATGGGAACGCATCACGCCCGGCCTTGCCCTTATGGGCGTCTATTATTGGGCGATCCATCGGCCCGATCTCTTGCGCCCGAGTACCGCCTTTGCCATCGGTCTGCTGCAGGATCTGCTTAGTGGAGAAATCCCAGGTCTCCATTCCCTGACCTATGTGGTGACGCACGGCATCGTCATGAGTCAGCGCAGCTTTTTCTTGGCCTCATCTTTCCTCCTGTTGTGGTGGGGATTTGCCCTGATCGTCTTCGGCGCAGCAGCCGTCCATTGGGCCTCGTATTGCCTGTTGACGTGGCACCTGTTGCCGGTGGACGCCGTCCTGGTTCAGGCTGCCTTGACCTTGACCCTATTTCCGCCGTTCGCCTGGCTATTCATTCGGGTGCATCGGGCATTTCTCGTCAATCCAAGCAGGTGACACCATGAACCGCGACGTCGACCGCTATCGCATGCTGAGCCGGCGTACCTTGGTTCTGGGTGGTGGCAAGCTGGCACTTATGTCGATTCTGGTCGGCCGCATGTATTACCTGCAGCTCATCGAGTCGGACCGCTATCGTATGCTGGCGGACGAGAACCGCATTAGCTTGCGCCTGGTGGCCCCGACGCGTGGACCGATACTGGATCGTTTTGGCGTACCACTGGCTGTCAATCAACAGAATTATCGGGTTGTTCTGGTATCGGAACGCACACCCGACGTGGCGCGCACACTGCAAATGCTGTCGGACATCGTCACACTGTCGGAGCAGGACCGTCGGCGTATCCTACGCGACGTGCAGCGCAAGCGGCCATTCGTGCCGGTGACGGTGAAAGAAAACGTGAGCTGGGACCAGGTGGCGACCATCGAAGTCAACACACCCGACCTGCCCGGCGTCTCCATGGAAATGGGAGAAATTCGCAACTACACCTTCGGCGCGGCTGCCGCCCACATCATCGGGTATGTCGGCGCCGTTTCGGAGCGGGAACTCACAGGGGACCCTGTTCTTTCGCTGCCCGGATTCCGGGTCGGCAAAACCGGCATTGAACGCCACCACGAACGCGCGCTGCGCGGCAGTGCCGGTACCACCCAGTTGGAGGTGAACGCCGTCGGCCGTGTCATCCGCGAGTTGGCACGCCACGAAGGCCAGCCGGGGCGAGAGATCACGCTCACCATTGACATTGAACTGCAGAAACACGCGCAAAAGCGCATGGTGCACGAGCGGAGCGCAAGCGCGGCCATCATCGATGTCCACACCGGCGGATTGTATGCCCTAGCCTCCACGCCGTCCTACGACCCAAACAATTTCGCGACAGGCATCGACCCGCATGCATGGCGCGGCCTGCTGTCGGATCCGACGGCCCCCCTCACCAACAAGGCGATCGCGGGACAATACGCCCCCGGCTCGACCTTCAAGATGATGGTGGCTTTGGCCGCGCTCGAACATGGGCTTGTCAATGCGGGTCACACCGTGTTCTGCCCCGGCCACATGACCCTGGGCAACCACCGCTTCCATTGTTGGAAGCGCGGTGGGCATGGCACGCTCAGTATGATCGGCGCCATCCGCGAATCTTGCGACGTTTACTTTTACGATTTGGCGCGCCGGTTGGGCATCGATCGCATCGCCGAAATGTGCCGCCGGTTCGGCCTCGGCAGCCATCTCGACATCGACCTTCCGGGCGAGCAACCCGGCCTGATCCCAACAAAAGACTGGAAGCTGGCGCGGTTCGGAAATTCATGGCAACAAGGCGAATCTCTGGTCGCCGCAATTGGCCAGGGCTATGTGCTGACGACACCACTTCAGCTCGCCGTGATGACGGCACGCCTTGTGAACGGCGGCCACGCAGTCAAACCGCATCTTACCAAACACATCAAGCAAGGCGAAAGCGAACAGACGGAGTGGCCACGCCTAACCGTACAGCAGGCGCACCTGGACATCATGGTCGAGGCCATGAACGCGGTCACCATGAGCCCGCGCGGCACAGCACATCGGGCCCGCATCCTGGAGGCCGGCCGAGAGATGGGTGGCAAGACCGGGACGGCCCAGGTGCGCCGCATTTCCGCCGCCGAACGTGCCACCGGCATCGTCAAGAACGAGGATCGGCCCTGGGAAGCGCGGGATCATGCCTTGTTCGTCGGCTATGCACCGATTCACGCGCCGCGTTATGCCGTCGCGGTGGTGGTGGAGCACGGCGGCAGCGGCTCACGCTACGCCGCACCGATCGCCCGCGACCTCTTGTCCATCTGCCAGGAACGCGATCCGGCCCGATCCGTCGGCCCCTCCGCTGTCGCCCCGGTCCCTGTGGAGGGGTCGCCATTTGGTTGAGCACCGCGGCACGCCATGAAATACCACTGGACAGCCTAGGCTGCACCGTGTTCTTCTGCGCGTTCGGTGGGGCGCATAGCTCAGTTGGTAGAGCAGCTGACTCTTAATCAGCGGGTCCAAGGTTCGAGTCCTTGTGCGCCCACCAAAGATTTCTGAGACTCAAAGAGTCATGGTGGCGATTGCTGGTGTGGCGAATAAGCAGTTTACAACCATGAATAAACGCACATGGTTTTTTCGTGCCGCGTCTCTGGACAAACCACCGAGGCAACTACAAAGCCATCTTGCTTGGGTTGCTTGGTGATGGGCAAACACTCTTGCAGCATTGTCGCAGAAGAAATCGGCATTGTCAGTTCATGAAACGCCCTATGGCATGAAAGGCCCTCTTTGATGCACCTGTGTTTGGACGCATTTGCCCACTCCGTGGACAATCGAAAGTGTATAAACCCAGTCCGGAGTGGCTGAAAAACATCTCGGCACGCGGTGATCATGGGCTTCCATAACTCAGCACGGTCCGATCTAGTGCCTGACAAAAATGTTAGCAGTTCTTTAATCTCATCAAGCAAACAATGTTGATGATCTATTCATTGAGTTTGGTAAAGGGCGCTGGAACATGTCGTTTCACCTGAGTCTTTTACAGAGGGCGTTGGCCTCGTTGGCGGTCGTTTTGATCATATTGGCCACCGGTGAAGCGCTTTGGAGCGTTCGTACTGACTGGCAAAAAGAACAAGTCAATCTTGAGGCCCGGGCTAAATGGGTTGCAGCGCTGGAAGCAAAAGCCCTGGTGAACGCGGTATGGAACATGAACGCGTCCGAGGCCGATCAGCTCCTGCAAGGCCTCGCCGACGACCCGGATTTTGTCTGGGCTCGAGTGATTGAAACGAATGGCAGCGTTATAGCTGAATTGGGAACACGCGGGCCTGAAGAAAATCTTGTTTCAGTCTCGCACCCAATCGCCCGCGACGGCAATGAACTTGCTCATCTTGAGCTGCAAGTTTCCCGTGAGCGCGTAGATCAAGCGGCCCTGAACTCTCTCGTCACCGAGGCAATCAGCGCGCTGATGACTCTGGCCGTCACGTTGGTCCTGGTCTCGGTCGTCATGAAGATGATCTTGCGGCCAATAACCAGTTTGACGGGCGTCATGGCCAAGCTGGCCGAAGGCCATCGCACCGTCACGATCCACTTCACCGACAAAAAGAATGAAATCGGCGACATGGCGCGGGCCATTGCGGTCTTCCGCGACAATCTTGACCAAATGGACCGGCTGCGGTCGGACCGCGAGGAAGCAGAGCGACGGGCAACAGCCGAAATGAACGAGACCAGACAGAAGCTGGCCGGTGATTTTCAATCCTCGGTGCAGGGCCTGGTCACGGAAATGCTACAAAAAGTCAAGGAAACCGGCGAATTGGCCGAGGTCATGGCCGCTGGAACCAAAGAGAACGTCGATACCTGCAGCCGTACCGCAAGTGCGGCGAACGGGGTGAGTCAGAACGTTCAAACCGTTGCAGCAGCAACCGAAGAACTGACTGTCTCTGTTCGCGAGATTTCAAAGCACATTAGCGGCAGCGCCGAAATCACAGAAGATGCACGCAAGCGCGCGGATCAAACACAACGCAATGTTGGTAATCTGAATGAAGGGTCGAGAAAGATCGGCGAAGTTGTTACCCTTATTTCAACCATCGCTCAACAAACCAACCTCCTAGCATTGAATGCGACGATCGAGGCGGCGCGCGCCGGTGAAGCTGGTCGTGGATTTGCTGTGGTCGCCGGTGAAGTGAAGAACCTAGCCAACCAGACGCAGCGTGCGACCGAGGAGATCGAAGCGCTGGTTTCGGGGATTCAGGCGTCGACGGCAGCAACGGTCAACGATGTCGGCCAGATTGTCGAGATCATCGGTAAATTGAGTAAGATTGCGGCGATCATTGCCAGCGCCGTTGCTGAACAAGACAGCTCAACGGCAGAAATTGCGCGGAGCGTCCGGGTGGCCTCCGATCACTCAACCCAGATTGCCGAAGATCTCACGGCGGTCGAGATACAGTCAGCCACCAGCGCCGAGGAATCCGCCCGAATTTCGGGCGCTGTCAGTGCATTCTCAGCCGACGTTGCAACACTCCAGGTCGAGGTCGATCGCTTCCTGGAGCAAATCCGAGCCGCTTGATCAGCGGTTCCTCCGAAATCCTGCACGTTAAGGGAAAATTCTCATGATCTCAATCAGAAAGTTAATCTTCCTGATGGCGGTTGCATTGGTTGGTACCTCATGGTTCGCCAAACCGAGTTTTGCGGAATTCAAGTTCATCGCAGGACCAATCCCGCCGTATGCCGTGATCGAGCGTGGTCAGATCAAGGGCGGTGTTCACATCGAAACGCTAACGGAAATTGCCCGCCGCGTGAACATTCCGCTGGAAATTCAAATCCTACCCTGGGCGCGAGCGTACAGCACAATCATCAATCAGGACGACTATATTATTGCGATGATGGTCCGCACGCCGGCGCGGGAGGACCTGATGACCTGGATTCTGCCGGTGATCCCGGAGCGCATTGTTTTCTGGACCTTGGACGGCGATGCCTTGACTGTCGACCAAGCGGCAGGACTAAAGCGCGTTGGTGTCCAGTTGGACACACCGATGCAGGCTTTGGCCGCGGCCCGTGGCCTGACCAATCTAGAAGTTGTGAGTGACCCCAATACTTTGGCTAAGTTGCTCATTCGCGGTCGTATCGACGCCATGGTCAATCAGGTATCCATGGCACGATACAGCGTCATGCTCGAAGGCAGTGATCCGAATCGACTGGTGCCAGGCGAGGATTTGTTTAGTTCTCATGTCTACATCGCCGGCTCGCGCAATCTCGCGGATCATGACTTCAGTGCTTGGGAAGCCGCATTCGACGCCATGAAAGCCGACGGCACCTTCGCGGAAATCCTGACGCGGTACGGCCTTGACGCCGCGGTAAACTGACGATTGGCAAAATGCCAGAAAGGCGGATCAGGCGCCAAACACCTGATCCGTTTCTTTAGTCTCCATCGGTTGGGATGTGTCTCGCACGTGCCTGGCGTCAGTTTCTTTCACCCGTAAAGCGACGATTATGGTTGCTGGTTGGACACCACAACGGGCGGAGGCGCGAAAGG
Source organism: Azospirillaceae bacterium (assembly GCA_028281465.1). Taxonomy (GTDB): domain Bacteria; phylum Pseudomonadota; class Alphaproteobacteria; order Azospirillales; family Azospirillaceae; genus JANQJV01. The sequence continues at coordinate 421 of JANQJV010000019.1, read as the reverse complement.
CGCCCCCCTGAGTGGACCGTCCGCGGCGGCTTGGCGGGCTGATCGGTGGTTTCGCGGTGATCGATCCGGAAGCTGGTCTGCCGGCTACGCGTGCTCCCCGAGACAGGCAGAGGGAGAAACCTGAACGGCCCATGACCGGCCGTCCTGCTGTCCATCACCAAACAAAAGACTCACTGGCCGCATACCACAACCGCGAAGGCCGGATTCGGAGAATGCATCACCCACGTGGTCGGCGCCGATCCGACGCTCCTTGCCGTGGCGACGCAAACAGCGACGGCATTGTCGATGGCTGTCGCAGCGTTATACCAATGGCCCGAAACAATGACCGGTCCTCGGGCCGCCCTGTTTCGGAGCGCCGGCATCCTTGCCGGCTGGACCGCCGGCTTCCAGCCGGCCCGGACCACGCCCAGCAGCCGGCCGC
>JANQJV010000416.1 GCA_028281465.1 Azospirillaceae bacterium | reverse complement strand
TGCCACGACATCCGGCGTTTCGGCGGGCGGCACCGGTGTTTGTCGGGGCGATGGCGTCGGGCGCCGGGGCGAACGGATGGGTCGTTGTCCGCCATCGCCCCGACCTACGTCTGGCCGAATTGGCGGTTGGTGAGGGCGTCGTATTCGTGTTCCATGCGCCAGGACAGGAGCTTGACGCGTAGTTCGCTGAGCACGGCGCGGGCGTCCGGGTCCATGGCCAGGTTGCGGGTTTCGTCCGGGTCGTTGGCCAGATCGTAGAGGAGCGGCGGCAGAGCGGCGAAGTGCACGTATTTGTGGCACGCCTCGCGGTGCACCAGCATGCCCAGGCGACGGGACGCCAGACCGAAGAACGTCTCGGCGGCGAACGTGGTCGGTTCACGGAAATCGAACGACCAGTGCACGGCCGTGCGCCAACCCGCCGGGGTTTCGCCGCGCACCAGCGGCATGAGCGAATGGCCGTCGCACTGTGCCGGCACCTCTTCGCCCAGCCAGACCAGGACGGTCGGCATGAGGTCGACGCTCTCGGTCATGGCGTCCACGGTGCGGCCGTGGCTGTCCGGCCGGTGCGGGTCGCGGAGGATCAAGGGGATGCGGACGCTGGCATCGAACCAGCCGCGCTTGCCCAGAAGATGATGGTCGCCCAGTTGCTCGCCGTGGTCGGAGGTGAGCACGATCAGCGTGTCGTCGTAAACGCCGAGGGTGCGCAGGGTCTGGACCAAGCGGCCGATGTGATGGTCGACCTCGGTGATCAGGCCGTAATAGGTGGCGCGCAGTTGGCGCACATCGGCTTCGTCCAGGTCGGCAGCCAAGCCCTGACCGTGCTCGAAATAGGCCGATTGCGGCGTCGTTTCAAGCAAGTAACGCAAGGCCGGGTGCATGCCGGCTTCCGCCTCCCGGGACGCCGCACGGCGCGGTGCTGGGACATCGGCCGGATCATAGAGGGCGTGGTACGGCTCCGGGGCGATCCAGGGCGGGTGGGGCCGCAACAGCGATAGATGGACGAAGAACGGCCGGTCTGGGAAGGCTTCGCGATGTCGGCGCAGGCCGGCGATGCACTGGTCGGTGAGGAAGGTGGTGTCGCTGTGCTCGGCCCGGTATCGCGCCGGCGCGTGGGTGATGCCGCGCCCGGGCGGTGGCGGACCGGCGTCGCGGCCGGGGTGGTAGATGGCGTAGCCGGGGCCCGGGATGGCATAGCCCTGGGCCTCGAGATACGACAGCCAGGGGATGTTGTCCTGGCGCAGGTGCACCGCCGCGGTCATGCCCGGCAGCACGTTCTCATAGGTCAGGAACGCCGGGTCGTAGGACGGTAGCACGCGCGGGTCCGGCGTGGTGTCGGTGTAGCCGTACAGCATCGGGTCGATGCCGGACTTGCGCACTTCCATGGCCAGGTTGGTGAAGCTGTAGTCGAGCGGGGTGCCGTTCACCAGCACCCGGTGGTTGTGGGCATACATGCCCGTCCATAGGCTGGCACGCGACGGTGCGCACGGGCTGGTGACGGTGAAATGGCGGCGGAAGCGGGTCGCCTCGGTGGCCAGCGCGTCGATGGCCGGCGTGCGCACCATGGGATGGCCAGCCGCACCCAAACTGTCGGCGCGCCACTGGTCGGCGGTAATGATCAGCACATTGCGCGGCATGGGAGCGGCCTCGTGGTGGTGGGGGCGGCGACAGTGGACCCGGCACGGCACCGGTGGGAAGCACTCTGCCGGATTCCTGTTGCGAACGCATGATGGTGGCAGGCTGCGGGCAATCGACGCCCGCGTCACCAGGTCGCGATCCGACCACGACATCGCCTCAGCAGTCATCGACGACGTTGATTTTGTCGGCGAAGTCCGGTCGGCCGAACAGGCATTTGGAGACGGCAAAGACGTGTTCCATCCGTTCGACGCGGTCGAGCCGACGCTGCGGGACACGGCCGTCGTCATCGGTGCCAGGGTAGCCGCCGAACGGCGTCGGATCGGTGGTCGGTATTGGGCAACGCGGCCAAATCTGGCCTTCGGCGCCCTGGGGAAACGGTAGTGTTTCTGAGTTTGATACCGTTAGACGGGGGTGCCCGGACGAGGCAATCTGCAGGGGTTGGACGGGCCCGCTGGCGATGTGGCGAGGCGGGCCGGATCAGCGGGGGGGGCGGCAGGGCGCAGCCGATTCGGTGCTTGGTTCGACGGAAGTCATATATATCAATTGGTTAACGCAAAAAATGTGATCAGGTTTATCAGTGGTATCACTTTTATCAACTCGTTCAGCTCGATCAAAGGTGGCCCGACCCTGCGGGCGAACAGGAAGGAGCAGGCCATGATTTCGATGGCGGTGGTGTTATCCATTGGACCGGTGATGCTGGATCGGTGATGCGCGATGGTGCAGGTTTGAAGGATGTCCAAGTCACCCACCGTCGATGGGCATCTTCAACGGGGCACGGCAGACGCCAAGGCCCTGTCACGGGCGTTCGATCGAACATCAGAGGCAACGGGATCGTGGCGGAGGAGCCCACGGGACGGTGGCAAGGGATCGGTCCAGCGTTTGGCATGGTCAACCGGCGGAACGATGCGTCACGGCCGATCCGTTCCCTCCCCTCCCCTCCCCTCCCCTCCCCTCCCCTCCCCTGCCATGGCAACGGAGGCGACTTGCTTGTTGGAAACAACAGCCTGACGTCGTAGCACCTGTGCTCAAGCAGCGAAGCGGTCGCACAGACAGACGAGGATGCGCCGCGCGCCTCTACGGACTCTCGACTTGGCCAAGCGACACGGTCCGCGCACGACTGGACCGTCCTGGACTGGCCGCATCGCCGCTGGAGCGCGCGGCGCGCCCACCGGGACGGGCGACGTTTTCCTCCACGGGGCCGCGTGGACCGGGCCATGCCGGCGGTCTCCCCTCCTCCCGCAGGTGTGCGGACGGGCGGGGTCATGCGCGATCTCTTGTGGGAGGACCCGATGGCACAACCGCATGACTGCAGGGTGGCGGCGGCGCTCCGACACGGGTATTATGGAAAATCGAGGCCGCCCAGACTGGACACCAGGACTGAGCCGGGACGGTGCGGTACACTCGAAGAGATCTGGCGAGGCACGAGGCATCCTCGCTGCGACGGCGCGAACGCTTTTGCGGCGGCCAAGACCGCGACACCTCTCGCCGGTTCTTTGTCGTTGTGAATCAGGTGCCTATCGGTCCGCATATGGCCTGTTTTTCGGACGGGGTTTGGGCTGCATGCCGATCGGATATGCGCGGGTATCGATGGCGGACGGGAGCCAGCTCGTTGATCTGCAGCGCGATGCGCTGAGTGCCGCCGGTGTGGCCCAGGAGCGCATCTACGAGGACAAAGCCTCCAGGCGGAAGGATCATCGCCCGGGGCTCGATGCGTGCCTGAAGGCGCTGCACCGACTGGACCATCCGCGACTATGGAGGCGGGACCGCGGGCTAGCCTGAAACAACAAGGAGAATTCCCAATGACATGTTTGACCGAATACAAAGCCAGGTCCGGACGGCTTGTGCCGGTTTGGACAATTGAGGTGCAGACGTTACCGGAAGATACGGACCGCATCCTAGATGAAGTTTTGAAAGTCCATCCGTTAAACTTTGGCCGATATCAACGCAATGCGAGCATTTCAGCCGTTGGAAAAGAAACCGCCCAACCAGAGCCTGGTTCAACAACCACAACTCATGTTGACGGGTTTGAAGCGGGCGCTACCGAAACCTACCCGATGGTTGAACTGAAGATATCCATTGAGCGGGACCTAGAAGCCTTATCACGGGTCATGGATGCAATTATCTATGCGCATCACTATGAAGAGCCAGTGATATTTGTCAGGGAGGATTGGGCGAGCCGGGCAGCCTACGACCCCCAAAGTGATAACCCCAATCGCTGGTGGAACAATGGCAAGGGTTTGCCTGATCGGCTAACATAGCGTGCAGTTTGCAAAAACAGGTTCTGATCCGACGTGAGCGACCATGGTCACTTTGGGCGCCACAAAGGTCAGCTCAGCGTCGAGCGACGGCACGACTTCAAGTTCACCGCTGAGATGGAGTCGCAGGGTAAGCCCCTAACCTCAGCAATGGGAGCCAGTCTCAGTTAATCTGCGTTCGTTCTCATTATACCCATGGCCCGCCTTGACGACAGGGTCGGTTTCGGCGCTGAACGAGGCGCGCCGGCATCCGTGCCGGCTGGACCGCCGCCATCTTGGCGGCCAGCTGCTGGGCCGTGGTCCGGGCCGGCTGGCA
>JANQJV010000396.1 GCA_028281465.1 Azospirillaceae bacterium | reverse complement strand
GGTCCAGCCGGCAAGGATGCCGGCGCTCCGAAACAGGGCGGCCCGAGGACCGGTCCTTGTTTCGGGCCGTTGGTATGATTATTCCACGATATCTGGCGGACCACGGATGGCCCGCCATTTGTTCTGCGATATCGACGCTATCAGGGTTGGAGAACGATGCAGTCGATGGCGGCCACTTCAACTTCCGTATTGGTCTGGCTGTCACTGCCTGGCACCGGCTGGACGGATCCATTCACATTGATGAAGCCCAATTGGTCGGTGACTGTGAGAACGTTCCCATCCGTCGTGTACGTCAATGGTGTGGTTGGCAAGGTCTGCGATACACCACCAACAGTAACATAACTGACATCGAGTGTCGCGTTGCTCTCATCCACCAAAGTAAGTTTGATGGTACCCGACGTAGGAAGATACTGTTCCGGCACGAAGGGAGGAAACAGGCTCTTGAGATTCTCAAGGCCCTGTCCATCAAACGCGGCAACCGACTCAGAAACGGTTGTGAATTGTGCGGTTGCACCGGGGTAAGGGCCCGATCCATCGCAATGCGCGTAGACCAGCATGTTACCCACGATGGCCGTCGTTCCAAGGAACATCGTCAGATCAACCATGGTCATCTCCTTTTCATTTCATTTCTCAAATGAGCAAGCGCTCACGCATTGACAGAATCCATATTCACAACAATTGGTCAAATAATTATTATAAATTTTAATTTCCACATGTAATTATGCTCTATGATTGTAAAATATTCATTATCAACACTGAGGATTTCCGAGTACACTTGCCTAAAGGAACTGCACGACACTGTGTCGGCGCGTGCAACGAAACCACGCTCGTTGGTCACCCTATTCGCCGGCTTTCCGCCCATGCTCATCGGCATCGCCGCCGACGTCGCCGCCCTGCGGCATTGGCGGGGGGGGACCATTTAACTAAACGGCGAGGGCTGTCACATACCTTCGTCCGATCGGCCCCCGAAGCGACCCGCCGGCTTCAGCCCGTAAGGGGCAGCGGGTCGGTGCCTTCGCTCAGAATGGCGAGATAGGCGCGATAGCCGAAAACCCGTCCTCGCCGGCGGCCGGTGACCTCCTGGACAATCCCCAGGCGTTCCAGGTCCGCCAGCGCGGCGTTGATGGTGGGGGTGGTCAGACCGGTCTGGTCGACCAGCCGCGACGCGGTCACGAACGGGGATTGCTGCAAAAGATCATGGACCCGGAGCGACGATGCGGCCCGCGTGCCCTCGGCCGCGATGCGCTCCCGATCCGCCTTGAACACCTCGACGATGCGTGTTGCGGCGTTGAAGGCCTGGTTTGCCGTTTCCGCCACACCGGCGAGGAAGAAGTCGAGCCAGGCCTCCCACGCCCCTGCCTCACGGACCTCCTGCAGCAGGCGGTAATACTCGGTGCGGTGGGTCTTGAGAAACAGGCTCAGATACAGCAACGGCTTTCGTAGGACACCATGGAAGCAGAGATAGAGCGTCACCAGCAAGCGGCCGATCCGGCCGTTGCCGTCGAGGAACGGGTGTATGGTCTCGAATTGGACGTGAATCAGCCCGGCTTTGATGAGGGCCGGCAAACGGGACGCGCTCTCGTGCATGAAGTGTTCGAGGGCGCCCAGGCAGGCGTCAAGCTCGGTCACGGGGGGCGGAACGAACAGCGCGTTGCCGGGACGCGTTCCACCGATCCAGTTCTGCGATCGGCGGAACACGCCGGGGTTCGTTGCGGCACCGCGCCCACTTCGCAGCAACCGCGCATGCATTTCGCGGATGAGACGGAGCGAGAGTGGCAGATGGTCGAGCCGTTCCAGGCCAAACATCATGGCATCGACGTAGTTCGAGACGTCGCGCACGTCGCCCAAGGGCTGCCCGGCCTCGGGGTCCGTCTCGAACCGGAGCAGGTCGGTCAGGGTCGATTGGGTTCCCTCGATCTGCGACGACAACACCGCTTCTTTGCGAACATACATGTAAAGAAACAGCTCCGGGCGCGGCAGCAGCGTGGTGATCCCGTCGAGCCGCCCGAGCGCCCGCTCGGCACGACCAAACGGCTCCAACACGCTCAGGACGTCGACCGGCGGTGACGGCGGCAACGGCGGCGGCACGAACGCATGGACCATGTCCCCGGCGACGGCCGTTGAGACGAAGCGGCCAAGGCGTGACGCGGAGATGGACACAGCAGCCATGCGGCCAGCATGACGCCCGAGCGTTGATAAAACAATCGCCCTTTCGCTTTACGAACGCGGACGGCACGGTAAGCGGGCTTAACTAAAGCCGGGCAAGCCGGCTCGCCGTAGCGGGACACAACTCATCGCCTGCGAGCCATGAGGGGCCCATGCACACCGTCACCGATACCGAGTTGGCCAAGCCCCCCAAGCGCTACATCGAACAAGCCAGGCAGGAACCGATACTGGTGACCAGCGACGACGTTCCGGTGGTCACGCTCGTCCCGCCAGCCGAGTTCGAAGGTTTCCGGGAAATGCACCGTCGGGACAGGGACGCTTTCGACCTAAAGGAACTGCCAGGATCGGTCGTCCGGGCACCCGTGTCCGCTCCCATCCCGCCCGGGTGGGACGCCGACAGCGGAGAAGCGCCGGCGGCACCCCAGCGACAGGCCAAGAGCCAACGTCCCGCCCGGTGATGGCAAACCTGAAGGTCCGCCCTACGGGATGCACGGGATTCACACAGCGGACAAACGCCCGCTGGTTTACGCGCCCCCCGCCGCCGTGCCAAGCTGACGCTCGGTCGGCAGAGAGTGGGAAAAACGTCATGGCACAGGCAGCTGTTGCCCAACCGACGCTGTACGAACAACTGGTCGCCTTGCCGGAGACCGTCGTCGGGGAGATCCTTGCCGGACGATTGATCGTCAGTCCCAGACCGACGCCGCGGCATCTGGTCTGCGGCAGCGTTTTGGGCGGGCAGTTGGTCGACCCGTTCCACCGCGGCGCTCGGGGGCCGGGCGGGTGGTGGTTGCTGGATGAGCCGGAACTGCATCTCGCAGACGACGTGGTCGTGCCGGACATGGCGGGCTGGCGACGATCCCGCATGCCGACCCTGCCGACCCGAGCCTGGTTCTGCCTGGCACCCGATTGGGTGTGCGAAATCCTCTCCCCGTCGTCCGAGCACACGGACCGCGTGATCAAACGGGACCTGTACGGCCGCGCCGGCGTGGACTGGTTTTGGCTGATCGACCCGGACCGACAATCGATCGAGGTTCTGGGCCGCCACGATGCGGCTTGGGCGACGACGTGCATCGTGACCGGCCACACAAGCCATCGTCTGCCGCCGTTCGACGCCATCGCCCTCGACCTCGGCGCGCTTTGGGCCGGGTGAATGGGGTGGGCTGCGATGGGAACTCAGGGGCCGACAGGGTGTCGGCGCTCCCAACAGCGCCGGAGCAAGGATCAGATTTGCTCGGCGTACACCTGTACGCTGCCCGCGTCCGGCAAACCCGCAAGCAGGGCCGCCATGGCGCCCTGTCCTGCCGGGTGCACGACCGCCGGGGCCAGATCCAGCAACGGCTGCAACACGAAGCGGCGTTCCAGCAGGCGCGGGTGCGGTACCTCCATGCGCTCGGAAACATACACCTGTCGGCCGACCAACAACACGTCGATGTCGATTTCGCGCGGGCCGAAGCGTTGGCGCGGGCGGCGGCCGAGGGCGGCTTCGACGCCTTTGACCAGATCCAGCAACGCTTCCGGGTGCCGGGCGCTGCGCGCCTGGACGACGGCGTTCAGGAACGCCGGCTGGTCGGTGACGTACATCGGAGTGGTTTCGTACACCGGCGACACCGCATCGACGGTGACGGACCGGCGCAAGGCCTCAACGGCGCGGCGCAAGGCTTCCAGCCGGTCGTCCAGGTTGCTGCCCAGGCCGAAAAACACTGTGTCAGGACCGGGCACCGAGGCCATGCTCCCGGATCAGGCGGGCGAGGTGCGGCGTCAGGCCGTCGACGATCACTGCCACGCCGTCGGCATTGGGGTGGATGCCGTCGCGCTGGTTCAGATGGCGCTGCGCCGCCACGCCGGACAGGAAGAACGGGTACAACGGCACGCCGTACACCTGCGACAGCGCCGGAAAAATCCGGTTGAAGCGGTCGCCGTAGTCGCGGCCCAGGTTGGGCGGTGCCAACATGCCGGCGAGTAAAACCGGAATCCCGACGCCGGCAAGCCGGTCCAGGATCGCTTCCAGATTGGCGCGGGTGTTGGCCGGGTCGATGCCGCGCAAGCCGTCGTTGGCGCCCAGGCACAAAACGACCGCATCCGGCGCATCCGCCAGCACCCAGCCGAGCCGGGCACGACCGCCCGCCGTGGTGTCGCCAGACACAGCCGCGTTCAACACCTCGACGGCCAAACCCTGGGCACGCAGGGTTGCCTCGAGCTGAGCCGGGAACGCCTCGGCCTCGGGCAGGCCATAGCCGCTCATCAAGCTGTCACCGAAAGCGGCGATGCGGACCGGCCGGTCGGCCGCCGAAACCCGACGGCCCCGCCCCGCCGCGACCAGTCCGGCGACCGCCGCCAACGCCCCAGCCAAGACGCTGCGGCGGCGCAACGGATTGACTGTCGCGTTGACTGTGGCGGCGCACACGCCATATCGCGAGGGTTGTTGCCGGCGATCCACGGTGTTTCCTATCATGCTCCCAGCTCCGCCTTTTGAAACGCCGGCCGATACGCCGGCCATGGTCGCCTTGGCCGATGTGCATGTGACATTGGCCAGTGCGGCCGGCCCCGTCAACATTCTGCGCGGCATTGATCTGTCTATTGCGCCGCACCAGCGCGTTGGCCTGGTCGGTCCGTCCGGCAGCGGAAAGACCACGCTCATGATGGTCATGGCCGGGTTGGAACGGCCGACGGCGGGGCACATCGCCGTCGCCGGGCAAGATCTGTCGGCCCTGAATGAAGATGGGCTCGCCCGCTTCCGGCGCGACCGGGTCGGCATCGTGTTCCAGTCCTTCCATCTCATTCCAACCATGACCGCGCTGGAAAACGTGGCGGTGCCGCTGGAGTTCGCCCGCCGGACGGACGCGTTCGATTTGGCCGCCGCCGAGCTCGAGGCCGTGGGCCTCGGCCACCGCACCAGCCATTACCCCAGCCAGTTGTCCGGCGGCGAACAGCAGCGCGTCGCCCTCGCCCGCGCCCTTGTGGTGGAACCGGGCCTGCTGCTGGCCGACGAGCCGACCGGCAACCTGGACGGCGACACCGGTGCCAAGGTGATCGCGCTCATGTTCGATCTGGTCGCCCAGCGTGGCGCCACCCTGGTGCTGATCACCCATGACCCTGCCCTGGCCGGGCGCTGCGACCGCGTCGTGCGCATGGCCGACGGCCGCATCGACGGCACGGCCAGCCCGGAGGCCACCCATGGCCAGCACCACTGATGCGGCGACACGTGGAGCCGCAGCCCCCGCCCCCTCCCGTGTCGACCTGACCACCTTCGCCCAATCGGCCCCGGCCGTTCTGCGCCAGGCCTGGCGCCTGGCGCGACGCGAGCTGCGCGGCGGCACGCGCGGCTTCCGTGTCTTCCTCGCCTGCTTGGCCTTGGGCGTCACCGCCATCGCTGGCATTCAGGCGGTGTCCACGGGCATCCTCACCGGCCTGCGCGAGGACGGCCGTGCTATCCTGGGCGGCGACCTGGCGCTGCGCCTCACGTTCGAACCGGCCACAACAGAGCAGTTGGGCTGGCTCAATCGGCAAGGCACGGTCGCCACGGTGGCCGAACTGCGCGCCATGGCCCGCTCCGAAATCGGCCCGGAAACGAGCCTGGTCGAACTGAAGGCGGTGGACGGGCTGTATCCGCTGGCGGGAACCGTTCAGCTCGACCAAGGTGGTGCGTTGGCCGAGGCGCTGGCCCGGCGCGACGGCGTTTGGGGTGTCGTCGCCGAACCGGCGGTGTTGACCCGGCTCGGCCTCGCCGTCGGCGACCAGCTCGGCATTGGCAACGCGGTGTTCGACCTACGCGACACCATCGCCACCGAGCCGGACCGGCTGGGCGCCGGTTTGAGCCTCGGCCCACGCGTCATGATTGCCCTGCAGGCGTTGGAGGCCACCGGCCTGCGCCGCCCGGGCAGCCTGATCGAGTGGGATCACCGGCTCGATCTGGTCGGCGGCGACCCGGTGGCCGTGCGTGCCGCCATCGCCGCAACCTTCCCGGACGCCGGCTGGCGCATCCGCGATTTCCGCAATGCCGCGCCACAGCTCACTCAGTTCGTCGACCGGCTCACCCTGTTCCTGACGCTGGTGGGTCTGACCGCTCTTCTGGTCGGCGGCGTCGGCGTCGGCAATGCCGTGCGCGGCTATCTGGACGGCAAGACCGCCACCATAGCGACTCTCAAATGTGTCGGCGGGTCAGGCGCCGTCGTCTTCACCGCCTATCTGCTGCAGGTGCTGGTGTTGACCGCAGCCGGCACCGGTATCGGCCTGGTGCTGGGCGCCTTGACGCCGCTGGTCGCCGGCGAAGCGCTCAAGGGCATCCTGCCGTTCTCCCACACGCTCACGCTTAGCCCCGGTGGCTTGGCGCAGGCCACGGCGTTCGGGTTCCTGACGGCGCTCAGCTTTTCGCTCTGGCCCTTGGGCCGGGCCCGTGACGTGGCGCCGACAGCCCTGTTCCGCGCCCTGATCGCCCCACCGGGCGGCCGGCCGCGGCCGGTGTATCAAGCCGCGACGGGGCTCGCCGCCGCGACCCTGGCCGCCGTGACCATCCTGTCCGCCTACAACCCGATCTTCGCGGCCTGGTTCGTCGGCGGCGCTACGGTAGCGGTGGCGGTGTTCCTGGGTGCCGCCCGTCTGGTCACCGGATTGGTCGGCCGTCTGCCCCGAATCCGCCACCCAGGCCTGCGTTTGGCGCTCGCCAACCTGCATCGTCCGGGCAACGCGACTGGCAGCGTGGTCCTGTCGCTCGGCCTGGGGCTGACTGTGCTGGTCGCCGTCGCCCTGATCGAGAGCAACTTCACCCGCCAGGTGCGCGACAACCTGCCAGAGTCCGCTCCGGCCTTCTTTTTCGTGGACATCCAGCCGGACCAGCTACAACCGTTCCTGCATACCATCGCCGCCGTGCCGGGCGCCGGTGCCATCGAGCAGGTGCCGTCCCTGCGCGGGCGCATCGCAACGATCAACGGCGTGCCGGCCGAGCAGGCACTGGCCGACCCGGAGTTCGGCTGGGTGCTGCGCGGCGACCGCGGGGTCACCACAAGCGCCGCGGTGCCTGAGAACTCCACGGTCATCGAAGGCAGATGGTGGGCCGAGGAGTATGGTGGGCCGCCACTGATCTCGGTTTATCAAAACATCGCCAAGGCCTTTGCCATCGGCGTGGGCGACCACATCGGCATCAACATCCTGGGCCGCATCATCGAGGCAGAGATCGCCAGCGTCCGCGACATGAATTTCCTGAGCATGGGTCTCAATTTCACGCTGGTGTTCTCCCCCGGATCCTTGGCCGGCGCGCCACGCACCCATATCGCCACGGTCGAGGCCGAGCCGGGCGCGGAAGAGGTCATCCAACGCGCCGTGGCCGAGCGCTTCGCCAACATCACCGCCGTGCGCGTCAAGGAAGCGCTGCAGACCGCCGAGCGACTGCTCGCCGACATCGGCTTGGCGGTGCGGCTGACCGCCGCCGTGGCCCTCGTCGTTGGCACCCTGGTGCTGGCCGGAGCCGTGGCGGCCGGACAGCGCCGACGCATCTACGACGCCGTGGTGCTGAAGGTGCTGGGAGCGACCCGTGGCGACGTGTTGCGCGCCTATCTCCTGGAGTTCGCCGTCCTAGGGCTGATCACAGCAGCCGTTGCCGCCGTCGTCGGCAGCCTTGCCGCTTGGGCCGTGCTCACACAGGTGATGTCGTGGCCATGGAGCTTCTCGCCCGGCGCCGTCTTTGGCACCGCCGCCATCGCAACCCTGCTCACGGTCGTCGTCGGTTTGGCCGGCACGTGGCGGGCCTTGGGCCATCCGGCGGCCCCTCTGCTGCGCAACGACTGAGCCGTCTCCGTGCAACAATGCCGTTTTGCTCCGGATCTCATAGTCCTATGGGAATTCGGGAGAAGCACACCAGCGATACCTTTACGGCATGTCAACCGTTGAAGCGTGCAGGCGCGTCGCCAATATGTCACCCCGACACGTGTTCCGTGCCACAACGAGTGAGGGGAGACTATGGCTTACCAACGGGTCAACCGTGCTGGCGCCTTCAGCCAGACCATTGATCAAGCGCAGTTCGACGAGGGTCTGCGCCAGCATATGCTGCGCGTCTACAACTATCTGGCGACCGGCTTGGCCGTCAGCGCCCTGGTCGCTTGGGCGATCATGAATACGCCACTGGGCCTCGCCTTCGGCACGCCGGTGATGACCCCGGGTGGCAGCCAGATTCTGATCCCGAATACACTTGGCTATATCGGTATGTTTGCGCCGTTGGGCATGCTGCTGATCGCCATGTTCGCCATGCGCAACATGAGCCTACGGAGCGCCCAGATCTTTTTCTGGTCGTTCGTCGCCATCAAGGGCATCGGCCTGGCGCTGATCGTCCAGATGTACACGGGCGTCAGCGTCGTGCGCACTCTGTTCATCACCACCGCGGCCTTCGCCGGCCTAAGCCTGTACGGCTACACAACGAAGCGGAGCCTGAGCGGCCTCGGTTCCTTCCTGATCATGGGTCTGATCGGCATTATCATTGCTGGGATCGTCAACATTTTCCTCGCCTCGCCGATGCTGCACTTCGTCATCTCGGCGGCGGGTGTTCTGATCTTCTCCGGCCTGATCGCCTACGACACCCAGAATATCAAGGAAGAGTATGCCGAGCACTATGGTGACCCGGCCAACCACACCATGGCCGTGATGGGAGCGTTGTCGCTGTACATCAACTTCATCAACCTGTTCATCCTTCTCCTGCAGTTCTTCGGTTCCCAGCGCGAGTAGTCGGCATGCGCGCCGGGGTCGAAATACGGCCCGGGTTTTAGGGGGGAATCAAAAAATATCCAAGAATGGAAGTCGCCCAGCGCTCGCTGGGCGACTTTTCTTTGTTCCGGATCGCGGGCCCCTGCACCGATCGTCGATCACCGCCGTCCCAGTACGCCAAATGGTTTATGCTCTGTGACGATTTGGCAGCACCTGGAGCGGTTCAATTCCTTTCCTTTGCATATCGAAAATCTACCGTGGTATGTTTGGTGAGTAGCAATGATTAATCTAGCCAATCTGCTTACATTGAAAGGCAAGGTAATCGGCTTGGTGTTCCCTCTGAACGGCGAGAAATCGCCCAGGGCGACCATCAATGGGCACAACGACCGTTCAACGAGGAAACTGGGGGAATGCTCAATAATCTGACGATCGGCAGCCGCTTGATGATCATCGTCGTGGCGGCATTGCTCGGCATCAGTCTGATGGCCTTGCTCGGGCTCATCAACCTGCGTGAAAACCTCATGCGCGATCGGGAAGAGCAGGTGCTGCGGCTGGTCGACGTCATGCATTCGACCATTGAATCCTTGAAAGAGCAGGTCCGATCCGGCGAACTCTCGCTCAGGCAGGCCCAACGCGAGGCCGTCGTGGCGTTGAACGGCAGTCGCTACGGCCTGAACGATTACTATTTTGCACTCGATCTCGACGGTGCGCTGGTTGCACACGGTGGAAACGCCGCCCTCATCGGCCGCAACCTCATCGGCATCGAAGATCAGAACGGCGTTCGCCTGGTGGCTGAGATGATCAATGTGGCACGCCACGAGGGGGGCGGGTTCGTCCCCTACTACTGGGAACGCGACGGCGAACAGGTGCCAAAGGTCTCCTATGCCAAGTTGGTAGAGGATTGGGATTGGGTGATCGCCACGGGCATCTACATCGATGATGTCGATGCCGCGTTCTGGCAAGAGACACGGCTCCTGGGTACCATCGGCTTCTTGATCGTTACCGTCGTGGTCGGTTTGGCGATCGTGATCAGCAGAGGCATAACAAAACCTCTGGCAGAAATCACCGGCAACATGAAGCGCCTTGCTGCCAACGATAAATCATTCCATGTGGAACATACGGACCGCAGCGACGAATTGGGTGCTTTGACGGAAGCGCTCGCTACCTTCAAAGACAATGCACTGGAAATGGACCGAATGCGCGAAGAACAGGAGGCATCCAAACGCCGGACCGAAGCCGAACGGCGACAAGCGATGCTCACCATGGCCGACAGCTTCGAAACGGAGATGGCCGGTATTGTTCAGAACCTGGCCTCTGCTGCGGAAGAACTACAGCGTTCGGCCACTGCCATGTCCTCCACCGCAGATCAAACCTCGACGCAAGCCGACACGATCGCTCAAGGTGCGGAGGAATCTTCCGCGAATGTCAACACGGTCGCCGCGGCGGCCGAGCAGCTTTCCACCTCGATTGCAGAGATCAGTCGCCAGCTCGCCCTGTCCAATGCCATCGCCGAACGGGCCGCGACCGAGACGACCGCAGCCAACCAAAAGATCCAAAGCCTCGCGATCGCGGTGAACAAGATTGGTGAAATCGTGGAACTGATCAATTCCATCGCCAGCCAGACCAATCTTTTGGCACTCAATGCGACCATCGAAGCGGCGCGTGCCGGCGAAGCCGGCAAGGGTTTTGCCGTGGTGGCAAGCGAGGTCAAGAACCTGGCCAACCAGACCGCCAAAGCGACGGATGAGATCAGCACCCAGATCGGCGGTGTGCAAACCGCCACCGATGAATCCGTCACCGCCATCGAAACCATCAATGGCATTATCCAGCAGGTGCGTGAGTCCTCTGCCAGCATCGCCGCGGCGGTGGAGGAACAAGGGGCCGCAACCCACGAGATCACGCGCAATGTACAGCGCACTGCTGAAGGCACCACGGTGGTGTCGGCCAATGTGGCCGGCGTCCGCGACGGCGCTGCCGAAACCGGCCGCGCCGCCCAGGGCGTACTCTCCGCAGCCTGCGACCTGGCCGAACAGGCCGGCACGCTGCGCCAGCAACTGGACCAGTTCCTGACCACCGTGCGCGCGGCCTGAATCGATCCTTCGTCGGGCCGGGACCGTGTCTCCGGCCCGAACAGTATACACCGCCAGCCGAATCAGAACCGCGCGACCCAATTCCCACCGAGCGGATCGCCATTCCCGCCTCGATTCGCGATCTTCGTGCACACGGGCCGACCTGCCCGGTGGCCGGTGCGACCGACCTGGAGCAGATGCCGAGCAAATTGATTCACTCTGCGACGACGATTTGCTCGAAGATTATGCCAACAAGTCGATCCGATCGGTGTCGTGTTCGAAGTCGGCGATGCGGTCGTGGCCCCAGGTGCCGTCGAAACAGAATTTGTTGGAGCCGACGTCGCCGGCCAAGGTCTCGTCGGGGCCGGGGGCGGTGCTTGAGCCGGTTCGCGGCAAAGCCCGGGTCAACACACCTCCGCGCGACGAACCGTCCTGGGCGATGAGGGATTTGGACAGCATGATCGGAATGGATCATCCGGTTCACCGGTCTCCAGCACCACTGATTCTTGGCCGACACAGCCGCACCGGCAAACAAAATCCGACCCCCCGGTTGGATGACCCCAAATCCGGCGGTTGGCAGCCACCACATTGATTTTGTCAGGATTTTCTCAACTGCAGAGCCATTTGAGTCGAGCGAACAACCAACGCAGTTTCAAGTCTGTACGTCAGGCGTCCATCTCTCATGGGCAGGTGCAGACGAACAACGAGCGACGTGAGCCACGTCAGTCTCGCCATGGTGGGATGAATTCAGCCGCTTCAGTCAGGTCTGGTGCCCGCGACCATCGATGTCAGCGAAACCAAGGCTCGCCTTATCCCGGGCCGTCCCCCCTTACCTCTTGGCCCAGAATAGCTTGGTGTCGCAAAAGGCGGCCCAATGGCCAGGCAAGTCGCGCGACAGCATCCAGTCGGCGTTATGGCCGTACCAGCCGATCACCAGACCGGCGGCGCGGGTCAACGCGGTCGAGGCCTTGACCGGTTCGCCACCGCCGGGGACACCGTCGATCACCTCCAGCAACAGGCGGCGCGCGGTGGCCACGTCGTTCAGGTGGCCGAGCACGTCTTGCAGGGCGGCGAGTTGCTGGATGTATTGCCGCGTGTCCTTGTCATGGTACAGCGAGCGGAAGAATTCGACGGCATAGCGCAGCTTCTTCAGCCGTATTCGCAATTCGTGGCGCTGCTCGGTGCTGGCTTCGGCCAAAGAGGCCCCTGCCCGACGCGCCTGTTTATGCCGGCGCTTGAGCAACCGCCCAGCCAGGTCGGTCATGGGCTGGAACAACATGGCCGAAATCTCGCTCAACGGCTGGGCCCGCCACGCCCGTGCCTCAACCCATTGGCCCAATTTCAGAACCAGCGTGGTGTAGCGAGCGGACCGGATGGCGGCGCGCGCCGTGTCGTAGCCCTCCAGCCGTTTCCTTTCAGCGGCCCGTTCCAGCTCGTCGAGATCCGCGTGGAACAGTGGATCCTCCGCGAACGCGTGGCGGACCGGCACCAGCAGATCGGTTTTAAACACATCCCAGTCGCGCGCCGGCCCCATCTGGCTGGCCAGCCAGCGCATTTCGCCACCCAGCCAGGCATACTGGTCCTCTGGGATCATGGTGCGAAAGAGGGTGAAGGCGGAGCGCAGGCGACGCAGTGCCACACGCATCTGGTGAATGCCTTCTGGATGCTCGCCCTTGAGCGCACAGGCCTCATTAACCAGCATATGGCCAAGGCAGTTGCGCGCTATGGCCGTCATGACCCGTTCCACGCTCGCATCGGCAGCCAGATCAAGCTTGGGCGCCTTGCTCCAAGACGCGGCTTCGCCCATCGCCAGAGCATAACCGCGGTCGGCCTTGCTGCGCACGTCGAGACGAAGCGGCACCACCTGGTTCAAGGCCAAAGCCAGATCGAACAAGGCATCGGGCTGACCTCGCTTCAGCTCCAACTCCAGCTCCGCCACAGGCTCTGCCGTGCCGTCGGGCAGACGGAGCTCACCGGTGTCGAACGCCACCTCAATGCTGTCATCGTCGACGCGGCGGATCGTCCGCGTGATCCGGCTTTCGAACACCGGGCGCAGCTCGCTGGTCGACAACGGCCCCAGCTCATGAATGGCATCAGGTTCGACGATCTTGGACAAGTCCGGCCCCGTACCGGTGAGCGGCCATTCCCATTCGCCGCGCACCACACCGTTGGTCGCCTGGCCCGCCGTCTTCACCGTTTGGATGAAACCGTTGCCCTGCTTGCGCACGCGCAACGCCACGGCCCGACGCTTCAGACGGAAATCCGCGGTGTCATAGTAGACGCTCTCCAACACCCGTGTCGCCGCCCGGCCCCGGCCACGCTCCTTCAACACCGCCGCCGACCGCAATCGGGTCAAATGCTCCGGATCGACGGCCAATTTGAGCTCGATCTCGGTATTCGGGGGTGTGGCGTCCATGTCTTCCTTGTTGCGGGCAATCACCATCATTCACCCCGTCGCCGGGATAATCTCCTATTCGATATACGCACGTCGTGCGCTTTGGTCAAGAACTGTGACCGATTTATTACAGATGCCCGGAAATCACATCAGGGTTTGTGGGCCACCACCACTTTCGACAGAAACGCCGGTGTCGACGAACGGGTTTCCAACCCGGCTTCAGCGAACAGCGCTGGCAAGTCCTGGCGGATATAGTCGCCATAGAAGGGTTCGTGGAACTCGACCGGAAAGCGCTCGAGCAATGGATCGAAGGCCGGCATGTCGCCGATCTGCAAACTGTCGACGAAGAGCAGCAAACCACCGGGTTTGAGTACGCGGGCGAACTCGCGCACCGCCTGCAGCCGGATCTTCCGTGGCAGTTCATGGAACAAGTAGACGGTGGTCACGACGTCCTGGCTGCCATCAGCCACCGGCAGGGCCTCGGCGGCACCGACGACGCAGGCGCTCGTACGGGCCCAGGGCGCGAGGTTGGCCCGGGCTTGGTCCAGATAAGGCCGGCTCAAGTCAAGCGCCGTCACCGGCATGCGCGGATAGTTGTCCTTGACGAAGGTGAGGAACCGCCCCGTGCCGCTCGCCACGTCCAAGAGCCGCGTCTCGGCCGTGCTGCGGCCGGCCAAGAAGTCGCGCAGCGGCACCAATGCCTGACGACGCATGGCGTCGGCCCCGCCGCTGAACAGCACCTCCACCTGATGATCGTATAACCGCGCCGATTTGGCGCTCAGATAGCCGTCGGTCTGAAAATGGAAATTCTGCCGGTAGTAGCGCGGTAGGTGCTCGCTGCCCTCCGGGGGCACCCGGAACACCTCGCTGTTGGCGTTGGTGCGCCGGCGCCGGTGCACAGCCGGAACGTCGCGGAAAAACCGCACCGTGTTACCGAGCGCCGGGCCGGCTGGCATCACCAGATCATAGGGCATGCGGTAAACGCCGGCCTCAATGTTCGCCAGGTCGCGCTGCATGAGATCCCGCAAAGCCCGAAACAGACTTGGGCGCAAGCTGCTGTCGGACCCGCTGCCTGGCGGGCTGTCCGACCGCGGCGCACGCCGTTCTGTCCGACGCAAAAAACGGTAGGCGATCACGTATTGCCCGAAATACCAGGAAACGCGCGCCGTTTGACTGGCGGCATAGAAAATGCGCTCGACCGGCTGCACGCGTGCTCTCCCCAATCCCATGATCCATCGCCAGATACATGGTGCAATCCAACCGTTTCGGCGATCTCCTCGGCATCCACAAGGTGCGTCGCGTTTGTCCCCGTTGCTCCTGCGCCCCAGTGCCCTCCTCTACCGCACGGCCGACTGGCTGTGCCGCCTGCGTCGGCCGTTGCGGCTGGGCGTGCGCGCCATCGTGACTGCGGCGGACGGTCACGTCTTGCTGGTGCACCACAGCTATCTGGCCGGCTGGTATCTGCCCGGCGGTGGTGTCGCCAAGGGAGAGACGGCAGCCGATGCCGTGGTGCGAGAACTGCGCGAAGAAACCGGCCTGGTCGCCGAGGGCACGCCGGTCTTGCGCAGCCTGCACGGCAGCTTTTACCATGGTATCAGTGACCACGTCGCCGTCTTCACCGTACCGCAGTGGCACGGTACGCCCAAGCCGGATGGTCGGGAGGTGGTGGCGGCCGTTTTTTTTTCGCTGGATGCCTTACCGGACGAGACCTCGCCGGCAACCCGGCGCCGGCTGACCGAATTCGCTGCCGGCGGCCCCCCGTCACCCGACTGGTGAGAGCCAGGCCATGGACATGCCGCTTCTGGCGCGAACGAGCGAGGAGGGGGACCACGGCCTGGCCCACGTGCGACGCTGGATCGGCCGGAGCACCCGGAACCACGACGGCCACGGTGGACCGGTCTCGACCGCGGGCACGACCTTTTGGTGTGCCCAACCCGTCGCATCCGTGCCCGCCCTTCTTGACAAGGCCGGACAGGACCGGGCTTGAACGGGCCACGGCGGCCGACGCAACGGCGTTGCACCGGCTGGTACAGGTCTCTAAACCGGGGCGACGACTGCCCGACCTGTGTGCCGCCGCCGAATGCCATGACCGACCGCCTGCGTGCCCAGTACGAATCCTATCCCTACCCGACCCGTGATCCGGGAGATGAGACGAAACGGCTGATCACCGGCTCGCCGAGCCACTTGGACGAGCTCAACCATTACGTGTTCGCCGGCGCATTGCTGCCAGAGACACCGGTTCGCGTGTTGGTTGCCGGCGGTGGCACTGGCGACGCCACCATCATGCTGGCACAACAACTCATCGATGCCGGATCGGCAGGACGCATCACCTACCTCGACCTGTCCTCGGCGTCCCTGTCTGTCGCAAAGGCGCGGGCCGAGGTGCGCGGTCTCCACAACCTGCGCTTCCACCGTGGATCGTTGCTGGCGCTGGGCACACCGAACAGTCCGTTACCACCAAACGAAACCGGCCCCTTCGATTACATCGACTGCTGCGGTGTCCTGCACCATCTGGACGATCCGGCGGAGGGCCTGCGCGGGCTCGACCGGGTGCTCGCCCCCGGTGGCGGCATCGGCCTTATGGTCTACGCCCCCCATGGCCGATCCGGGGTCTATCCATTGCAAGAAGCGCTGCGGCCCCTGGTCGACGGCCTCTCGCCAGCCGACCAAGTCGCACTTGGCCGGCGCGTGCTGCGACAAATACCGGAGAGCCACTGTTTCCGTCGCAACCCTCTGTTATCCGACCACCAACAATCCGATGCCGGCTTCTATGACCTACTCCTGCACAGCCACGACCGGCCGTACACGATCCTGGAGCTGGCCACGCTGTGCGCCGACTGCGGCTTCACCATCACCGGCCTGATCGAGCCGGCCCGCTACGAACCGCGCTCCTACGTGAACGATCCACGTGTCTTGAAGCCCCTCGAGACGCTGCCATCCTTGGAACGGGCTGCCTGGGCCGAACGCATCGCCGGCACCATGACCAAGCACATCGTTTACCTGAAACGAACGACCGAAGCCGCCGGTGCGGTGGCTGTACCGGACGGTCCAGACTGGGTGCCGGTGCTGCGCGAATTCGATGGCAAGGTGGTGGCCCGATCGGTGCCGACCGGAGGTCGCATGAAGGCGGACCTGCACGGCACCAGTCTGGTACTGCCCCTGCCCCGCCTGGCAGGCCAAATGCTGCAGCGCATCGACGGCCGGATGAGCCTGGGCGAGATCAGGACTGCGATTGCCCAGGACACCGGCGAAGCCTTGGACTGGCCAACATTCCAGACGCAGTTCGAACAGCTCTACGTCGCTCTCAATGGCGTCAACAAACTCTTGCTGCGCCGACCACGGACTTGACCTCCTGGGAATGGGCTCGACAGGTGGTCGGCTGCATCCGGCGCTGTTTGTTGCGCCGCCCTGGCGGCCATCCCGCACGATCATTGGGCAATGGTGGTCGACGCGCCGCTGCATCGTCGATCGCGCCGGGCGGCGGCCAGAGTCGACACGCAACCTGGTCGGCGCTTATCCGCAGCCGGTCGTGTCAGCAACCGAAGCCGCTCGGGCATTGACCGCTCACACTGGTTCGCGAAAAACGCTCTGGCGACCGACCTTCGGTGGCAGGTATCAGTTCCACACCGTGCTACCGCCCGACCCGCAGAGGATGAACCTCTGGGCGGGTCGTGGCCACATCCCGGAGCGCCGACGCC
>JANQJV010000395.1 GCA_028281465.1 Azospirillaceae bacterium | reverse complement strand
TGGGTTTTCTGTACCATATTAGTGACTACAATCCTTTCGAGTCGCATCTTAACGTGTTGAAATTTAACGATCCACCATCATTCTCGCGGGAAGGTCCGTTATGAAGCCAACCTGACCTCGCGCTGGTTCGTCTGGCTCGGCGCGCTGGCGATCGCTTTGGCCGGGGCCTTCTTGGTGCGCCACGCCATGGATGAAGGTTGGTTGGTGCCGTGGGTCCGGGTCAGCCTGGGATTGGGGGTCGGCTTGCTGTTGGTAGCCGGCGGCGAAGTCTTGCTGCACGGCTCGCGGCGGGCCCAGGTCGGGGCGATGCTCGGGCACACCGACTATGTGCCGCCGGCGGTGACAGCCGGTGGTCTGTTCGCCGCCTTCGCCAGCGTGTATGCTGCTTATGCGCTGTATGCCCTGCTTTTGCCCGTCGTGACCTTTGTCCTTTTGGCCGGCATCGGCATGGGGGGCGTTCTGCTGTCGCTGCGGCAGGGCCCCTTCGTCGCTTTGCTCGGCCTCGTGGGCGCCTATGTGACGCCCGCCCTGACCGCCGGCGACGCCCCCTCGGCGGTCGCGCTGTTCTCCTATCTCCTGTTCGTTTCCGCCGCATGCCTCCTGGTGGTCCGGTCGACGGCGTGGACCTGGCTGGCATGGTCGGTGCTGGTCGGCGTCGGGTTTTGGGTGTTGCTTTGGATGGTCGAGGCGTCGCAACCGGGCCAGGAGGACGTGCCGACCCTGGGGGTTTTCCTGATCGGCATCGTCTGCTTATTTGTGGCCTTGATACCGCGCCGTCCGGCGGCGTTGCCGGCTGCCGGAGAGACGGTGCCGGCCACACCGGGCGGGTGTTTTCCGATCGTTGGCTGGGCGGCGGCCGTCACGGTCGGTGTATTCATGGTGTTCCTGACCTGGTTCGGTGAGCACGGCCCGGCATCCTTGACCGTCCTGGCCGGTTTCGCTTTGCTGCTGTTGGGTCTGGCGCGTCGCGACCAGGGTCTGGATGGTCTTGCGGTCGTCGCCGGTGGTGCATCGGCGGTGGCGCTCCTGTCCTGGGACTTGCCCGCCGATCTCTGGTTCGAACCGGCCTATCGGTTGGAGGAAGGGCGGGTTGCGGTCGGCACGGTCGATCCGCCGTTTCCGATCTTGGCCACGGAGTATCTGGGGGTGATGGCCGGCTTCGGCGCCCTGTTCGGTTTGGCCGGCTTTGCCGCTCTTTGGGGCGCCCGGCGTCCAGGGGTGTGGGCCGGCCTATCGGTCACTCTGCCATTGGCCCTGTTCGTGGCGGCGTATTGGCAGATAGAAGCATTCCAAGTCGATCTGACCTGGGCCGTTCTGGCGCTCGGCCTGGCTGGTCTTGCTTTGCTGGCGGCCGGCGTGGTCGGCCGGCACCGCGACCGCGCGGGCATGACCGTGGCGCTTGGCATCTATGCCGCCGCCGTCTTCGTCGCCATCGGTCTGGGCGCCAGCTTGTCGTTGCGACAGGCCGAGCTGACCGTTGCCTTGTCGCTGCTGCTGCCGGCCTTGGCATGGATTTCGGCTCGCCTGGACCTGGTGGCGTTGCGGCCGGTGGCCGTGGTGGTGGCCGGTGCCGTGGTGGTTCGTCTGGTGTTCAACTACGACGTGCTCGATTATCCGCTCGGAGCGGTGCCGGGCCTGAACTGGCTGCTGTATGGCTACGGCATTCCGGCGGTGGCGTTCTTCGCGGCGGCCCGCATGTTTCGCGGCCGTGCCGACGATGCCCTGGTCAAGCTTCTGGAGGCCGGGACAGTGCTGTTCGTCACCGTGCTGGTCACGTTGCAGGTGCGAGCGCTGGTGACCGGTGCACTCGACACACCTCAGTATGGGCTGTTCGAGCAAAGTCTGCAGTCAGTGGTTTGGTTTGGCCTGGCCTATGGTTTGTCGCTGGCGCCTGCAGTGACGGACCGCGTGGTGTTGTGCTGGGCCTGGCGCCTGCTCGCCGGTGTGGCGGCCATTCATGTCGTCGTGGTGCAGGCGCTGGTGGACAATCCTTTGTGGTCGGGCGAGCCGGTCGGTGGCCTGCCCGGGTTGAACCTGCTCGTGCTTGCCTATGGCGTGCCGGCCCTCTTCGGCTTCCTGTTCAGCCGTCGGCTGCACACCTTGGGGTACGACCGGACGGCCGGTTTGGCCTTTTGGCTCGGCGTCGTGCTGGCGTTCACCTTCGTCAGCCTGGAGGTGCGTCACGCATTCCAAGCGCCGGATTTGCATATGGGACAGACCACTGGTACGGGTGAGTGGTATGCGTACTCCATGGCCTGGCTCGTCTACGGGGCGGCCTTGTTGGTCGCCGGTCTGGCATTTGGCGATCGCCGCCTGCGGCAAGCGTCGTTGGGCGTGGTCATGCTGGCGGTCGGCAAGGTGTTCGTGTTCGACATGGCGGCCTTGACCGGATTGCTGCGCGTGTTGTCGTTCTTCGGGTTGGGCTTGGCCTTGGTAGCCATTGGCTATGTTTATCAGCGTTTCGTCCTGGGCCGGTCCAGTGCGCCGATCGTGGGACGACCTTTGGCCGGGTAGGCTCGGGCGGGCGTGTTTTCCGCTCACACTATTTCGCGGATCTCGCCCTAATTCTTTGTTTTTTCAGCAAATCATGGTCCGCATTG
>JANQJV010000054.1 GCA_028281465.1 Azospirillaceae bacterium | reverse complement strand
GAACGCCGATGTAGTCGACCGCGCCGTCGCTCATCCTTGCTGGGCAATCAGACAAGGATGAGATGACTCGCGCCGAGCGAAAAGGCATCACCACCCGCTGCCGACCGGGCCGACCAGGTGCGAACGGGGCCAACGGTGACGGGCAGGGTTTCGCTGACATCGACGGTGAAGCGATAGAACCGGACGGCGCGCCGCTCGTTCTCGGGATTGAACAGCTTGAGCTGCACATCCCAGCAATCGGAGTCGGGGCGGGAGGTCGGACTCTTGCGCACATCGATGCCGTAGAGTTCGAGACGCCGGCTGTTGATCGGCCGGAGGCGACGTCGATCGGCCCATGACAGGTATTGGCACTACAGCCCTGTCGGGTTCCGGTTTGTCGACGACGGAACGCCCAACCGGGACCGCGACAGGGCTGGATGACAACACCGGCGACCGGCGATGTCATCTATTCACGGGCATCAGATGCAGGCACCGATGCAATGGCCCAAGAGGCAATAACCGGCGCACAGGTGCGGGCAGTTGCACTTCTCAAGGCTCTGGCCGACCTGACCGACGTCACCGCCGATCAAACGGTCGCGCTTGACCGGCAGAGCTTGCAACGGCGACTTCATGGTGATCTTGACGGTGTTGGTGTTCATGTCTCTCTCTCCTGTTGCAAAGTTATGGCCGGAAGGTCCCGACCGTTCTCCGGTCGAGCCGCATGTCCCGACCGAACCAGGGCTCGGCGCGAGTCACGCCGAGCGAAAAGGCATCACCACCCGGCGCCGACCGGGGCCGACCAGGTGCGAACGGGGCCAACGGTGACGGGCAGGGTTTCGCTGACATCGACGGTGAAGCGATAGAACCGGGCGGCGCGCCGCTCGTTCTCGGGATCGAACAGCTTGAGCTGCACATCCCAGCAATCGGAGTCGGGACGGCAGATCGGACTCTTGCGCACATCGATGCCGTAGAGTTCGAGGCGCCGGCTGATGCCGTCCTGCAGCACGCGCGCAACCTGATAGGCATTGGTGGCCGAGTAGTTGATGGCGCGGTCTTCCGGGCTCATGCCGAAATTGCGCAGACTGTCGTAAACGCGGACCAGGAAGTTGAGTATCGTTTCGTCCTCGAGGCTCTTGGTCCCGGCTGCTGCCTTGGCCGAGCTCACGATGTCCATCGGCTTCCATTGCACCAAGCCGCGCAGGTCCGGGTAGATCACCGTCAGCACCATGCCGTTCATCAGGCGGGTCGTGCCCTTGGCGATGCCGGGGATGGACACGCGCTGCAGCTCACCGCCCTCTTCGATGGCGGCCGCCATCGCGCCCAGCATTTGCTGATAGATGCGCTCGGCAAAGGGGCCGATGGGCTGGATGGCGTACACCGGCACCTGATCCTGCATCAGGATGAAGGTGATGCCGGTTGCGTACTCCAGGTTCTCGGACAGAAAGGCGAACAGCCGGCTGGGGGTATTGGCCGCAACCGTGTCGCCCATCGCCTGCACGATGGCGTCGTAGCGTGCTTCGGTGCCGAAATCGAACCACAGAGAACCGATCGTATACACCAGCTGCGGCGGCGTACCGCCGCCGCCGCACGCACACGCCGACTGCACCAATGGCGCTTCGCTGGTCTCTACGGCCGGAGCCGCGGCGACCACCGGGACCGTGTCAACGAGAGGGGCCGCCGCAACGGCTGGGACCAGGGCCGTATCGCTGGTGGGCGAAGGGCTGTCCGATTGTTCCAGCGCCGTCGCATTCTCCACGGCAGCGCCGGCGTGATCCGCTTGCGTCATCAAATCCTCCATCCGTTTTTGACTGACATGACCCTCTGGAATGGCGTCGTGCGTCGGATCGCCCGACGGCATGACGGACCGGGGCGGCGAGGGTGTACCCCGCCCCGTCTCGTGCAAGAGCTGCAGCGCCGCCTGTACGTTCAGCCGGCCCGACAGGAACCGCTGGCAATCGCCATAGGCCGCCGCATCACACGGATCGGCGCTTTCGATCAGGATCGACCGGATGTCGGTGGGGGCGATCGCGTAGCCGGCGTTGCGCGCGGTGGCCAAGAGCCGGGCGGCGACCGCCGAGACAATGGCGGTGGCATAGCTGGTCCCGGTTCGCC
This sequence comes from Azospirillaceae bacterium, assembly GCA_028281465.1. GTDB lineage: Bacteria > Pseudomonadota > Alphaproteobacteria > Azospirillales > Azospirillaceae > JANQJV01. The sequence goes on along the minus strand of JANQJV010000054.1, from coordinate 2,033 downwards.
TCACGATCCGGTCCTCCGCGCCCACGGTCTCGACGTCCTGGCCCGGGGCCAACAGGCCATGCCTGCCGTATGCGGCGCCCCAATTGCTCAGCTCGAGCGGTAATCCGTTGACGTCGGTGGCGCCGACCGCCAACACCGTGGCCACGGCCGCGGGCACATGAAGGCAGGCACAGCCATCATTACCCGCGGCCGCCAGCACCAGCACCCGGCGATCTTCGCACAAAGCGAGCGACTGTTCGAGATGATGCCCAGCCTCCACCGTCGACGCCTTTTGTCCGGCGCTGACGTTGACGATGGCGGCGCCGCGCAGGGCTGCGATGCCAAGGGCCCGGGCGACATCCACCTGCGAGGCGACGCGCGTGCCCGTCTCCGGGCTGATCTCGGAAAACACCGGCAGAATCAGCCCCGTCGCCCCACGCGCGATCCCGGGACGCACAGAGGAAGCGCCTAGGATCAGATTGGTGATTTCCGTGCCATGACGATCGAAACCGCCCTTGAACGGCGGCGCCACCAAATGCTCGATCATCAAGGAAGCGCCCGCCAAACCGGGACAATGTATGTCGGGCATGCCATCGACAATGCCGACCAAGACATCGTCCCGAGCCACGTCCAGTCCGTTGGTATCAATCGACCCCATTGTCCCGCCCTCTCAACCGATTTCCTGCCGTCAGCGCACCAATCCAGTGCTTGTATTTTTCTTCTAAACTAAAGCAATTGACATGATAAATTCCACCACAGAAAAATTTTTATCTGAATCATATAAATTCATGAATCCTCTTGGGGAATAAGTGTGCATTATCTTTCAATGACGTTCTCCATACACCGGCCTGCCACATCCGGTATTGAGCCGAGACCGCGCATCGCCTCTGTCGGACCATGCTTTCGCCACCACAGTGAATGCAATCCTTGTGGTAATTGATTTGATCTGATCGATTCATAATTATGATCCCTTCACCTGATCAATGTAAGCTTGATATCATGATGATCTTTGTCTCTGCAATATTAATTTTTTTTAACAATGAGCAGTGGTATTAAAAAGAAATCAATGGCATAGCTCACGCCATATCCCAGATGGACACGGCCAGGCTGGTCAACCGCGAGTTTTGTGGGACGTGTATGACACGGGATCAGGCTGCATGATGGCTCGAATTTGAGGGGGTGGAATTGCTGAAACGACTGATTGGGAGCAGATCAGATTCCTCAATACGTTATTTTTAATGACATTTTGATTGCTGATTGCACATTATTCTTTCGCTATGCCTGCGACCATGCGGTCGCAGGCGCGCCACGATCACCTGTCGAAGCAGGTTGGTTATCCTACGGACTGCCGTTTCTCTCCGGGTGCTTTCCACTGATACCCATGGCCCGCATTGATGCCACGGTCGGTTTCGGCGCTGAACGAGGAGCGCCGGCATCCCTGCCGGCTGGACCGCCGCCATCTTGGCGGCCGGCTGGAAGCCGGCGGTCCAGCCGGCAAGGATGCCGGCGCTCCGAAACAGGGCGGCCCGAGGACTGGTCAGTGTTTCGGGCCGGTGGTATGACGCCTCGCGATGCACCAGCGAGCGCAAATCCCGAGCAGATTGAGTCGATCTGCGACGACGATTTGTTGAAAAATCAAGTGGCTAGATTCGGCCGCTGAGAGGCGTACGCCTGACGTACAGACCTGAAACGGCGTTGTGCGTTGGCTTTTGACTTGGCTCAGAACTGCTTCGTTGCTGTGAAAAGCTTCTCAAAATCAATGTGGTAGCAGCCAACCGCCGGGACTGGGATGATGGCAATCATCGCTCAGGGGGCGGCGGAAACGGGCCTACCGGGCACCTTGCAAAGCACACGATGCGGTTTCTGCATCGGCGAATGGCCGGCCAGACATCAAGCATGCACGAGAGATAGTCTTTGGCAGCGTAGTACCCATGGCCCGCATTGACGACAGGTTCGGTTTCGCCGCTGAACGAGGAGCGCCGGCATCCTTGTCGGCTGGACCGCCGCCATCTTGGCGGCCGACCGCTGGGCGTGGTCCGGGCCGGCTGGAAGCC
>JANQJV010000328.1 GCA_028281465.1 Azospirillaceae bacterium | reverse complement strand
CGGGTTCGCCGCCAGGGCGGCGAGACCGCCGGTCCGGCGTTCGAAATCGACGCCGGCAAACTGGCCGACGAGGCGCGCTACGACGGCATCTTCGTGCTGCGCACCAACGCCCGGATCATGCCGCTGCAGGCGGTGCTGGGGTATCGCGACCTGCTCCAGATCGAAGAGCTGTTCCGCACCGCCAAAGCGCTGCTGCACACCCGGCCGATCTTCCACTCCTCCGACGCCGCTATCCGTGGCCACGTGTTCTGCTCGTTCCTCGCCCTGGTGCTGCGCAAGGAGCTCCAGGACCGCTGTGCCGAAGCCGGCTTCACGCCGGGGTGGACCGACATGCTGCGCGACCTTGATCGTCTGCAGGAAGTCGTGATCGACAAGGATGGCAAAGACTGGCGGTTGCGGACCGAGGCGACCGGCGCCGTACCGCCCCTATTCAAGGCCTTGCGTCTCGCTTTGCCGGCTAAAATCCAGACGCTCAGCGCCACCGGCCCGCCGACCCCGTGCGCGCCCGCCGCCAAGCCGATCAAAAGACGCCAGGGCCGCCCGCGCCGTGGTGTCACGCTCCCGTGATTTATCCCATTTTATCAATCAAATCAAAATCTTAAATAAAATCAGTGTTCAAGTTGGGTCAAAGTTAACTTCTCACCGGATTCCGGTAATTGTGAATCGATACTCCCTATTATTGGTGACGATTTGATTTATCTGAGTACCAGATAATAATAAATCTGATATATCCAGATGATTCAATTGGTCGCATTTTGTCTGAATTTGATGGGTGCTTTGATCATGCGCTGTAACCTATAGTTCTGATGCATCTCACACCTCACCATGATTGGCGTCATAGTTCGGATAAAATGTTAAATCTCGAAAATATCAACCCCGTGAATCTAACTATAACGCAATGTAAGTGATATGAACTTATGGTTGATCATCAAATTCTGTGACTCATTCTGCAATTCATACCGTTCATTACGAGACAATAAAAATCAAAACTTCCTCAATTCATATTATTATATGTATATTATAATGCTGATATAGACAGGCATAAATTCCGTGGCAAATTATGATCAGTGTAATGATATTCCATTCTTTTTGGGTCTTGAGAGCTGAGGCTTGTACGGGCCTCAGCGGGAACTTCAGAAAAAGTAACTGAAAACCACTCAGTCAATGATGACCCACAATGTTCGCGCAACCAACCTGGAGGTTTCGAGATGATCGACCCTACAAGCTTTCTGGGGGCAACATCTATGGTTGGCAGTTTCCTGTCCCATAAACCTCGTACCGATACCAATGCCCAACCCGGTTTGTCGAAGAAGCCGGTTCCCCAACTGCCATCTTTGACACAACCAATCTTCTGATGACCCCACTGAAGGAGATCAAGGCAATGATCGATCTGCGTCTATTGCTTAATTGTCGTGCGGCCTTAGCAAGGTCGGTGGCCACTGTCGCCGCGGCAACACTCTTGATGAGCTTTGTCCTCGGTTCCGGTTTGGCACAGGAGCCGAGCTGCGAATTCAAGGTGCAACTGGGAGACGGCGAACAGGCGAGCGGTTCATTTTGCGGTGACTCGACACCCTCACCCATCTCACCGGAAGAAGCCTATGTGTACCAGGGGATCAAGTATGCGACAGCCGACCGTTGGTCGGCGCCGGTGCTTGTGACCAGTTATCCCGACGAAACCCCGGCAACCGACTTCGGCTCTTCTTGCCCGCAGGAGGCTGAGAACATAGTCGGCATTAGGAGTACGGATGAAGATTGCCTCTATCTCAACATCTGGACGCCCCAGCCGGGGAACACAAACGGGACAGTTGGGGACCCGTATCCTGTCATGGTGTTCATCTATGGCGGTGCGTTCGTCTTCGGCAGCAGCAGCCAGCCCGTCTATGACGGGACCGTCTTTGCTGCAGACCAGAACGTCGTCTTAGTGACATTCAACTACCGCCTGGGTGCATTTGGTGCGCTGTATGTAAATCCCGACGGGACGGTTGCGAATCCGTCATCGCCACCATTCAATGGCGGGAATTTCGGCATTTCGGACCAGATTGCGGCGCTGCAATGGGTTCAAGCCAATATCCGAGCATTTGGAGGCAATCCGGAGAACGTGACGATCTTCGGTGAGAGCGCTGGGGCGATGTCCGTCGGTCTTCTCGCAACGTCCATCCCCTCCGTCGCCTCGACGCAGCTCTTCAATCAAGCGATCATGGAGAGCAACCCGCTAGGCTACCGGTATCCGACCGCGACCCTTCCGTCTTCAGGACAGAGTGTCGCCCAAATCGAAGCAGCCGCCATCATCGGATGCATCAATACAGAGATCAATGCGGGGATCAATGGACCGACCGAATGCGGCCCACCAGCAACTTCTCTGACCGCAACCCCGTCGGCACAGCAGATTCTTGATGCCCAAGGGCTTTATACTCAGGGTGGACCAAGCTCGGCGGCAGTTGAGGTTATTCTTGAGGTTCATCTGCCTGGTCTGCTCCCCTTTGCGCCGATATTAGATGGCACGTTCATCACGGAGCAGCCTTCGACGGCACTCGAGGCGGATACCGGCGTGCGGCTGATGTTTGGTTTCAACGCAAACGAGGGAGTGCCATTTGCGGATGCCTTTTATGAATCTGGCACGGCTGACCCGAGTGCTGTCTATGATGCTGGCGTCGGAGCGGCATTCGGAACGCGCTCGGTAAATATCTTCTTTAACAACAAGTATAGTGGAAGCGGTCCAGTCAATTACGGGTTTGAAGCTGGACCCTATACGGCTTTGGCTGATCTCCTGACAGACTATGCCTTTGTCTGCGGCAACCTGGCAATCAAGGGTCCCCAAGATCAGACGGCATGGGCATACGCATTCACCGAAGTGTCGTCTGTATACATCACCGATCCTCCCGACGCCGAGCAGCCGCTCTGCGGGTCCAACAATGGACCGGGGACGAATAACGGCAATGTCTGTCACGGCGCTGAACTGCCCTACGTGTTCAATTCCTTCCACGCCCTAACGCTCTCAAACGATCCGGACACTGCCGACAAGGATTTAGCCGCGATCATGAACACGGCTTGGGCCAATTTCGCAAAAAATCCGTCCTCGTCACCAATAAGTGGTTGGCAGCCTTGGGGTGGATCCACGTCTCAGACGGTGTTCCAGTTGAACAATGCCAATCTGGGTCAGCCGATCACTCCGTATACAACATCAGACTGCAGCTTCTGGGGAACAATTGACACCGAAGCCCAACCGTTCATTGGCGCTGCATCGTTGGAACAGCAATAGGACCTACCTGCGCCGGTGTTGTTTCCCTGCGATGCCGGCGCTCCAACGCCCTGTTGGCGGTTGCCGGTGGTCGCCGTCGTGCAACCCATCGTCCGGCTCATCTTTCCGTGCAGAGTCAGTTGTCTTGGCCGGTTTCCCCGGATGCGGCCAATCAACCTAAATCCGGGAGTTGGAAGCTATCGAATTGATTTTGCGAGGGTTTTCTCAATTTCGAAGCATTTTGAGTCGAGCGAAAAACCAACGCAGTTTCGAGTCTGTACGTCAGGCCTACGCTTCTCAACTCCCGGATTTAGGATCAACCGTTTCAGCACCGTGACGATCTCGCGGCCGGAGGCGTCGAACACCACGATCGGCTGGAACCCATACGCGTCATAGTGAGTGTTAAACAACCAAAGTCGCTGACAACCATGCACGGCATCGAACGCGTTGTCGATGTCAAGCGTGATCTGGTCGGGAACGGCAGAAAACGACGCGCAAACTCGATCGATCAGAGCGCTGGCGATGCACAAAAGTGTGGTGAACGCTGGTCGGAATTATAACCGGCGGTGAAAGCTGGCCGATGATCGCCGGTATCAACGCAAGGCGCACCAATCTGGGAACAGAACACGGTCAAATAACGCCCCAAACATCGAGAGAATGTTCGACGACCGTACCCAGCGCTCCTGGCGGAGAGAGAGGGATTCGAACCCTCGATAGAGTTTCCCCTATACACGCGTTCCAGGCGTGCGCCTTAAACCACTCGGCCACCTCTCCGGACGGCGATCGCCGTTGGCCCCGCGGGGGCGGGGAAAGCGCGGATCATACGCCAGTGTACCCGCCGCTTGCAAGGGCCACGAAATGCAAGCGGTGATCCTATGGCCCGATCACCGAGACGTTGACGATTTCGCTGGGGACGGCGGGGTAGCGCAGCACGCGCGTTTCGCCATTCTCCCGGCGCAAGGCCAAACGGTCTGGCCATGGGCCCTGTACAATTACATCGCCCGGGCGCAGGCCTTCGGTGATGGGGCGTCCCCGACCTGGGTCGCGCCCCGTCGCCACGGTCTGGGCGATCTCCAGGCATGTCGGCACGGCGAAGGCCGGGGCTTGGGCGCGGCAGCGCTCTTGCGTTGCCGCCGCCGCTTCGCCGGGCGTCAAGATCACCGCGTTGCGCACCACGGTGATGGTCGAGCCCTGAATCGGCCGCAGCGCTGGGGGCAGGTGAGAGTCCACAGCCGGCGGCGCTACCGACGGCTGCGGCGACAGGGGGGCACCCTCGAACCCGATGCAACTTCCCAGCAGCGGCAATCCCAATGCGCCCGCTAAAACACCACGAGTCCAGGCCCCAAACCTGCCCGCTTGCCTGTTTTGCCCTGCGCGCATCGCTCCGCCTTTGCTCCGCCGTCTGTCGCCTGTACACCCTGTCATCTGTGCCCTTTGTATTCCGTGGCCAAACCGACCGAAGTCTCAATAGGCGAAGGTTCGGAAAACCGGTTCCACGCGGCCGTTCCAATCGGTGTAATAGTGCTGTAGCAGCCATTGGGCCGGCGTGTGGCCCGAGCCGGTGGAGGCAAACAATGTGTCTAGGTAATGGGTTTCGTCGTCGCGCAAGCCATCAACGGCCCGGCGGCGGCGCAAGCCCTGCTGGGCGATGGCCAGGACGTCGCGCGCCAGTTCGCGCACAGTGCGGCCGTGAAAAGGCGTTTCCAGCGCGCTCCGCGGCACCTCGCGGCGCAGATAGGACCGGTCTTCCAACGTCCAACCCTTGACCAGGTCCCATGCGGCATCCAAGGCAACTGTGTCGTACAACAATCCGGCCCAGAGGGCCGGCAGGGCGCATAACCGACGCCACGGCCCACCATCGGCACCGCGCATTTCCAAGAACTTCTTCAAGCGTACGTCGGGGAACAAGGTGGTCAGATGGTCCGACCAATCGGTCATCAGTGGCCGTTCTCCGGGCAGGCTCGGCAGTTTGCCGTCCAGGAACGCTCGGAACGACTGTCCGGAGACGTCGATGTACTGCCCTTGCCGGTAGACAAAATACATCGGGACGTCCAGTGCATACTGCACGTAGCGCTCAAAGCCGAAGCCGTCCTCGAACACGAACGGCAGGTCTCCGCAGCGGTCCGGGTCGGTATCGGTCCACACATGGGCTCGGTAGCTTTGAAAGCCGGTTGGTTTGCCGTCGACGAACGGCGAATTGGCGAACAGCGCAGTGGCCACTGGCTGCAACGCAAGGCCGACACGGAATTTGCGCACCATGTCGGCTTCGCTGCTGAAATCCAGGTTGACCTGCACGGTGCACGTGCGCGTCATCATGTCCAGCCCCAGTCCGCCGCGCTTGGGCATATAAGCGTGCATGATCTTGTAGCGGCCTTTGGGCATCCAAGGAGTCTGGTCGCGCGTCCAGATTGGTTGGAAGCCCAGGCCGATCATGCCGACACCAAGTTGCTCACCGACCATTCTCACCTGGCGCAGGTGTTCGTTCACCTCCTCGCAGGTCTCGTGCAGCGTGGCCAGCGGCTTGCCGGACAGTTCGACCTGGCCGCCCGGCTCGAGCGACACCGTGCAGCCGTCTCGGCTGAGACCGATCAGGAACTCGCCTTCGTAGATCGGTTCCCAAGCGAACTGGTGCCGCAAGGCCTCCAGCACGGCACGGATGCCGTCAGGTCCATCGTATGGCAAGGGGCGCAGGTCGGACAACCGGTAGGCGAATTTTTCGTGCTCGGTGCCGATGCGCCAATCCGCCTGTGGCTTGCAGCCGGCCTCCAGATAGGCCGTGAGCTCTCGCGGATCGCTGATCGGTTGACCGGGCTGGGCGGGAGGACCGGACATCAGTCGTGGCTCTCTCGTTGTGGGTCGGTGCGCCGGGCCTGGGGGGAGGGCGCCGCGCCGTCGCCGTCGGTGCCTGCCGCAGGCGTCCGCCAGTCTCCGCAGCATGCTTGCCAACATGCAAGGGCGGCCAGAGCCGCCGTCTCGGCACGCAGGATGCGAGGGCCCAGTCGGACGGCAACAACAAATGGCAGGGCGCGCAGGGCGTCAAGCTCCGTCTCGGCAAATCCTCCTTCCGGTCCGGTGAGCAGACCGGCCGCGCCGGTTGTTGAGTCCGCCAGAGCGGCCAAGATCGGCCGGGTTGGGCCAAATTCCGCACAGACGAACAGCGGAATTTGCGGATTCCACATATCAACTATGTCCTTCAGGCGGTGCGGCGGCAACACCCTTGGCACGCTGAGCCGGTGGCTTTGTTCCGCCGCGGCCACGGCATGGGCGACCAGCCGCTCGGCATTGAGTCGCGCCACGTCGGTGCGCGCGGTCAGCACCGGTATGAGTCGTGCTACGCCCAGTTCAGTCGCCTTTTCCACCAGATAGTCGATGCGCAGCCGCTTGACCGGCGCGAACAGCAGCGTCACGTCGGGCTCCGTTGTCTGGCTGCGTAGAGACCGGTCAACCACGACGGTGGTTGCATGCTTGCCGCCGTCCTCCACCACGGCGCGCCATTCTCCGTCCCGGCCGTTGAACACGGCGACAGGGTCGCCCGGGCGCAGCCGCAGGACCGTGCGCACATGGTGGCTCTGCGCCGGGCTCAGAATCACCGTGGTCCCGGCGGCGATTGGTTCTGGGATGTGGAGCCGAGTCTTGACTGCTTTGGCCATGTCGCGAGCGGAGCAGGCCGACGGCATTGCCGCAAGCCGAAAAAGGTTTTTGATCGGCATGGCTGCATGGAATAGCCTGCGGCCACCGACAGTGTTCTGAGGCTCGATGCGTGCCGCCGGCGTCCGCCGGTCCTGCGTTTACCGTGCTTTGCGGGGGATCGGCCCATGGGCCCAACGTTGCTGATCATTGACGACTCGCGCTTGGCCCGCATGATGATTCGCACCTTCGCCCTGAAGGCCCTGCCCGACATCAGCGTTTTAGAGGCGGAGAGCGGCGACCAGGCCGTCGCGTTGATCGAAACGTTAAACGATCTCGCCTTCTGTACCATTGATCACAATATGCCTGGTCCACGCGGCATCGAACTGGCCGGCCGCATCAAGGCGCGCTTCCCGGATGCGGTTCTGGCGCTCGTGACGGCCAATGTGCAGGAGCCGCTACAGCGTCGGGCCGCCGATGCCGGCCTCCACTTCATCGGCAAACCCTTGACGGAACAGAAGGTGCTGGCGTTCTTCTCCGACGGCGCGACGGTGACGTGATGGATGGCCGGTTCGATTTTTCGGCGGAGATCACCGATGCGGTGGTGGAGATTTTCAACATCAGCGTGAACCGCGCGGCAGCAGCGTTGAGTGCGCTCGGTAGCACGGAAGTGGTGCTGAACGTTCCGACGTTGGACGTGGTTTCGCGCGACACATTGCCGGCCCTCTTGCGCCAAAGCTGCGATGGTCGCATCAGCGGCATTCGCCAGTCGTTCTTCGGCACCATCGAAGGCGACGCATTGCTGCTGTTTCCGGAGCGGGAGAGCCTCGAGCTGGCTCGGTCGCTCGTGCCCAACCCGGACGAAATCGACGATATGACCGAGATGGAACGCGAAGCGTTGCTGGAGGTCGGCAACATCGTCCTGAATGCCTGTATCGGCAGTCTGGCGGACCTGATTGCCAACGAGATCGACAGCAGTATTCCGTTCTTGCTCGGTGGCGAGCCTGAACAGCTTTGCGCCACCATGATTTCGCGAGGGCAGAGTGACCTTCTGCTGCTTCGTATCGATTTCCAGATCCAAGAACGCTCACTCGGTGGTTACATCCTTTTCGTGCTCGACCTCAAGGCGGCCGGTGCGTTGCGTCGGGCCGTGGAGGCAATTGTCCTGTCGTTTCGGGATGCGTGATGTTTGAATCGGCCTCCGATCCACCCGGCAGCGGTTCGTCATCGTGTTTGACCATGGCCGATCTCATTGAGGTCGGTATCATCGTGTTGACCGAAGACGGTTGCATCGCCCTTTGGAACGAGTGGATCGCCCGGCGCACCGGTGTGGCCCCGGCCAGCGCCACCGGTCGGCGGCTCCACGAGCTTTTCCCGGGTCAGGTCAGCCAGGCACTCCTCGTGGCGATCGACGAGTGCCTCAATCATGGTCGCAGCCGCAGTCTGTCAGCGTCGTTGCACCGCGCGCCCCTGCCGTTGCGCTCAGCTTTCGGCGACGCGGCCGATCCACCCGAGCACGGCATTCTGGTGCGGTCGGTCAAGCGCGCGGAGCGCCCGCGGCGCTGTTTGATACAGATCACGGACGTCTCCTCCGCCGCGGCGCGCGAACGCGCCCTGCGTGAGCAGGTACGCGCCAAGCAGGCGGCCGTGGCGCGTCTGACCGGGCTCCTGGAGAGTTCCATGGACGGCATTCTCCAATTGCACTCCGACGGCACCATTCTGTCCGCCAACCGCGCCGCCGAACGGCTGTTCGGCCGCGTGCCAGGTGGGTTGAACGGCCAGCCGTTGGTTTCCCTCATCCCGTCGCTCGCCTGCGTCCATGGATCGGACATGGTGGCGACAATCCGCAGCTTGATCGGTCGCCGCCAGGAACACTTGGCTTGGCGCGCCGATGGTTCCGTCTTTCCCTCCGAGCTGTCGGTGAGCGAGATCGGTGGCGATGCGGTGCATCGTTTCAGTGCCTTCGTGCGCGATATCTCCCAACGCAAGATGTTCGAGCGGGAGTTGGAAGACAACAACGCCCGTTTGGCGCAACAGACGCATGCGTTGGCGGCTGTTGCCGACCGTCTGGAACGGTCGTTGCGCCAAGCCGAGCACATGCGCGTGCAGGCCGAAACCGCGAACCAGACAAAAACCAACTTCCTTGCCATGATGAGCCATGAGCTGCGCACACCGCTCAACGCCATCCTGGGTTTCGCCGAGATGATCGAGAATCGCATCTTCGGTGACAAAGATGCGGACATCTACGCCACCTACGGGCAGTACATCCGCAAAAGCGGTGCGCACCTCTTGTCGCTGGTCAACGATCTCCTCGACCTAGCCAAGATCGAGGCCGGCAAGATGACGATCCGCCGCGACCCCATCGACATCCGCTACCTTGGCCTGGCTTGCCTGGCGCTGATGCAGGGGCAGGCGCGAGAGCGCGAGGTCGAGCTGGTGGCCATGCTGCCGGAGAGCCTGGCACCGCTGTTGGCCGACGAACGGTTGGTCAAACAGATGATGCTTAACCTGTTGTCCAACGCCATCAAGTTCACCCTGCCCAGAGGCCGCGTGGTGCTGGGGGCGGAGGTCGATATGCACGGCGCCACGACGGTGACCGTGCACGACAGCGGTGTCGGCATGAACGCCGAAGATTTGGCGCGGGCCCTCGAACCGTTCGGCCAGGCGAACGATCTCCTGGTGCGCCACCACCAGGGCACCGGTCTCGGTTTACCGCTCGTCCGTTCGCTCATGGAATTGCACGGCGGCGAGCTTGACATCCGAACCGCACCCGGGCAAGGCACGACGGCGCGGCTTCGTTTTCCGCCCAATCAGGTGGTGGCGGTGCAGCGTGTCGCCGGTTGATCCGGCCGGTGCTACGCGACCTGCGGTGATGCGGCGGCCAAACCCGCTTTCCCCCTTTGCCGGACCGTGAGTCATGCTCGTTCCGCGCCGTCTGTGGCTGCACCCGGAAACCATCTGCCCCGCCGACCGCCCGTCCGCGGGGTTTTGGCCCGTGTCTGGCGGCCTGGTGCACGCCACACACCTCACCGTTCGCGCGGCCGCGGCCGTCCCGGCCGCGCCGATGCCGCTGACCCCGGAAACCTGGTCGACCTGGCTCCTGGCCCAGCCCGCGCCGGTGGCCGATCGCCTGTGTCGGGTGCTGGCAGATTTGACTGCGCCCAGGCCGCCCTTCGCCGGGATCGGACTGGACCGGCCGCGCGTCATGGGCATTGTCAACGTCACGCCGGACAGTTTCTCGGACGGCGGTGACCATTTCGATGCGGGCCGGGCCATCGCCCATGGCGAACGTTTGCGCGCGGCTGGGGTGGACATTCTTGACGTCGGCGGTGAATCGACCCGTCCGGGGTCTGCTCCGGTCCCTGTCGAGGAAGAACTGCGCCGGGTCATACCCGTGGTGCGCGCCCTGGCCGACGCCGGGGCCGTGGTGTCCATCGATACGCGTCGGGCGCCGGTGATGCGCGCCGGCGTGGCCGCAGGCGCCCGCATCATCAACGACGTCACGGCGTTTACCGGCGACCCCGACGGCCTGGCCGTGGCCGTCGAGACGGGGGTGGCCGTGGTGCTCATGCACATGCAGGGGACGCCGCAGACCATGCAACAGAACCCGCGTTACGAGGATGTGGTGTGCGATGTGCTGGATTTTTTGGCTGCGCGGGTCGACGCTTGTGGTGCCGCCGGCATCGACCGTGCGCGCATCGCCATCGATCCGGGCATTGGGTTCGGCAAGACCGTGGCGCATAACCTGGCCCTGCTGCGAGGCCTCGCCGCCTTCCAGGCCATGGGGACGGCCGTGCTGGTTGGATTGTCGCGCAAGCGTTTTCTGGGCAGCGTGACCGGTGTGGAAACCGCCAGGCAGCGCGGTCCGGCGTCGCTGGCTGGAGGGATGGCGGCGCTGGACCGTGCTGTGCATATTCTTCGGGTGCACGACGGTGCCGAGACCGTTCAGGCTTGCGACTTTTGGTGGGCCCTGCGCACGGCCGAACCCGGACCGGTGATCGGCTAACCGCATTGCGTGTTTCACCGCTGCGCGCCCCGGTATAGCATCTGGCCAAGGCATCAAAGACAACCAGCGCAGCCAAGCTCGGCGCGGGCGCGCGCAGCAGGGGGAGATCAATGATGCGTCGTCTGTTCGGGACCGATGGCATTCGCGGCGCTGCCAACACGGAGCCGATGACCGCGGAGACGGCCTTGCGGGTCGCCATGGCGGCCGCGCTGCAGTTTCGGCGCGGCAGCTACCGGCACAGGGTCCTCATCGGCAAGGACACACGGTTGTCCGGATATCTGCTGGAACCGGCGCTAACGGCGGGCTTCGTCTCCATGGGGATGGATGTGATCTTGGTCGGTCCCATGCCGACGCCGGCGGTGGCCATGCTGACGCGCAGCCTGCGCGCCGATCTCGGCGTGATGATCTCGGCCTCGCACAATCCATTCCAAGACAACGGCATCAAGCTGTTCGGGCCGGATGGCTTCAAGCTCGCCGATGCTGTGGAAGATGCGATCGAGGCGCGTGTGTCCGCCGGGGTCGGCGGCCTGTTGGCCGATCCGGCCGAGCTCGGGCGGGCGCAACGGTTGGACGACGCCAGCGGGCGCTATATCGAGGCTGTCAAAGCCAGTTTTCCGCGTCATCTGCGTCTGGATGGGCTGAAGATCGCGTTAGACTGCGCTCATGGCGCAGCTTACCGCGTTGCCCCCAAGATTCTGTTCGAACTTGGCGCGACCGTGATTCCGCTTGGCGATCAACCGAACGGCGTCAACATCAATGACGGTGTTGGTGCCACGGCGCCCCAGGCATTGTGCCGTCATGTGCTGGATCATGGCGCCGACATCGGTGTGGCGCTGGATGGCGATGCGGACCGGTTGATCGTGGTGGACGAGACCGGAGCGGTCATCGACGGCGACCAGGTCATGGGCGTGGTGGCGCAGGCTTGGCTGGCCGCTGGCCGGCTAAAAGGCGGCGGTGTGGTTGCCACCGTCATGTCCAACCTGGGACTCGAGCGGTGCCTGAACGAACATGGGCTGTCGTTGGTGCGGGTCAAAGTCGGTGACCGCTACGTGGTCGAACGCATGCGTGCCGAAGGCTATAATGTCGGCGGTGAGCAGTCCGGGCACATCGTGCTCGGTGACTATGCTACGACGGGTGACGGCCTGCTCGCTGGGCTGCAGGTGCTGGCTGTCATGCAGGAACGGCGGCGGCCGTTGAGCCAGGTGGCGCGGGTCTTCGAGCCGGTGCCGCAACGCCTGGTCAATGTCCGGTTCGAGGCGACCGACGACGGCGCGACGCCGTTGGACCATGCCCGGGTACAGGCGGCTGTGGCCGATGCCGAGGCTCGGCTCGGCCGGACCGGCCGCCTGCTGATCCGCAAATCGGGCACTGAACCCATGATCCGGGTCATGGCGGAAGCGGACGATCCGGTGCTGGTTGACCAGGTGGTGGGCACTCTGGCGGCCACCATCCGTGACGTTAGCCGGGCGACGCCGGCCATGGAGGCGGCGGAATGACTGGACGGGTTTTGATCATCGCCGGGTCAGACTCCGGCGGTGGTGCCGGCATCCAAGCCGATATAAAGACGGTCGGCGCGCTCGGTGGCTATGCCGCCACCGCCATCACGGCACTGACCGCCCAGGATACCTGCCGGGTACACGCCGTGTTCGGCGTCGACCCGGACTTTGTTGCCCTTCAGATCAAGGTGGTGCTGCAGGATTTGGGCGCCGATGCGGTTAAGATCGGCATGTTGGCGACGTCGGCGGTGATCGAGGCAGTGGCCGACGCGCTTGTCGCGTTTGGCAGCGGCATCCCGGTGGTGGTCGACCCGGTGATGGTGGCCAAGGGCGGCGATCGCCTGCTCACGCCGGATGCCATGGCCGCCCTTACGGCCCGGCTGCTGCCCCTGGCGGCCATCGTCACACCAAATCTCAGGGAGGCCGAAACCATCGCCGGCATGCCCATCACCGATGCGGATGCGCTGCACATGGCCGGCCAGCGTATCCTCGGTTTGGGACCACGGGCCGTCTTGGCCAAAGGAGGCCATTTGGCTGGCGACACGGTGACAGACTGGCTGATCGAGGCCGGCGGCTCGGAGGAAGCATTCCGGTCGCCGCGGGTGGACACGCGCAGCACCCACGGCACCGGCTGCACCTTGGCCTCGGCCGTCGCTACGGGGCTTGCCCAGGACCTCCCGTTGCGGGACGCCGTGGTGCGGGCGCGGGCCTATCTGGATCGGGCTTTACGCACCGCGCCGGGACTCGGCAGGGGCCACGGCCCGCTCAACCACAGTCATACGGTGACGCCATTTCCGTCAAATGGGTAGGATTGCGGACGGTAACAAGCAATGGCCCGGTGGACTGGAATGCTGGTCGGGCCTGACAAGCTGCTGCACACGGACGCATGGTCCCTCGTACCGAAGGAGGCGGACGCACTGGAAGTTCCCATGGTGGCGGGTGCGACGCGACGGTCGGTCGAGGATCGGTGAGGTGGCCTGTGGTTTTGACAGGCCGTCAAGAGATTTCTCAGACTGATACCCTTGGCCCGCATTGACGACAGGTTCGGTTTCGGCGCTCCGAAACAGGGCAGCCCGACGACCGGTCCTTGTTTCGGGCCCTTGGCATGAGAGCCTGCCCATTGGGGCGATCCGAATGCCCGGATTCCACGCGGGCTGCGCCGGGCCGACTGGAAATCGGGCCTCCGGCCGGCGCACCGCGGCGTGCCGTTACCCTCCAAACGCCTTCGCGCGCAGCTCCGATACCGCGTTGGCATGCGCGTCGAAGCCCTCGTAGGTCGCGAAGGTCTTGGCATAGGGGGCGAGGCGATCGTAGCCAACCTTGGTAACGTAGCCGAGACCGATGGTCTTCAGATAGTCGTGCACGCCCAAGGGGGAGCGTGTCAGAGCCGTGGCGCCGGTGGGCAGCACGGCATTCGGCCCCAATGTGAAGTTGCCGAGGCAGATCGGGGTGTGCTCGCCCAACAAAATCTCCCCGGCGTTGCGGATGGCGCCGACGTAATTCATCGGGTCCTTGGCGTGGATTTGCAGATGCTCTGGGGCGAAGTCGTTGACGAAGGCCACGGCATCATCCATGTCCGGCGCTAGAACAACCCCGCCCTGGTCGCCGCACAGCACGGTGGCGGAAAAGCTGCGGCGCCAGTCGCCCATCTCGGCCCAATAGCCGGGAATGGCGGCCAAAGCCTCGTCGGCGACGCGGCGCGACGGCGTCACCAGCCAGGCCGAAGAGTCGGGGCCGTGTTCGGACTCAATCATCAGGTCCAGGGCGGCGACCCGGCCGCTAGCGGTGTCGTCGGTCAGCACGATGGATTCACTGGGGCCGGCCGGCGGTCCACCGTCGATGCGGTCGGCCAGCAGGTGTTTGGCCGCACCCACCCACGGGCTGCCGGGACCGACGATCTTGTGGCAGCGCGGCACCGTTGCCGTGCCGTAGGCCACCGCCGCCACCGCCTGAGCGCCGCCGCATTTGTAAACCCGCTCGATGCCGGCCAGCCGCGCTGCCACCAGGGTCGCGGCATCCACCTGGCCGTCCGGCCCCGGCGGCGTGACGATGATCGCCTGGCGCACCCCGGCCACCACCGCCGGCACCGCCGTCATCATCACCACGCTTGGAAACGAGCCTTTGCCGCGCGGCACGTAACACGCCACGCTGTCGATCGGCACCACCTTCTCGCCGACCAAGACGCCTGGGTGCATTTCCGTCCACCACATGTCCTTCGGCATTTGCGCTTGGTGGAAGCGGCGCACGTTGTCGATGCAGAACGCCAGCACCCGGATCATCTCCGGGTCGATGGCCTGGAACGCAGCGTCGAAATCGTCCGGCGTCGCCGCGATGGCGTCGGCCGTCACCGGCGATTGGTCGAACGCCTGGGCGAACTCGGCCAGGGCCGCGTCACCCCGCTCGCGCACCGCCTCGACGATCGGCCGCGCTTTGTCAAGAAACGGCGCGATGTCTGCCGCGGCCCGCCGCAACAAAGACGTACGGCCGGCTGCATCAAGATCAGCAAGTATGCGGAACGTGATGGTTTGGGACATGACAATCGGCTCCCGCTCATTTCGACCGCAGGAAAATCTCCAGGCCGACCAGCCGGTCGAGCAACCAGACGGCGATGAGCGCAATCAGAATGTACAACACCGACACGGCAGCCAGATCCGGCGTGATGATGCTGCGGATCGAATTGTAGATCTGCACCGGCAACGTCACCGTGCGGCTGTCAGTCAGAAACAGCGACACCAGAAACTCGTTGAACGCCAGGATGAACGACAACAAACCGCCGGTGATCACCCCCGGCATCACCGCCGGCAGGGTGACGGTGAGAAAGGTCTGCACCGGCGGCGCACCGCAGTTCATGGCCGCATTCTCCAGATCCGGGTCGATGGCGTTGACCGAGGCGCTGACCGACCAGATCATGAACGGCAGGTTGATGATGCAGATGCCCAGCCCGACCGGCCACAATTGGCCCAGAATGCGCATCTCGCCGAACAGGATCATCATGGACAGGCCCGACACCACCAGCGGAATGGTGAACGGCAGCAGCAGATACACCTGGATCGACCGCCGGAACCGCAGCCGGTAACGCACGGTGGCCAACGCCGCTAGTGTCCCCACCGGCAGGCTGATCAGCGTACAGATGACCGCCACATACAACGTACGCAGCAGTGCGTTGGTGAAATCGCTGAGCTGCCACAGCTCCCAATACCAGCGCAGCGAGAACCCCTCGGGCGGAAACCGGATGATGTCACCGGACGTGAACGAAGCGCCGATGATGATCACAGTCGGCAGACTCAACGTGACGATGCTGAACCACACCAGGCCCCACAGCACCACGCGCTTGGAGAGTTGGTCCGTCATCTACGTCCGTGCCCCGCGAATGCCCAGGGTGCCCGGCCCGGCCAGCGCGAACACCGCCGCCACGATCAGGCTGCCCAAAGTGACCAGCACCATGGACAGCGCCGCCCCAAGCCCCGGGTTGGAAATCTGGAAGAAGCTGTCGTAAATGGCGCTGGCGAAGAAGTCCGTGGTGCCGCCGCCCAGAATCTCCGGCATGGCGAAGTCGGTCATGGTCAAGGTGAACACCACCACGCCGGCGCCGATCAGCCCGGGCCAGGCCATGGGCAGCACCACATGCCGGAAGGTCGCCGGCCAGGGGGCGCCCAGGCTCTCCGACGCCCGCTCCATGTCCTCCGGGATCGCCGTGATCGCCGGCACGATCAGCAAAATCGCGAACGGCAGCATGTATTGCACCAGCCCGAAGATCACCGCCGGGAAATGGAACAGCAAATCCTGCGCCGGCAGACCCAGACCGGTCAGCAGCGAATTGACCAGACCTTCCCGGCCGAGCACGATCAGCCAGCCATACGCCCGCACCACCTGGCCGATGAAGAACGGCAGAAACAACGTCACCAGCAATGCCTTGCGCACCCATGGCACCCGCGTACGCACCAGCACATACGCATAGGGAAAGGCCAGCAGGAGCGTGATCCCGGTGACCAGAACGGAGCCCAGCACCGTGCGCCACAGCACCGTACCGTATACCGGGCGGTTCAGGAAGGTCGCGTAATTGGTGAGTGCGTACTCGTCGCGTAGGCGATAGGTCGCCAGGTTCAGCTCGTGCAGGCTGTATTCCAGCATGTACCCCAGGCCGATCACCAACACGCCGACCAGCAACAGCGCCGGCATGAGGAAGGCCCAGCCGGTGGCGCCGCGCCAACGCGCGGGCCAGAGCGCGGCGACCAAGGCCTCTATGGTGTCCAGGAAACGCCAGGTCAGGGGCATGGGGTAACCTCAGCACACGGCCTGCGGCCGTTTAAGGGGGCGCTGCCCCCTTGGACCCCCGCAAGGGGACGCAGTCCCCTTGACCCCAAAAAACGGGTTCCAAGGGTTGTGCCCTTGGCGGGGGGTGTCGGGGGGCAGCGCCCCTGACAATCAGCCCTGGAAAATCTCACTGAACCTGGCAAACCAGATCGGCTGATTCTCCACCAACACCGGCGACGGCACCGAAACCAGCCTGGCGAAATCCTCCGGCGTGGTCGGGTAGGACGGATCGCCGACCAGGTCCTCCGGCGGCGCCAGTCCCGGATACACCGGCGGCAAACCCAGCAGCGAACACCATTTCGCCTGCGCCTGTTCCGACAGCGCGAAATTCACGAACTGCTTGGCCCAGTATTCCTCGTTCTCCGGCAGGCCTTTGGGCACCCACAAGCCGTCGGTGTCGACCTTGCAGCCCTCCGCCGGCACGGTCCACTCCACCGCAATGCCGCTCTGACGCGCCGCCCGCGCATTCACCGAAATGGTGCAGGCCAGATCGATCTCGCCGTTCTGGAACCAGGTGGTGAAGTCGGCGTCCTCACCCAACAGCGGCTGGTTTTCCTTCAGCTTGCGGTAGAACGCGTAACCAGGCTCCATGTTGTCCGGGACGTCGTCGAACGTGCCGCCGCCGGCGATCACGGCGATCGGGTTGAAGCCGATGCCATCGTCATACAGCGCCACCCGACCCTTGAACTTGGGATCGAGCATCACGGTCCAGCTCTGCGGCGGGCCGTCCGGGAATGCCTCAGGTCGATACGCGCAGACATACACATACGCATAGGTGTTGACCAGCGGGTAGCCGTCCAACCCGGTCGGCTTGGCCAGCGGCAGCAGGCCTTCCAGATTGGGCAGATCCGACAGGTCGACCGTGACGCCGCGCAGCGCCGAGATGGTGGCGTTGGTCGTGGTGTCCCAGTTGACGTGAATCGGCGGTATCCGGCCCTGGTCCACGGCAGCCCAGAGCTTCGGCTTGATCTCGTTGTCTTCCGTGAAGTCCAGCCGCACGTCGATGCCCGTGGCCGCGGTGAACGGATCGGCGACACCGGCTTTCAGGGACTCGCCCCAGGCACCGCCCCAAGCGCGCACGATGATCTCGCTCGGCTTGTCCTGCGCGCGCGCCAGGCCAGGCAAGGCCATGGCGCCGGCACCTGCGGCTCCCCATTGCAGGAACCGGCGCCGGCCTGTGGAAAGGGTCGCGTGGATCGTCATGCTGATCGTCCTCCTCGACAGGGTTTGGAGACTGGGAACTCACGTCTGTTTGGCAAACACCATCAGATCGCGCGCCTGCCACGCCAGCCGCACCGACTGACCTTCGGTGGTTGTCTCATGCACGTCGGCATCGCGGTCGAACAGGCTGAGCACCGCATCACCCAAGGCGGGCACCCGCACCACGTAGACCACCCGATCGCCTTCGAAAATCCGCTGTAGCACGACGCCGTCGACGGTGTTGTCCAGTCCTGGTTGTCCATGCGCGGCCATGCCGATGCGTTCGGCCCGGATGGCGCAATCCACGGGCGCGCCCGTCACCAAGGCCTGGCCCACGCCGCGCGCCTGCAGCACCGTGTCACCCACCTGCACGGCCACGTCGCCGTCGTCGCCGACCCGCACCACCCGACCGTCCAGAAGGGTGGTGACGCCCAGGAAATGCGCGACGAAACGGTTGGCCGGCTGGCGATACAGAGCCTGGGGCGTGGCGGCCTGCTGGATCACGCCCTGGTCCATCACCACGATCTGGTCCGACATCACCAGCGCCTCGCGCTGGTCGTGCGTGACGTTGATGGTGGTCACCGCCAACTCCCGCTGGATACGCCGGAACTCGAGCTGCATCTCCTCGCGCAGCTTGCGGTCCAAAGCCGAGAGCGGCTCGTCCAGCAGCAACAGGTCGGGGCTGAACACGAGCGCGCGGGCGATGGCGACGCGCTGTTGCTGCCCGCCGGACAGCTCGTGCGGCCGCCGATCACCCAGCCCGCCCAACTGCACCAGTTCCAGGTATTGCTTCACCAGCCCCGGAATGACGCGTGGTGCAAACCGTCGCATCTTCAACGGATAGGCGATGTTCTGCGCCGCGGTCATGTGCGGGAACAGGGCCAGCTTCTGGAACACCATGCCGATCGACCGGCGATACGGCGGCACGACATCGACCCGGTCGCCGTTGATGCGGATTTCGCCGGAACTCGGGGTCTCGAAACCGGCGATCATGCGCAAGAGCGTGGTCTTGCCGCAGCCGCTCGGCCCCACCACGGTGAGAAAATCCCCGCGCGCCACCGACAGGCTGGCCTCGCTGACCGCCCGGATGTCGCCGAAGGTTTTCGACACACGGGTGAGTTCGACGACCGGATTCATGAATGACAGGCAGGATGCTTGAATCGCCTTGATAAGGACAGCGGATGCTGGCGGCCGCGCGCCCCGCTGTCAAGCTTTCGAAACGGCTCGGCGTCGTTGGGGCTGCGGCCAGCTTCTCGGCGTCCCGGGCCCGCGCGAACCATCGACCTCCAGCGTGTGACTGCGTCAACGTCGCGGTCATCCCCACCACATTTGGCCCACCACATTTGGCCCACCACATTTGGCCCACCACATTTGGTCGTCGTTTCTGGGGTCCAGAGGCTCTGACGAAACAGTCTTTCGGGTGACTATTCGTGATCCTGCACGGATTTCTGGAGTCATATCAGTGACCTGCCGCCGTTGCCCTGGGTTTTGATCGACCGACGATTGCGAACGCGCTTCTCAAAGCGCTGAATTTGCAAGCGATTGCTTGCCTTCACGGCCGTGCCGGCGAGCATCGCCTGTATGACGTCGGCAATGAACGCCGACGATACCCACCCCACCATCGCGTGTCAGATCTGATGAATGCCTTACATCGGCGAAGCGAACCATATCGGGCAGAAAAGTGATCTTGTCGTACGTTCTGTGTATATCTTGTGGGGACTTAGCGACATCCACCCGTTTACCAATGGCAATGGACGAGCGGCGCGGATGCCGTTCTATTATGCCATCTTGGTTAAGGTTAGTGGCCCACTGTTGGGTTGTGTGGTTCTCCTCGATCTTATCAGTGAAGACAGATCTGATCGCGTAAGATTACTTCGAAGTGTTGACGATAAGGTGGGGGAAGCGGTGATTGGGACCTGGGCGTCGTGGTTGAGTTTCTGGTTCGGCGTCTGAATGAGCAGATAAGAAGTGCGCCCGAAAGCGACTTGGAGTAACCGTCGAACCTGAGGAGCGGCGACCCAGGCGCTCACATCGATGCCAGGTACCCGCCGTCGACATAGAGGATTTGTCCGGTCATATAGGCCGACGCGTCGCCGGCTAGGAACACCGACACACCGACCAAGTCGTCCAAGGCGCCGAACCGGCCGAGCGGAATCTTCGCCAGCATGCGGTTCTGCCAGGCGGCATCCCGGTAGAACACCTCGGTCAGCGCGGTGCGGAAATACCCGGGGCCGAGCGCGTTGACGCGGATGTGGTGTGGTGCCCATTCGGTCGCCAACGCCCGCGTCAGCCCCAGAATGCCGCTTTTCGATGCCGTATACGGCACGGCGGTCGGCACGCCGACGGCCGAGGTCAGCGATCCCAAATTAATGATGCTGCCGGGCCGGCCCGACGCGATCAGCGGTTTGGCGAAGCCCTGGGCAACGAAGAACGCGCCCTTGAGATTGGTGTCGACGATGCGGTCCCACAGCGCAGGGTCGACGTCGGCCGATGGCTCCACCTGCTCCATGCCGGCATTGTTGACCAGAATGTCGGGGACCGGCGCCGCCTTGGCCAAGGCGTCGAACAGGTTGCTGATCGCGTCGGTATCGCTGACATCGGCGGTGAACGGATAGGCTGACCGTCCCAGCTCTTCCACTCGGCGGCATACCGGGACCAACCGCTGCATGGCCCGGCCCACGGCAATGATGTCGGCTCCGACTTCCGCCAACCCCACGGCGATCGCTTCGCCGATGCCGCGGCTCGCACCAGTCACCAACGCGGTGCGGCCAGTCAGGTCGAAGCGGTCGGGCGCGCTCACGCCGCCCATCCGTTGGCGGTGCGGATGTCATGGAAGAATGAGCTGACCATGTCGATTCCTTCCTCCGGGCGGCTCAGGGTGCGCACCGCCTGGGCAAAACCGATCAGCGAACTGACCGGGTTATGGGGGGAGTCCGCGCCCGGCAGGAGATTCATCACCAACGTCGGGCAGGCGAACAGCAGCAGGCGCATCACCGCCTCCCAGTCTGCCGGCAACCAGCCCCGGTTGTCCAAGGCGCGCAGCAATGGCGCCCAGAAATGCCGCGCCTTCGTGTCCGCGAAGGCCTGGCGCAGCGGCGTGAGCGCATGGTTGGTCTCCACGACGATGGCGCCTCTGTCCAGCCGCGCGTCGGCCGTGTAGCGCGCCGCCGCGCCGTCCGGATCATAGAGCCAGAACGGATGGGCGAAGATGTTGTGGAAGGTCGCCTTGATCTCGGCCATCAGCACCGGCACGGCATCGCCGGCGAAGGCCGGGTCGAACAGGCTGAGCCGTGCCGACACGCCGTCCTCTGCCGGGTGATACCAGACATTGGCGTTATGCGCGTCGCCATGCGCGGTGATGACTGGACCCGGCAGGAACGCCGCCGGCGCCAACCGCTTCAGACCGCGCGTGAAGCCATCCTTCAGGGTCAGCGGATAGCTGCGGCCGTTGATGATCCAACGTCGGTCCCAGAGGTCTTCAAACCGCGCCGACAGCCCCGGCCAATCCACGTGTCGGCCGCGGTAGAACCGGTCGACCCGTCCGCCCAGGCCGCCGGGGGCGCGCGGATCATCCACCAGCCGGTTGAAAAACAACTGGAAGATCGGTTGCTCCAGTGCCGCGGGGGCGTCGCACCAGCGCAGAGTGTTCAAGGCGATGGCACAGTGGTTGCGGTCGGCCGTCGCCTGGGCCGCCGTGACCTCCCGGGCCGGTGGGTCGCGGTCTCCGGCATCGAGGCTGGCGCACACATCCGAAAAGCGCGGTTCGGTGCGCCGGGCATAGACCAGCACCTGCCGTCCCGGCGTCGTCGCCTGGAACAGCGGCTGCGCGACCGCATAGCCGGCGTCGGCCAGCACGCGGGCGTTGTAGTACTCCGAGACCCCGGTCTCTTCACCATCCTCCTGGTGGAATTTGAAGAAGTATCTGGTACCGTCCGGCGCCTCGGCCAAACCATTGACCGAGTTGAGACTATAGCGATCGGCGTTGAGGCGTACGCCGGTCACGGGCTGCCCCGTCACGTCGGCGAGCAGGGCGGTCAGGAGTCCCGTCGCCGCGTCGATCCGCCCCTGTCTGATCGCCGTCCGAATTTCGCCCGTGGTGGAGGGATGACCGTCCTGACCCATGCGTACCCTATGGCGAGACATTGGCTGAGCGATCACTTGCATACCATATCGAATGCGCCGATGGACCAGTCGTTCGCCGCGGAGAAGGATCGATGGCAATCCTTGGGGCGCGGCGTTGCTGGCGTTGATCCGTGTGTCCACCCGACGCACGCACCAAACAGCGCCAACACCGCCGGCTGGGAAGCGGGGACGAAGGCGGTCATGCGGCGCTGGGATCACCGCAGCGCTTCGGCGGCCGGGATCGGCCGTTCGTACAGCACCAGCTCCTGCGCCGGCCCTGGCATGCTGCCCATGGTCGTGAATCCACAGCGCTGCAGGAGCCGGTGCGAGCGGATGTTCGGCTGATCGACGGCGGCGACAAGGCGCGGCACCCCGAGCGACGTCCGTGCGTAGCCAATCAAGGCGTCGAGCGCTTCCCCGGCCAGGCCTTGTCCCCAAGACTCGGGGGCGAGGGCGATGACAGGTTCAATGCTGCCGGCCATTCCGGGGGCCGCGTCCAGCTCCGCCGAGACCGGCTGCAGACCGGCAATGCCGGCAAAGCAGCCGCGCTTGGTCTCTATCACCCATAGTCCGAGACCCGCCTCATCCAACCGCGCGCTCCGGGCGAGCATCGCAGCCACGGTTTCGCGCGGAAGCGCAACGTCGTCGCACAGATAGCGGCGCACCGCTTGATCGTGCAGCAGCCGCATAAGGTCATCGAGTGTTTCGGTCCTGGCCGGCCGCATGCGGCCTTGTGGCAAGGACAGGCATGGTTTCATGTGTGTGCCTCCCTGTGCCGACGTTGGCGTCGGTCAGTCTTCGGAGTGGTGATCGGGGACGTGGTTATCAGGACACTGGTTTTTGGGCGCTCACGCTTGGTCGGGTCGCACCGGTGTCGTGTGCGCTTGCCCAAGATCGGCGGGTTGCGTTCCGACCGGTTGGCGAGCATATAGGAGGGGTCTCGCGATCGCCTGTGCCAGCCTGGCACGGCTTGTCGCTCGCTCACACCAGCCAAGGGAGTGCAAGATGGTCGCCATTGTGATGGTCCGGGCTGGACGAGCGGGGCCCCTCGCGCTCTGATCGGCACCGCGGCCGCGCCGGTTCGGCAGCCGCCTGTCCTCTCTCGATCCAGCCATTGGCTCGCCGAGCGGTCCACGGAGCTCCGTGGCACCGCTTTCCGTGTTTGCCTTTTGGGACGAGAGAAACAAGCCATGCATTTGGCAAAGCAAGGGCTGGACGACTTGGGCTGGAGCCCGTTCTTTCAATCTCAACTTGATGTGGCGGAGTTGGGCACCTGTGACCCGGCGCGGGTGATGGCGGTGCACCGCGGCGCCCTGGAGGTCGACGGTCCTGCCGGCGCCATGACCGTTGCGGTCACCGCTGGCGTGCGCGGCCTGGGGGCCACCGTTGGGGATTGGCTGCTGCTCCACCGCACCGACGGCCGGCCGACCCGGCTGTTGGACCGCAAGAGCCTGTTCAAGCGTCGCGCCGCCGGCACCGGCCGTGACGTCCAGTTGATCGCGGCCAATACCGACACGTTGTTCATCGTGTCGTCGTGCAACCAGGATTTCAACATCGCCCGCTTGGAACGCTATCTGGCGCTGGCCCGCGAGGCGGAAGTCATGCCAGTGGTGGTGTTGACCAAGGCCGATGATTGCGACGCCCCGCACGACTACCGCCGCCAGGCCGAGCGGCTCATGCCGGGCCTGATGGTCGAGGCCGTGGATGCCCGGGATGCCACCGAGCTGCGCGGGCTCACCGCCTGGTGTGGCCCGGGTCAGACCGTGGCGCTGGTGGGCTCCTCCGGCGTCGGCAAGTCGACCCTGGTCAACACGCTGACCGGGACGACGGCGCAAAGCACGGCGGCGGCCCGGGCGGACGACGACCGCGGCCGGCATACCACCACCGGGCGCGCCCTTTTCCGCCTGCCGGCCGGTGGTTGGCTGGTCGACACGCCCGGTATGCGCGCGCTGCAGCTGGTCGATGTGGAAGACGGCATCGACGCCGTGTTCGACGATGTGACGGCCTTGGCGGCGCAGTGCCGGTTCTCCGACTGCCAACATGGCGATGAACCGGGCTGTGCCATCCGGGCCGCCATCGACGCTGGCGCCTTGTCGCCGCACCGGCTGCAACGCTACCGCAAGCTGGCCAATGAAGCCCGCTACAACAGCGAGAGCCTGGCCGAGCGGCGCGCCCGCTATCGTGACTTCGGTCGCATGGTCTCCCGCGTCGTTCGCGACAAACAGCGCCTCCGCGGCGAGTGATGTCGTCGATGCGACCCCATGCCCGCCTGGTCGGCCCCGGCGCTCAAGCCGCCTGGGATCGGTCCGTTGATACGGCGACCATCGACGAGGGGGGCATTGGGGTCGCCTTGGAAAGGGCGAGGTTCATGCGCGCGGTGTCGCAACCGATCTCTTGGCGCCTCGGTTCTTCAGGATGGGGCCCGGTCGGTTGGCGCTCTTGCGAGCGCTGCCACGACGGCCACACGTCGTGCCGTTTCCGCGTCACAGGTTCCGGTCACGGCGGTTGGGTGGTAGCGGCGCTGGAAGGCCATAAGGACAGTCGGCAGGTCGTTCGGGGGGCCGACGCAATAGCCGATGCGACGCAGCCGCGCGGTAAGACCTTCGAGGGACGGCAGGGGATCGGCTGGCGACGTGTTGGTGGGCGCGTCCAGCTCTGCAGGCCAAAGGCCCAGACCGGCATCGGCCAGGGAACGCCACGGGAACAGCTCCCCCGGATCCTGTTTGCGTGCAGGGGCGACGTCGGAATGGGCCAGCACACGGGTCGCGGGGATATGGTGACGGCGTACGATGGCCTGGCCGAGTGTGATCAATGCGGCAATCTGCGGGGCACGAAATGGCCGGTAGCCCCAGGCGTGACCAGGATTGACCAGTTCAATGCCGATGGATCGGGCGTTGAGATCGGTGACACCGGCCCAACAGCTCACGCCGGCATGCCAAGCACGTCGAGCTTCCGGCACGTGGCGGTAAACTGTGCCGTCCTCATCGATGGTGTAATGCGCGCTGACTTGGCTGGCAGGGTTGCACAACCGTGCCAAAGCGGCGTCGGCCGTCAGCATCCCGGTATAGTGCACCATCAATAGGTCGATGCCCGCCTCCGGTGGACGGGCATCGTGGTTGGGCGACGGCCGATCGACGTAGTCGCAGCCGGGGCAGTCGCAACCGGGCATGTCCGCCGATCGTTTCGTTTGCTCTTACTGGGCTGCGGTGGCGGTTTCCGGTTCTGTTGCCAAGAAAGTGTCGTAAACCCAGGTGAAGCCGTAGGATGCGGCCATGCCGACGGCCGCGATGCCGCAGCCGAACAGTGTATTTCCGAGCACGATGTTGCCGACCGGTACGGCGCTGGTCCCGGTCATCAGCGCAGGATACAGCACCAAGAGTGACGTGGTGCCGAGCACGGCGGCGCCGAAGACGCAGGCCTGTCCGCCTTCCTTGAGGAAATCGGGTTCGGCCGCGGTCGGCTGGGCGTGCACCGGACCGGCGATCAGCGCATAGGCAACCAGGAGCGCAACAAAGAGCTTGGTCATGGACGGGTGGTCTCCCTCGTGACGTCTGTGCCAGCCTCCTCGACACCCCAAACGGGCTTCGGAGACGCAGCCGGCCCATTAATACGGCCTGGACATGGATATGGTGGAGAGCCGCGACGACGGCGACCGTCGCATTCGAGATTCGGCGGCCACAATGGCGATGACCGCCGCGTCACGACCCGATGGCGGCCAACCCGCGCCGCTGCGACGGAACGGCCAAGCCTCAAAATATGAGCCCGTACAACCCCGCCCAAATCGACCCGGCCGCGAAGCCGGCCGCCCCCAGGCCGCAGCCGATCACGGCGTTGTTGAGAATGAGGGAGTAGCCGGGGAACGCCGTGAAATTGCCGATCAAGGCCGGTGTCATGCCGATGTATGTGGTGCCCGCGAAGATCGACCCGCCGACGACGCAGCCACGCCCCAGTTCGCGCACGAAGCTCGCTTCGGCCTGCTGCGCCGGCAGCGTGAACGCCATCACGACGGCGAGCACGATCAGCAGCTTCTTCATCGCGTGTCTCCCTCTGTTCCAGATGTAATGAAAGCAAAATGCCTGTCAGATCGAGGATCTTATTGCACAGCTCGGTCCGAGAGGGAACCCCCGATGCGGGGCCATGGCGTCCTGCAGACCCTATCTTCGCCGTCGATCCGCTTGCTGCCGATCCGGCAACGCCAGTGCCGGGATGGAGCATTGGCGTTTGCGGATCGGGATTCCTCCAAAAACCGAACAACACATTAAAGGCGAATAATATGTTAAAAATAGGTACCAAAGCGTTATATTTTTATTTCAATATATCTTTGCTTGGATATTAAAATACACATTTAGGTCATTTGTATTGGCATACCACAGATCACTGTCGCGCACTGATAGATGGGGCAGGGGTCTATGGTGGACAGCAAGCGTCTCATTGCGATTACAGCTCCTTGTGTGGTGACATTTTTGTTAGCGACATCATATGCGGATATTGAGTCCAGTGTCTCGCAGCTTGATTCGAGACTTGGGGGTTTCAACTTTTCCGAAGCTCAAGCGACCATTGATGAATGGGTGAATGCCAACTCATAGATCACAAGTATGATCTATGCGCAGGGCTGATGTCAGTGTCATGAGCAATTGTATGATTTGTCGTTCTCTGGACACGGGATGATCCGATTTACAGCGGCTATCTCCGAACCGAATTCTTGTCGACCATCGCGAATGGTTCGACGATCGCGAATCCCTCTGAGGGAGCGTGAGCCTCCGTCGGTACGGGCGGCATGCCGGGCGGGATAAGGCAGTCCGCCTCGGTGTGCCGGTTTGTTCGCGTCCCGCCCATCCGCATCCGGCGCCATACGATATCGGTCATGTCCGACGGAGTCAGATGACGCGGCGGATCGACCATTCTGTTCATCGATAAGCGCTTGGCGGCGACCTCACGGCGTGCCTGTCCGCGTCTCCACCGCCTTGGGCCGGCGCAGCACGATGATGGCCACGCCAAGGATCGTGAAGCCGCCACCGAGCAGCAGTGGCCAGGTGAGGGTTTCACCCAAGAGGAGGATGCTGCCGGCCACCGCGAACACAGGCACGAGCAGGAGGAAGGGCATGGTCTGGTTGACCGGATAGCGTGCCAACAGGCCATACCACTGACCATGGCCGACGATGCTGACCATGAGCGCCAAATAGACCACCGTACCCCAGCCGGCCCAGCCACCGCCCGTGACCGCTTGCCATTGGCCATCTTCCAAAACGGCGGATCCGGTCATCAAGATCGGCACACCGATGAGACACATCCAGCCGTTCAGGGCGAAGACGTTCATTTCGCCAATCAGTTTGACCTGAATGTTACCAACCGCAAACGCCGCGGCGGCGGCGATCACCATGAGCAACGCGAGCCATTGGCCAGCGACACGGGGTTCACCGGCCATGACCACGACGCCGGCGAACGACAACGCCATGCCGACGGCCCGGCGCCAGCCGATGAAATCTTTGAAGAGCATGGCGGCCAGGAGGGCGCCGAACGGCACCTGGGTTTGGATGGCGATGGCCGCGGCGGCACCGTCGAGCTGCTGCAGCGCCGTGAACATGAGCGGGAAATGCAGCCCGGCCATGATGACGGATAACAGGACGATGCCCGGAAGCTGCGCCCGCGGAATCGGCACGAATGGCACGAGCACGAGGGCCGTGAGGGCGAAACGCCCCGCCAACATAAAGATCGGCGGCAGGTCCTGCAGGCCCAGCTTGACGATCGGCATGCCCAGGCCGAAGATCGCCATGATGCCGATGGCCAAGGCCAGATCGGCTGGTTTCACGATGCTGATTCCAGGGCTTCGCGAAGGCTCTCCAGCTCCAACCAACGGTCCTCGGCGGTGCCCAGCGCGGCGCGCCGGGCGTCTAGCGTTTCGGTTACGGCCTGGAAGCGGCCGGGATTCCGGCGGTACAGGTCCGGATCGGTCAGCTCGGCTTCGAGCCAGTTGATCTCTGTCTCCAACGCCTGAATTTGCGCCGGCAATTGGTCGAGCTCCCTTTGTTGCTTGTAGCTGAGCTTGCGCACCGCCGGTCCGCCTGCGGTGTCCCGGCGCGCACCGATGGCTTTGGCCACCGGCCGGCTGGTTGGAGCGGGGGGTGGAGGGTTGGGGCGCTGCGCCAGGTAATCGAGATAACCGCCAGCATAGTCGACCGCGCGGCCGTCACCCTCCAGCACAATGGTGGAGGTAACCAGGCGGTCGAGGAAATCGCGGTCGTGGCTGACCAGCAGCAAGGTCCCATCGTAGTCGGCGAGCACGTCTTCGAGCAGGTCGAGCGTGTCCATATCGAGGTCGTTGGTCGGTTCGTCCAGCACCAGCAAGTTGGATGGCGCCGCGAACAGGCGCGCCAGCAGCAACCGGTTGCGCTCGCCGCCCGACAGCGTGCGCACCGGACTGTCCAGCCGGCTCGGGTCGAACAGGAAGTCACGCAGGTAAGACGTGACGTGCCGGCTGCGCCCGCCGGTCTCGATGCGGTCGCCACCGTGTGGACACAGTACGTGCTGTACGGTGTCTTCCGGATCGAGCGCGGCGCGGCGCTGGTCGAAATAGGCGATGGCAAGCTCGGTGCCGTGGCGGATTTTGCCGGCGTCGGGTGCGAGCGTGCCGGTTAGCAGGCGCACCAGCGTGGTCTTTCCGGCACCGTTGCGGCCGATGATGCCGACCCGGTCGCCGCGCAGAATGCGGGTGGAGAAGCCGGACACCAGGCGACGCCGGTCCTCGCCGGCGCCGAAGGCCTTGGCCACGTCCACGGCTTCGATGGCAAGTTTGCCACCAGTCTCGGCCTCGGTGATCGCGAGTTTGACCTTGGCACCGCCGGCAATACGCAGGCGCCGGGACTCGCGCAGGGTCTGCAGGGCCCGCACCCGTCCCATGTTGCGCCGACGCCGAGCCGACAGGCCTTCGCGGAGCCATTTCAGCTCGGACGCGATCTTGCGGTCCAGTTTGTGCGCCTCCTCCTCTTCGGCTGCGAATACCTCCGTTTGCCAGGCCTCGAACTCGGCGAACGGGCGCTCGCTGACGCGCAGCCGACCACGGTCGAGCCACAGCGTGCCCCGGCCCAGGCGTTTGAGGAAGGCGCGGTCATGGCTGATCACAAGCAGACCGCCGCGGAAGCCGGTGAGGTGCTCCTCCAGCCATTCGATGGTGGGGAGGTCGAGGTGGTTGGTTGGTTCGTCGAGCAGCAACACATCGGGTGTGCCAACCAGGGCTTGCGCCAGGGCCGCGCGGCGCGCTTCGCCGCCGGACAGGGTGCTGGGCGCACTGTCGCCGGCGAGCGAGAGCCGGTCCAAAACCGCGTCGACCATGAAGACATCGTCGGATTGCCCCGCCGGCAGGCCGGTGGCGACGAAGCTGCGCACCGTGGCATGGCCGGCGAACGACGGGTCTTGGGCCAAATGCGCCACACGGATTCCCGGCTGCAGAAAACGCGTGCCGGCGTCGGGCTGCAAGGTGCCCGCGAGCAGATGCATCAGGGTCGACTTTCCCGAGCCGTTGTGGCCGACCAGGCACAGCTTGTCGCCGCGGCCGATACCCAGGTCGATAGACTGCAGCAGCGGCTGGCCGCCGAAGCCGGCCGTCACCCCTTGCAGGGCGACCAGCGGAGCGGGAGGGGGCATGGGGCGTTTACAGCTTGCGTTCCGCCTTGATGCGATCATAGGCGGCGTTGATGCGTGCCACCTTGTCGGTGGCGACGTCGATGAACTCCGTGGGCATGCCCTGCGCCATCAGCCGGTCCGGGTGATGTTCTTGGACCAGCTTGCGATAGGCCCCCTTGATATCGGTGTCGCTCATGCTGCGGTCGACGCCAAGCACCGCGTAGGGATCGGTTTCGCGCATGCCGCGTGCTCCGGCATGCCCGGCTTTGATGCGCTCGAACTCCAAGCTCGAAAAGCCGAAGATCGTCGAGATTTCATAGAGAAAATCCAATTCGGCCTGGTGCACGACGCCGTCTGCTTCCGCAATGCGGAACAGCCCTTCGAGCAGCTCTTCCAGCACGGCGCGACGGTCGCGGAACATGCGGGCAATCTGTCGCGCGTACGGTTCGTAGCCGATGGCGTCCGTACGCGCCTTGTCGAAGATACGGCCAACGGCCCGCATCTCGTCCGGCGGGATGCGGAAGATTCGTTTAAAGGTATCGACTTCCGTTCGGCTGACCGTGCCATCCGCCTTGGCCATCTTGGCACCAAGCACGATCACGGCGATGGTGAACGCGACCGATTTTGTTGGGTCAGGCGCTTCCATCCCGGCATCGCCATCGCGGGGGGCCGCATCGTCGCGCATCTTGTCGACGGCATGCCCGGCCACGGCACCGAGGATCGCCCCGATGGGCCCGCCCAGCGCGAGCCCCGCCGCCCCGCCGACGATCTTGCCCCAGATGCTCATGGCCGTGATCCGATTCCCATCGCCCCTCGATCGCCGTCGCCGCATTCGCGTCCGACCGGACGGCACCTCCCGCCTGCGGCCGCACCATAGCGCAGCGCACGGCCCATGTCGCGCGCCTTTGTCGCAAGCGTTGGCCGGTGCACAAAGCCGCCGAATTGCCGGTATCACCGTGTTTCGGCTGGCGAGACCTCACCTAACTGGTTAGGCAATTCGGTGGACAAGCCCATGTTGCAGTGCAATATACCGCGCATGGGCGGGCGCAGATCAGGTGCGCCGTCGCCATAAGCCGTTGTCATGGAAGAGTCATTCCGATGTCTGTGTTCCGCCGTTTGCTCAATACGGAGAGGGACCGCTACCAGGAGCATTTGCTGCGCCTGGATGCGGAGGACCGTCACGCCCGGTTCGCCGGGACGGTGTCGGACGATGGCATCATTCACCACTGCCAACGCCTGGATTGGCGTTACGCCATTGTGATCGGTTTCTTCGATCTGGGTGAACTCAAGGGGGCATGCGAGATCAATGCCGCGCCGGCAGGCTGGCCGGAGCGTGCCGAAGCCGCCTTCAGTGTTGAGAAACCGTGGCAGAACCGGGGCGTCGGCTCCGATCTGATCCGGCGTGGCATCGCCATTGCCCGGGCTAAGGGCGTGCACATTCTCGATGTGGTGTGCCTGATGGAGAATCGGCGGATGCAGGCGCTGGCGCGCAAGCACAACGGTAAGATGGAGATCGAACAAGGCGAGGTGATGATCACCATCGACCTGACGCGCCCGACGCAGGTTGACCAGTTCCTGGAAGTGGTCGACGATGGTGATGGTGCTCTGCCCAGCCTACTCGACCAATTGCACTACGGCGACGACAAGGCGCATACCCCGTTCCACGGTTGGTCGGCGTGACCGGGCTGCTGGCGTGTTTTGGGGCGTCCTGCAGGTGTCGGTGCGCCCGGTTCCGAGGAGTGCAGGCCAGGATGAGCGCCACGTCCGGAGCGTGACCGCTCGACGGGGAAGCGGTCGGCCCGTCGTCGGCGTCGAACCCCCATACCCATGCCAGGCTGAACGGACAGGTTTGCGGACACTGCGTGGGGCCGGACGGGTCAGTCGCCAGTTCCAGTCGTGTTTGCCGGACCGGTCAGGCCGCGCGGGCCTGATCATAAACAGCCGGCATGGTGGCCCGCTCTAGTCGCACACCGGCCTTTCGACCGACCCACCATGACCGAAACGGTGGCTTTTCGACGGCGTGCCCTCCTTTATAGCACGGTTGTCGGCATGAAGATC
>JANQJV010000298.1 GCA_028281465.1 Azospirillaceae bacterium | reverse complement strand
TCATGGTATCGGGAGTTGGTGGAGTTGTCCAGGCAACCGGGCAATCGTCATGTTCACTGAGCGAATACAGCAGCAGTTTGATACTGTTGTTGAACGAATAGAGGAGAAAATCAAAAACGACAGCGGCGTGTTGAGCTGCGGAAGCAGAGTAGAAAATACTTCCAGCAAATAGACCGTTCGCGGTTGGATAAACGTCTGCGCGCCGTCCTTTGTCCTCTTATGGTACCTCCTGGCCGTATCAAAGATCGGCATGTCGCCGCGTTGCAACGGCGGCCAATTACCAACGGCATCTCAGATGCAGCACCTCGAAAAGCGAGGGGACACCCCAAGGATTCTCCCACACTATTACGCCGCAGGCATCTACCAATTGCAGCCCTGGTGGACGTCACAGTCCTTGCTCAATGGCGTCTTTGCGCTCATGCGAGACTTTGAACGGTATCACAGACCTCATGCGGAGGCTCTCATGCGAACGCTCAAGCGGCTGGAAGAGATGGCCCGGGTGTATACCGATAGTGTTTCGCAGACGCCGAAGAAGCAACACAGCAGGAGAATATTGATCGGTTCACGGAAGCAATGAACGAGCGAGTAATGGCACTCGAACGCAAGGTAGGCCTGATATCAGAGAACTTGGTGCAGGAGCCATACGGGACGGATATGGAGCAGCAGCACCAAACGGATGTCGCGGAGCTGCGGGAGCGGCTGAGCGCGGTCCCGGCCCGTGTCCGGAACAGCGGGTCCGCCGGCTGGTGAGCAGGCCGTTTGCGGCGTCGAAGTCCCCTTGCATGGCGCAGCTAAAGGGGAAATCGACCGTATTCACAGTTCGTTCTGACAGAAACCCAAATGACTCAATAGTTCGTTATATATCTCCTGTGCTTCTTCGAGAGAAATCAAGCCTGCCCGAAAAGCGTTCTCGATCATTATTCCCGTGTTTACCTCCAAGACCATCCAGGATTTCTTAACACACACCACGTCAACAGAGGCCGCACAGAGTCCAAGGGTGCGAAAGGCGCTCAGAGCAAGATCACGGGCATCCTTCACGTCATCGGCATCACTATTCAAACGTCTTGGGGCGGCACCACCACCAAGATTATGTTTCCAATCTAACAGACACTCTTCGCCTTCCGGTGGAGTGTAGTTCTTATCGACGCGCTCAAACCAGGTGGCCTGAAGGTCAATTTGGGATGCAAGCGCCAGTTCCAAGACAGAGCTAACCCCATCACCGACAACAGATGGCCGCAGCTTTTCGTAGCAAAGAACCACACGCCCATGGGAAATGCAGAACCGGGCCTCTCTCTCTACTTCAAGGAAGGGTGAGATTGACACACTTCTCCCTTGTGAAAAAATCTCCGTGACAGCTTTCTCTAAGCCGTTGATATCTTCAACGAGGAAGACACCCCTACCACCCGTTCCGTCATTCTGCTTGACAACTGTCTTTCCACCGTAAGAGTTATGTAGCTTGGTTATTTCACCCCAGTTGCCAGCTTTCTCGATAAACTGCATTTTCCATGGTTCAAGAAATAAGTGATGGGGAATACTTGCCACATTTTGGCTCTCCAACAACGTAAAGGTCGCTGCTTTATCGGAGCATACCTGGGCTGATGATGATGAATTTAGTCCCAAATCATACCCCATGATGACATGGTGCTTCGCTCCCTTCGAGAGACGAGATATCCAGTCATGCGAGTAAGATTCAAGGGTAACCTCGAAAGCTCTGCAATACTGCTCCAGACATTTTACGAACACCCGTTCTCTATTTTTCACCATCTGTCTACCGGGCCTCCAAAGCCGCAAGCAGGCGGCGGTATAGTCCAACCACTTCGTCGTTTTCTCGCTCACCAGAACGGCCAAAGTTATTCAATCCCGGTGCTGAGTTCACCTCCAGCACGACATATGACGGATCAAACGCGTCAAGGCCACTGCATAGAATATCCACTCCGGCGTATCGGAGCCCTAGGGCGGACGCGGCCCGAGTAGCAATGTCGCCAAACTCCTGGCAAACGCAATCTGTCATATCATCCACTCTACCTCCCATCGACAGGTTGGCGTTTGGTAGAAGCGGCCATACATCCCCGGCTTCCGGAACGTTGTCCAAACTCCGTCCCGAAGTGGTAAGAAAATCGCTTATCGATACCTGGTCGAAAACAAGAGAAGGAGTCACGCCCGAGCGTCTCAGGTTATCAGCAACGGTGTGCATTTGCTCGGCCACGGTGGAAACACCATCACCGACAATGCTCAGCGGTGTCCGACGGTACGCGGATATAACCTCACCATCAAGTACAACGATCCGATGATCCAATCCGTCATATTGGCGTTGAACCAAGACACGTTCGTGCTCCTCGAAGAGTCTGCCAAGATGCAAACACAGGCCATCAACGTCGGTGATACGCCGGACACCGTCGCCCTCCGCTCCCTCATTAGGCTTAACGATCACGGGATACGAGTGCTTTTCGGCAAACTCTATCGCGACTGAAAAGGAGGCAAGAGCCCTGGCAACATCGGCGTTCTTGCGTCTGATTTTTTCTATGAATCGCGGAGAAAAACAAAGAACGCCTTGTGGAACCTGCAAGCCCTCCATCGCCAAAAAATATGCCGAATAGTCCTTGTCCCGTGCAATTTGGCTGGAACCTTGTCCGTTGATATCAAATGAGGTCCCCTTAAAAAATGCCCTCTTCCCATTCAAAAACTCGATGTATCCAGCCCGTTTGAAGGCGGGATCAACAACAATTTTCGCATCGATTTCAGAACACAGAGAGGTCAAGATTCCAAAAAGATAATTGTTGCGTGCACTAGTCATTGCGCCCTACATAGATTCCGAATCCAGACAGGAATGCGCGCGCAAGGTGCGTTGGATGAGGCTGGTTCGAGGTGACCATCAAGAAAATAGGGGAGCGCAACGCACCGCGTATCTTTTTCTTCTCGATCGCGCCAGCGGGATAAAGCTCATCAACGTCAATCTCATAGTTGTTCATTGTCGTCATCAGGCGTTCGTGAGCGCGCACATGAAGAGGACCCCACCGTTTTGACACGGGTGGGCCTGAGTTAGGAGAGAATGCCACCTATGGCTGGAGCCATGGCCAAGCTTGGCTGGTAGCATCCAAGAAGCTTTGTAGCACCTTTGCTTACTTCTGGAATAGTTTTTTGCAATTGCTCACAAGGCTGGTCAGGCAGGAGGCTCGGGTGGCTTTCCCGTAGGGTTCATCTGATCGCCTCAAGGGCTCCGATGCCGCCTCTTCACCCAGTCTCGACGACGGATCGGATGTCGGCATGGAGCTTTTGCCCTCCAGGGCCCCGCGTCGTTGATAGCGTTCCACGTTCATCTTCAGAATGCATGTTCTCCGATTGCCAATGGCGCGGCTTCCGTATCAACAACACGCAGATTCGCTACACCGACCGGCTCGAGCCCCTCATCCGCGTGATGGCACCGGCCTTTTTGCTGGACGGTTTCGACTGGCCCATGGGATGAAGCAAACAATCGTTAAGCGGTCGGTCTGACCTGAACAGTGATTCATGCGAGGGTGGGGAAGTAGAGGGGCGTGCGTACCGTAACACGCCCCACCTTCACTAGTTCTTGCTTTTATCCACCAGCCGGCGTTGGGCAATCCAAGGCATCATGGCGCGAAGTTTTTCGCCGACTTTTTCGATGTCGTGTTCGGCCGCGCGGCGGCGCATGGCTTTGAAACTGGCCTGGCCGACCTTGTTCTCCAGCATCCAGTCGCGCGCGAAACGGCCGGACTGGATGTCATCCAGAACGCGCTTCATCTCCGCCTTGGTCTCGTCGGTAACGATGCGCGGCCCGCGGGTGTAGTCGCCGTATTCCGCGGTGTTGGAGATTGAATAGCGCATGTTGGCGATGCCGCCCTCATAGATCAGGTCGACGATCAGCTTGACCTCGTGCAGGCACTCGAAATACGCCATCTCCGGCGCATAGCCCGCCTCGATCAGAGTCTCGTAACCGGCCATGATCAGGCTGGTCAGACCACCGCACAGCACCACCTGTTCGCCGAACAGATCGGTTTCGCACTCTTCCTTAAAGCTGGTCTCGATGATGCCGGCACGGCCGCCACCAATGCCGCTGGCATAGCTCAGGCCGATATCCTGGGCGTTTCCGCTGGCGTTCTGCTGCAAAGCCAAAAGGCATGGCACGCCACCACCGCGTTCGTATTCCGAACGTACCGTGTGCCCCGGCCCCTTCGGCGCCACCATGAGCACATCCAGGTCGGCGCGCGGCTCGATCAAGTTGAAATGGATGTTGAGTCCGTGGGCGAAAGCCAGAGCGACCCCCTGGCGCAGATTGGTCGCAAGGTGGTCGCGATACAGGTCGGCCTGCAACTCGTCCGGCACTAGAACCATCACCACATCGCCCCACGCCGCCGCCGCGGCCGGGTCCATGACCTGGAAACCGGCTGCTTCCGCCTTCTTGGCGCTGCCGCTGCCGGCGCGCAGGGCCACGACAAGCTCCTTCACGCCACTTTCCCGCAGATTGTGCGCATGGGCATGGCCTTGGCTGCCGTAGCCGATGATGACCACCTTCTTGGACTTGATCAGATTGAGATCGGCATCCCGATCGTAATAGACGCGCATGATGGCTCCCTAGGGCGTTTGTTGCGGAAATATGTTCGAAGCCATCAGTTTAAGCCACTTGACACGCCCACCGGTCAAGCGTCCTCCAGCCATTCCCAGCGCACGGCGGGCATGATCGCTCCCCCACCCTTCTCCGACCGTGGCCACAAACCGGCCCTGTCGGATTTTCCTATCGACGCCATGGGATATACGTATACCATTGTACACGCTCCATGGATCGCTCACCCCCACCAGCGTGCCGTATGACTCACCCAGCAATCACCCCCCATGCCGGCCAACCTCTGCTCGGCATGGCCCTGATGCTGGCGGCGACCTTGGCGTTCACATTGATGCAGAGTGTGATCCGCGTGTTGGCCGACGACCTCCACCCGCTGCAAATCACCTTCTTCCGCAATGCCTTTGGCTTCCTCACCGTGCTGCCCTGGTTGACCGCCCTGCAGGGACTCACCTGGACCACCGCGCGCCTGCCTACCCTGCTGCTGCGCTCAGCGCTCAATACATGCGCCATGATGCTATTCTTCACCGCCGTGTCGCTCGCCCCCATGGCCCAAGTGAACGCACTGCAGTTCAGCGCCACCATCATGGCCACCCTGCTCGCGGTCTTGTTCCTGCGCGAACAGGCCGGGCCCCGTCTCTGGGCGGCGACGTTGCTGGGTTTCGCCGGCGCCGTGGTGATTCTACAGCCGGGACCATCCATGCATTTCGGTGCGTTGTACGCCCTGGGCTCGGCCACGCTCTGGGGCATGACGCTGATCGTCATCAAGCAGTTGTCGCGCACCGAAACCGGTGCCACCATCGTCTTCTACACCGCCCTGTTCATGTCGGTGTTGTCGCTGCCGCCGGCGCTTCTTGTATGGACATGGCCGGACCGACCGGCACTGTGGGGCTGGCTGCTGCTGCTCGGCCTGACCGGCACAGCAGCGCAGCTCTCGCTGACCGAAGCCTTACGCCGGGCCGATACCAGCGTGGTCATGCCCGTGGATTACATGAAACTGGTCTGGGCCATGCTGCTCGGGTTCTTCCTGTTCGGCGAAATCCCGTCCGCCTTCACGTGGATCGGCGGTGTCATGGTGATCGGCGCCACCGTCATGGTCGCCGCCCGCGACCGCCCACCGCGAACCCGCGGGTCCGCGGCATAATGCCTCAGCTTGGACGGCATTCGGTTTACCCATATCGGATAGGGAGTGTTTCGCTGCACCGCCATAGCCGAGCTGGTGTCGCTCCCCGACACCCCTGACGTCTCCGGACGGCACGGCCCGTGTGCGCCTGCCTTCCGAGCAGACCCAGGTTCCTGGCATTCAGGAGGCATCCGATGCTGCACAGACGCATCGAGGACGTGATGAAACATCGCGACGTCGTCCACGCACCGCCGCCAGCCACGGTCCAGCAGGCCGCCCGCCTCATGGCCGCCAAACACGTCGCCGCCATGATTGTGTCGGATGAGAATGATCATCTGGCTGGAATCTTTACCGAACGGGATCTGGTGTGCCGCGTCATCGCCCCAGGCCTGGATCCGAAGGCCACCCGGCTCGGCGACGTGATGACGCCGCACCCGGCCGCCATTGCGCCCACGGCCACGGTGCGCGACGCACTGATCCTGATGGATGGGTGCAATGTGCGTCACCTGCCGGTGGTCCAGAACGACCACGTGGTCGGCATCGTCTCCATGCGCGATTTCGTTTCCCAGGAAATCGCCGAAATCGAATTCCAGCATGAGAAAGAGGGCGATCTGGCCGAAACCATTTGGTGACGACCGGGGTCGAGACCCCGGTCAGGTGCGCATTTCAAGCTGCCGAAGACCGGGGTCGACCCACCACATCAGTTCCCGGCTCGGCTGGCGCACGAACTGCAACGCCCGCTCGGCGTCGGAGGCGGCTATCCGGTAGAAGGCATCGACAAAGATTTCGTTGGCCGGATCGCGGCTAAGCCGATAGTGGGTGCGATGGCCATCGTCGTGGAACACACCATGGCTCATGAGCACGTTGAACACGGCCCCGAGACGCTCGTTGTAGCGGATGTCGATTCGCCGCACACCAAGAGCATCGCCGGTCAGGTTGGCCCCCGTACGCTCCAGCTTCTTGATCAACACCTTGAGAGGCTCGAGCAGTTCATTCTCCCGCCAGGCGACCGAGACGCAGGTGGACAGCAACTGCCAGGCGAACCGCTCCAGCCGCGCCTCATCGCGCTCGTGTGCGGTCTCCGTGAAGGCGGCCGGCGGTGCTTCGTCCACCACCGGGTCTGGGTCGACCACCGGCACCGCTTCGACCAGGGCCATGCCGTCCGCCCCAGCCGGCCTCGGCGGATCGGACAAATAGCGCTGGTGTATGCGTTGCAAACGCAAGCGCTGCAGGCGCAGCCGGCGAAGAAACAGCAAAGTGTCGATCAGCCATGGCCGGCGTTGGCGCCTCGCGACCGAAGCCGGTGCCGGTTTCGTGACGATCATCGCGCGGACCAAACCGACGAAGAGCGACAACACATCAAACAAGCTGGCCTGGATCAGGGTGATCCAAACCCGCCGCCGCTCAATGTCGGTCATCAACATGGTAAAGGCGGCCTCGAATGATGACGGCAGATACCCGGCCCGGTCGGTGAACGACACGATCAGATCATCGACCGTCTTGCCTTGGGCCGGCCCACCTTGATCGGTACACGTCGCACAATAGGCCGTCAGCCGAGCCAACAGGCGGGACACGTCGCCGGGATCATAAGCCGCTGCCGACAACACCCTATGCAATTCGTCGGCCGCGACACGGAATTGATCGTAGCGCTGCTGCAAGAGAGCAAGGTACCTGGTCTCGACGTCCAATTCCTGCTTCAAACGGAAGTAGACTGGTCCCTCGCCCTCGCCTCGGCCCGACACGAGGCCGCTCTCCAACTCCGCCTGAACCAGCGTATCCTTCTCCACCAACCGCGCCTGCGCCTCGGCGATGAACCGGCTCTCCGCCGCTTCCAGGACCGACAGCTCGGCCTGCAGAAACGAGGCGGTACGGCGCAACGCATGGGCCCGTTCCGCATCACCGTAGCCGCTATGATAGAGATAGATGAAGGCGAACAGGGCCGAAAAGATGGTGGCAAAAACATAGACGGCGAAACACAACACACGCCCAACGGCTTGAATTTGCGGCAAATAAATCAGGGCCAGAAAAATGGTACCCTGGATGGCCACTGTTATCGCTAAGGCCAAGACCGGATTGTTGGGATAGGCGAGCGCGAGCCCTTCGTAGGTGAAATGACCGCTGACGGAGACCAGGAAAAGCAGAAACGCTGCCGTTGCCATGGGCAGGTCGAAGCGGTCGACAAGATTTGCGGTCATGGCACAGGGTCCGTCTCACCACGTTCGCCGGTCACGCCGGGGATGGCTCGCAAGGGTTGCACAATGGTCGGCAGAGCCAACCACACGCCATGTGTAACCTACGATGAATAGCCTAAACAGGCGTAGATGTGGCCTGACTCCCGTCTGCAGCGGGGCCCGTCCTCCATACCCAACCACGAAAAACGGGAGACATCTCGGTATGCACCCCGTGCCACCGCCACCCACAGTTGGGCCGGCTGCGTCATGCAGGCCGCGGCCCACCGTCAGGCCCGCGGCCATCGGAGGCCGCATTGGCAACGGCCGACTGGGCACCCTCCACCTGCTGGGCCTGCACCGCCTGTTGACGGAGCTGCTGAACATAGGCATTGAGCATATCAACCAAGCGCACGAACTGCGGTGTCGACATGGCCAGACGGCATGCCACCTCCCGTCTCTGTACGTCCGCCGTGCTATCCACTGCAAGCGTATAGAGATTGAGTTTCACGCTGCTACCGGTGTTCAAAATCCCATGCACGCCGTCAATATAGAACTCCGGATCGATGGCCTCGCTCCCATATAGCTGCACCAGAACATCGCCTTGTTTGCCTTCATAGATCTTCCGGCCAGACATTGTTCGCTCCTCTTGTTCGAATCGGTCGCAGGTCGGGGCTCCTGCGTCCTCGGTACGATGGAACGCAGGCTTTGCGCCCGCGCCGCTGTTGTACCGGCTGCCTTGCGGAAAAGAAACGATGGTCGCAGCCCTCAACCGCTTTCAGCGCAGCGATACGCCGGACGGCACGGACGGGGCAGCAGCGAACAGGTCTGGCGGATCGGCGTGTCGCGCATCGCACAGCTCAACCATGCCGGCCCCAAGCAAGCGGAAACGGCGCCCGTCGGCCTCCTGTCGCAACAATGATTGCAAGGCACCAAACACCACCTCAGCCCGCTGGCTGGGCACACCGAGTTGGCGGTTGCGGGTCAAAATCCGGAAATCTGCGGTCTTGACCTTGAGCACCGTGCATCGGCCAGCCAAACCACTGCGGCGCAAGCGCACCTCCAAACGGGCGCACATCCGCTGCAACACGGCTTCCAGGGTGACCAGCTCCGACAGATCGTGGTCGAACGTCGTCTCCACCGAGATGCTCTTGGAATCCCGCTCCGGCGTCACCGGCCGGTCGTCTTCGCCGCGCACATAGGCGGCGATACGCCGGCCGAACCGGCCGTACAGTGCAACCAATTGCCCTTCCGACAATCCTTGCAACTGGCCGATGGTGGTGATGCCCGAGGCTTCCAGGCGTTTCGCCGTCGCGTCACCAACGCCGATCAGACGGCGAACCGGCATCATCGCCAGTCGGCTAGCCGCCTCGGTCTGCCCAATGACCGTGAAACCGCGTGGCTTCTCCAGATCGGAGGCGAGTTTGGCAAGGAACTTATTGGCGGCCAGCCCGATCGAGACGGTGATGCCGACCTCGCGCTCGATACGCCGGGCCACGTCGGCCATCACCTGAGCCGGAAATCGGGGGTCGGAACGGATCTCCGGCGCCAAGTCGAGATACGCCTCATCCAACGACAAGGGCTCCACGACCGGTGTCGCGCCCAGCAAAATACGACGAATGTGCTGGCTGACCGCCTTGTACTTCGGCATGTCCGGCGGAACGACCACAGCGTGTGAACAGAGCTGCAAGGCCTTGAACATCGGCATGGCCGAACGCGGCCCATACCGGCGTGCCACGTAACAGGCGGTGGTCACGACGCCGCGGCCACCCGTGTGGCCAACGATCACCGGTTGGTCGCGGAGCGCCGGATTATCCCGTTTCTCCACCGCCGCATAGAACGCATCACAGTCGATGTGGGCGATGTGCAGTGCCAACAGATCAGCATGGGCGACAATGCGCCCCGAGCCGCACACCGGACACACCCGCTCGCCGGGGACAAGCCTGGGAATCAAGGAGGTACAATCACGGCACAGCGCATCCATGTCGAACGG
This sequence comes from Azospirillaceae bacterium, assembly GCA_028281465.1. Classification (GTDB taxonomy): domain Bacteria; phylum Pseudomonadota; class Alphaproteobacteria; order Azospirillales; family Azospirillaceae; genus JANQJV01. The sequence continues at coordinate 26,366 of JANQJV010000298.1, read as the reverse complement.
CACCCAACAACGGCTTGGACGCGGTTTGTTCCACCATCCAATCCTGGAGGTGGGGCCTCGGTGGGCAGGTTGGAAGACGGCCCGTCCTGATCAGGGATAGACTAGTTCGAATTCGATCATGGCTCCGCCGGTCCCGACCTCGAACGCGGCTCGTTCGAAAGGCGGTGCGCTCAAGAACGGCCGGGCGTCGTTGGAGAAACCGTATGCTTCCTTGGGCAAACCAAGAAAGCCGGAATCGAACTCGTTGTTGTCGTTCTCATCATGATAGGCGGCAATGGCATACACACCTGGGCCAATGCCATTGAAGCGAACAATGGTGACATCAGCCCTGGCCGGAACCACACGCGCCTGCACATCGTCTTTTGGGAAATCATTGGCATCGTCGTAGAGGGCCACGCGCAGCACGCCCTTCGCACTGCGTACCCCGGTGATGCGGACTTCCAAATCGGCGCCAAACGCCGATGCCACGGCGACCGACGTCCCGACGTCCAATCCCACGCCCAACACGGTCGCCCAGACGGCCGCCACAGCCATCATAACAGACACGTCCCACCCCCTTCCCGCCCTCATCGGGTGGCGGCTTATGGCCTACCGCATAGGCGTTTTCCAGACCCGTTGCCCGCCCCGGCGACGGCACGCAGCGCCGCCAGCACCGCGCCGACCCATAAGCCGGCCCAATGCCACGAACGGCCAACGACCAACTTGTATCGGTTCAATCGTCCTTTTTGGCCAGGTCTTCGCCGGTCGCCTGATCGACTTGCTTCATGGTGAGCTTGACTTTGCCACGATCATCGAACCCGAGCACCTTGACCTTGACCTCGTCGCCGAGTTTGACAACCTCGGCCACGCTGCGCGGCCGCGAAGTCGACAGTTCAGAAATGTGTACGAGACCGTCCCGACTGCCAAGGAAGTTCACGAAGGCACCAAAATCGACCACCTTGACGACTTTTCCGGTGTAGATCACGCCGACTTCCGGCTCCGCAACGATGCCCTTGATCCAATCGATCGCCTGCTGTGCCGCCTTGCCGTCGGTGGCGGCAACCTTGATGGTGCCGTCGTCCTCGATGTCGATCTTCGTGCCCGTGGCTTCCACGATCTCGCGGATCACCTTGCCACCGGACCCAATGACGTCGCGGATTTTCTCCTTAGGAATGTTGAAGGCCGTGATACGTGGCGCATGCTGGTGCACGTCGTCGCGCGCCGTACCGATGGCCGTGGTCATTTGCTCCAGGATGTGCAGGCGGCCTTCGCGTGCCTGTTCGAGCGCAATGCGCATGATCTCCTCGGTGATCGAGGTGATCTTGATGTCCATCTGCAGCGCCGTGATGCCAAGGTCGGTGCCCGCGACCTTGAAATCCATATCACCCAGATGGTCTTCGTCACCCAAAATGTCGGACAACACGGCAAAACCATGATCTTCCTTGACCAGTCCCATGGCGATGCCAGCGACCGAGCGCGGCAGAGGCACTCCGGCATCCATCAAAGCCAGCGATGAGCCGCACACCGTGGCCATGGAGGATGACCCATTGGATTCAGTCACCTCGGAAACAACGCGCAGCGTGTAGGGAAAAGACTCCTTGCTCGGCAATAACGGATGCACGGCCCGCCACGCGAGCTTTCCGTGACCAATCTCACGCCGGCCGGGCGAACCCAGACGCCCCGCCTCACCCACCGAGTAGGGCGGAAAATTGTAGTGCAACATGAAGTGCTCGCGATACTCGCCTTCCAACGAATCCACGATTTGTTCGTCCTGGCTGGTGCCCAGTGTGGCCACGGCCAGAGCCTGGGTCTCGCCGCGGGTGAACAGCGCCGAACCGTGCGCGCGTTTGAGCACACCGACTTCGCACACGATCGGCCGAATCGTGCGCGTGTCGCGCCCGTCCACCCGCCGACCGGTATCAATCACCATACCGCGCAGGATGTTGGCTTCCAACTCCTTGAAGCAGGAGGCGACCGCTTCCAGCGGCTGAGCCTCCGCCATCAAGGCTTCCACCGCCTTCATCTTGGCAGCGCTCAGCCGGTCGTGGCGAGCCTGTTTGGCGCTCTCGGCATAGGCGGCCTTGACTTCGTCACCGGCAATCTCGATCAGCCGCGCCATGACGGCGGCCCGGTCGACGCTCGGTGTGGGCAAATCCCACGGGTCCTTGGCACACATCTCGGCCAGATCGATGATCGCGTCGATCACTGGCTGGAACGCCTGGTGGCCGAACATGACCGCCCCGAGCATGATCTCCTCGGACAGCTCCTTAGCTTCCGATTCGACCATGAGCACACCCTCTTGCGTGCCCGCCACCACCAGATCGAGTGCCAGATCTTCGTCCTTGGCCTGTTCGCGCAGCGGGTTGAGCACGTAAACGCCATTCTTGTAGCCGACGCGTGCCGCACCGACCGGACCCAAGAAGGGAATTCCGGAAATGGTCAGTGCCGCCGAGGTTCCGACCATGGACACGATGTCCGGCGCGTTTTCCAGGTCATGGCTCAGCACCGTGCAGATGATCTGGGTTTCGTTGCGGAACCCATCGGCAAACAAGGGTCGGATCGGCCGGTCGATCAACCGGCTGGTGAGGGTTTCATACTCCGTCGGCCGGCCTTCGCGCTTAAAGAAGCCACCGGGAATCTTGCCGGCGGCGAACGCTTTTTCCTGATAGTTGACGGTGAGCGGAAAGAAATCGATGCCGGGTTTGGCATGCTTCTGGGCCACGACCGTGCACAGCACCGTGGTTTCACCGTAGGTGGCGAGCACTGCTCCATCGGCCTGGCGCGCGATCTTGCCGGTTTCCAGCACCAACGGCCGGCCGCCCCACTCGATTTCCTTTCGAAAAACATTGAACATTGTCATGATTACCTGCCATCCCGGTTGCCGGGTTTCGGGAGTACGAGCGGCGTCGGTCTGAACGACGGCGATGCGACACCCGGCACCCCTGTGTCATGGAGTGAACGATGAACGAGGTGGGGTCGAGGCACGCCCAAGGAGAGCACTGCCCCCGCACCAACAATGCCCGGAACGGCGCGACCACCGTGGTCCCGGCCATACGCACACGACCAGGCAGCCGGCCCGTGCCATGGGCCGGCTGCCTGGTCAACGGCGTCGACAGGGAGGCCTCCGATCATGCCGGCGCGCCCGGCGGTCAGCGGCGCAGACCCAAGCTCCGAATCAGCGACTCGTAGCGGCCAACTTCCTTGCGCTTGAGATAATCGAGCAATTGCCGCCTCTGACCAACCATAACCAGCAGCCCGCGCCGCGAATGGAAGTCCTTGCCATGGACCTTCAAATGCTCGGTAAGATTGCTGATCCGTTCTGTCAGGATGGCCACCTGAACTTCCGGAGACCCGGTGTCTCCGGGTTTGGTCGAATATTCTTCGATCAGAGCGGCTTTGCGCTCCGGCGTTATCGACATCGCTGGATCCCCATAGCGTTCGCGATTTCACCATTGGCTCATAGGTTCAAGACTCGGACCGGGCGGACTTCGGCGCCCTCCAATCGGATCAAAGCCACGGGCCGGCCATGCCACATGGCCAGGGTCGTGGCATCGTCCACAACACCGGCCCGTACCAGAGGGTCCAGCCGCTCACGATCTTGCCGTTGCAGGAGAGCAACCGATTGGCCCAGCCGAAGCCGTTGAGCTTCCCCGTCGGTCAAAACCAGAGCCGGGATGTCGTCCAGCACGGTCTCGATGGGAAGCAAGAGCCTATCCAAGCTTTCTTTGTCGGTGATTTCTTTAAGCTGGTCAAGTGTTATCGCCTGCGCCTCCGACATTGGCCCCACCTGCAAGCGGCGAAGCTGTGCAACATGGCCACGGGTCTCCAAGGCCAGCGCAACATCCCGGGCAAGCGCCCGCATGTAGGTGCCTTTACCGCATTCCACTCGGAAATCGGCATTGTCCTCGTCGATACACGCGGCAAGATCGAACCGCCCGATCCACACCAAACGCGGCGCCAAGTTGACCACCTCACCATCGCGCGCCAGATCGTAAGCTCGTTCGCCATCAAGCTTGATGGCCGAATACTGCGGCGGCACCTGCTCGATCTCACCAACGAAGCGTGCCAACGCGCTCCGGATGGCCGTCGCGTCCGGACGGTGCGGCGACCGGGCGATCACGTCGCCCTCGGCATCGTCGGTGCTGCGTTGTTCGCCCCAGCGGATTCTGAAATTGTACACCTTGGTCCCGTCTTGGATCAACGGGATGGTCTTGGTGGCCTCGCCGAACGCCACGGGCAACACGCCGGTCGCCAAGGGGTCTAGCGTGCCCGCGTGCCCCGCCTTTTCGGCCTCAAACACCTGCCTGACCCGCGACAGCGCTTGGGTCGAAGTCATGCCGACCGGCTTGTCCAGCACCAGCCAACCGTGCACAGGCCGTCCCTTGCGCCGGCGTCTCACCTTTCCGCCCCTTCATCCTGCCGCTGCGGGGCGCCGGCGGCGTCCATGTCGTCGACACCGGTCCCCCCGGTCGTTCGCCCCGTTTCAGTCGTGCCCGACAGGTCCTTGGCCACCTCGGGCCTGCGCAGCACGGCGTCAATCCGCTCGGCATAGTCAAACGACTCGTCAGGCTGGAAACTCAACGTTGGCGCATATTTGAGCCGCACGGCGCGTGCCAGTTCGCCACGCAGGTGCGGCGCCGCCCGCCGCAGTGCAGCCAGAACCGGTTCCCGATCACCGTGGTTGAACGGCGCGATGAAGGCGACCGCATTGCGCAGATCCGGGCTCAGGCGAACCTCGGTGATCGTCACATTGAGCGCGCTCAGTTCAGGGTCGCGAAACCGGCCGCGCTGAAGCAAATCGGCCAGGGCATGGCGCAACTCTTCGCCGACCCGCAGGTGCCGGTGCATTCGGTCGGCGGCCACGGCGTGGCGGCTGGACCGGCTCACCATTCTCTCGTCTCCCTCTGTCTCACAAAGGTCCTCCGGGCCCGACCGGCCCCGCCACCGCGGAAAAACTCTCCCGCCAGATCGGTCCGACGACCGGATGCCGCGTCAAGGCCGAGACGATCGCCACGGCTTTCGGTAGATGGGTGCGGCGCCATTCCGGATCGACGCTCCACTCGGTCATGTTCGCCAAGTAGATGTCGAGTGCGCCCGGCCCATCCGAAAGGAACCATGGCGACCCGGCCACCGCTGCCTCGATCAAAACCAAACGGTCCAAGAATCGCGCCATGGCCCGATCGCGTAACGCCTCCGCCCGTCCATCTTCGCGCGGTGCAAAGCGTTCAGGAAAATCGACGATCTCAATCATCGGATACACCTCGCTGGTCAGGACCATGAGCCAGCGATACGCCGTCCAGCGCGCCGGTGTTCCGGCTGGTGGCAAAAGCCCGGCCTCAGGGTGGCGGTCCGCCAGCGTTAGGATGATGGCCGCAGATTCAGTGACCACTTGGCCATCAGGCAAGACCAAGGCTGGCACCTTGCCGGTCGGGTTGACACGGCGATAGGCCGCGCCGTTTTGCTCACCCGCGCGCAGATCGAGCACAGTCTTGTCATATCGCGCACCGATCAGAGCCAACAGACAGTCGATGGCCATTCCGCTCGTGCGACGGCTCGTATACAGCGTATAGGTCATAGCCCACTCAATGATTGTCGTTTTCCCGCCATGCCGCCGTTTCGCCGCCTATCAACCGCCGACCTGCCGGCCTGCCTGGTCTTGGCCGCGGATCGAAGCTGGGATGCAGACAGCCTGCGCTGGCACCTCATGTTGCAGATCGCCGACGTTTGGGGCTTGGATGCACCGGATGGCGGGCTTGCCGCCTGTGGCTTCCTGACCCGGTACCACCCAGCTTACGCCACCATTGGCTTGCTCGTCGTGCGCCGCGACCATGGCCGACGCGGCTTGGCCACGCGACTCATGGCCCATCTGCACGACGGCGGCACCGAAGACATCACATGCTTGTTCGCCACCCCCATGGGCCGGCCACTCTACCGCAAGCTCGGCTACCTCGCGGTCGACCAAATACATAAGTATATTGGCCCACTCGAGGTCGCTTCCCCACCGGATGGTCACCTGGCCGAGGCCACGCCTGGCGATCTGGACACCCTCGTGTCCCTCGACGCCGCCGCCACCGGCCTTGACCGCCGGCACCTCCTCACCGCGCTGTTCGGCCGCGCCGATCGCCGCCTACTGCTCAGCCACAACGGACAGTATTCCGGCTATGGACTCGCTGTGCCCGGTAGCCCGCGCACTCCCACCGTCATCGGGCCGCTCGTCGCCCCAGATGCCCTGGCCGCTCGGATGCTCATTGCCGGCTTGGCTAAAGACCGCACCCACGCGGTGCGCATCGATGTGTTCGCCCGGCATGGCGACCTTCCGTCATGGCTGCAAGCCGGTGGGATGACGCATGTCTCCACCGATCCGATGATGCTGCGCGGCGCGGCCAGCCTGCCCGGCGATCGCCGGCGCTTGATCGCCATCGCCTCGCAGGCCCTCGGCTAACCGGTCAAATCGCCCGGGCCACCTCCTCGGTCTCGAACACTTCGATCACGTCACCGACCTGAATGTTGTCGTAGTTCTCGAACGCCATGCCACATTCGTAGCCTTCGCGAACATCCCGCACTTCTTCCTTGAAACGTTTCAGCGTCTTGAGGTTGCCTTCGTGGACCACAACGTTGTCGCGCAGCAGGCGCACACCGGCCCCACGCTTGACCACACCCTCGGTGACCATGCAACCGGCCACCTTGCCCACCTTGGTGATGGTAAACACCTGGCGGATATCGGCGTAACCGATGAACTTCTGCTGCACGGTCGGGGCGAGCATGCCCGACAGAAGCGCCTTGACGTCGTCGATGACATTGTAGATCACCGAATAATATCGGATTTCCACGTTGTCTCGTTTCGCCATCTCGCGCGCCATCGGATTGGCGCGCACGTTGAACGCGATCATCAACGCATGCGACGCGTTGGCCAGAGTCACATCAGATTCTGTAATGGCGCCAACCGCGGAATGCAACACACGGGCTTTGACCTCGGTGTTATCCGCGGTGAGCTGCTCCACCGCCTTGCAGATCGCCTCGATCGACCCGTGCACATCGCCCTTGATGACGAGTGGCAGTTCCTTGGCCTCGCCCTCCTGAATCTTGCTGAACATCTGCTCCACACTGGAGCGAACGGTTAATTTGGCCAGGGCATCGCGCTTCTTACGTTGGCGGAACTCGGTGATCTCGCGGGCCCGCGCTTCGCTCTCAACGACGACGAATTCGTCGCCGGCCACGGGGGTCCCATTCAGCCCGAGCACTTCCACCGGAGTCGCCGGGATCGCCATCTCCACGATCTGCCCACGGTCGTTGATCAATGCACGCACACGGCCCCATTCGCTGCCGGCGACGAAGATATCACCAACATTGAGCGTGCCGTGCTGGACGAGCACGGTGGCCACCACACCACGGCCGCGGTCGAGCCGCGCTTCCACCACGGCACCGCGCGCGGTCCGGTCTGGATTGGCACGGAGCTCCAGAATCTCCGACTGCAGGAGGATCGCTTCTTCCAGCTTGTCCAGGTTCAGGCGCGCCTTGGCAGATACCTCCACGGTGAGCACGTCGCCCCCCATCTCTTCGACCACCAAGTCGTACTGCAGTAACTCCTGGCGCACCTGTTCCGGCTTGGCCGCCGGCAGGTCCATCTTGTTGATGGCAACGATGATGGGAACGCTGGCCGCCTTGGCGTGTCGGATTGCCTCTGCGGTTTGTGGCTTGACACCGTCATCGGCGGCCACCACGAGCACCACCACATCGGTCACCTTGGCACCGCGAGCCCGCATCTCGGTGAAGGCGGCATGACCCGGCGTATCGATGAAAGTGATCCGGTCACCGCTCGACATTTGAATCTGGTAGGCGCCGATGTGCTGCGTGATGCCACCGGCCTCGCGGCTAACCACATCGGTTTCGCGCAACGCATCCAGCAGCGACGTCTTGCCGTGGTCGACGTGTCCCATGATGGTGACCACCGGCGGACGGGCCAGGAGCTGCTCGGCCTGATCCATTTCGCCTTCCAAGCCAATTTCCACATCGGCATCGGAGATGCGGCGGATGCGGTGACCGAATTCGGTAACCACCAATTCGGCCGTATCAGCATCGATGGTCTGGGTGATCGTGGCCATCACGCCCATGCGCATCAACGCCTTGATCACATCCGCGCCGCGCTCGGCCATGCGGTTGGCCAGTTCCTGAACCGTGATGCCTTCCGGAACGATCACCTCGCGGGTGACCTTTGCGGTCTCCTCGCGGCCAAGGTTGCGCAGGCGTTCGCGTTCACGGGCACGACGCACCGCCGCCAGGCTGCGCACCCGCTCCTGCGCATCCTCGTCCAGCGCCTGAGTGACCGTCAGCTTGCCGCCGCCACGCCGCCGCTCGCTGCTCTTGGCCGGCGTCTTGGCCGGTTTGGCTGCGGCCCCTTTGGCGCCGCCCTTGCGCGGCCGACGCGCCCCTTCCTCCTCCTCGTCGCGGGTCCCCGTTTTGGCCGTGGACGCCGGTCGATCGGTCGGTGGGGCCGCCTGTTCACCTGGCTTCCTGCGAGCTTCCTCTGCCGGCTTACGTGCCTTCGCCTCGTCCGCTTTCGGCCGCGCATCCTCGGCCTTGCGCTTGGCCCCTTCGGCCTTGCGCCGGTCCTCTTCTTCCTTGCGTTTGGCCGCTTCTTCGGCCAAGCGTCGCTCTTCTTCGGCCTGGCGGGCGCGCTCCTCTTCCTGGATGCGCTCCAGTTCCTCCAGTTCACGACGGCGCAATGTCTCGGCGTCCAGCACCTCCGGCACCGGTTCCGGCTCAGGCACCGGCACTTCCACCGGCTCCACCACCTCCGGTGGCGCTTCCGCCGCGCGCCGGCCGCTATCCTGGATGGCACCCTTCAGAGCCCGGACGCGCGCCTCACGCTCTTCCTTGGTGAGCTGCCGAACCGTGTTTCCGCCGCGCTGCCCCTTGCCTTGGCCGGATTTCGTCGGAAGTCCTTCGGCGGCGCGCCGAGCAGCAGCCCCACCATCCGCCACGCCAGGCGCCGCTCCCTTCTCCAAGGTGCGCTTCCGCTTGACTTCGACGGTGACAGTCTTCGAGCGGCCGTGCGAAAAACTCTGGCGGACCGAGCCAGCATCGACGGTTTTCTTCAGCTCAAGCTTGCCCTTGCCTGGCGACAGGTGAAGGACTTTCTTGCGTTCCTGGTCGTTGCTTTCCGTCATATCCTTCCGGCGATGTTGTGCGTCAGTCCGCTGGATCAGCCCCAAACGTGCCGCCATCCAAACCCCTGAGTTTATCGAAACACGCGGTCTTCGTCAGCAGGCGCTGCGCCAACCGGCCGTCCGCGATGACCATATGCACCGTACGTGCCCGACCGAGCACGCGCCCCAGTTCGGCCGCCGAAAAGCGATCGACGACTGGGAGGTGGGGAGCCAAACCGGCCAGCGCCGAGCGGCCTCCATCGGCCCCATCGCTGGCGGCGACCATCACCGCTGGCTTGCCGGCAGTCCCCACCCGCTGCCGATGTAACGCTTCCCGCGCCTTGTCGAATCCGGCAACCAACTGGCCAGCGCGGCGTGCCATGCCGATCAGGCCGAGACACCGGGCCCGCAGCAAGCCGGCGGCACGATCGGCCAGATCAGACGGACACTGCACCGGCTGCCGTGCCGCACGGCTGAACAGGCGCTTGCGCACCGCCTTATCCAGAACGCCGCGGTCGCACACCAACCAGTATCCACGTCCCGGCAGCGTCCCGTCCACATCCGGCACAACCTGCTGATCTGGACCGATGACGAACCGCAGCATATCGTCGCGCGGCAAGACCTGTGCAGTCACCAAGCAACGGCGTTGCGGGCCGCCCTTAGCGACGACGCCGGTCAGCCCACCTTTTGCCGGCGGCGACTCGGGCCCTTGGGCAGGCGGTTCGGCAACCATGACGCGGCTCACCGTGCACCTGGCTCTTCTGTCTCACGGCCGGCTCACTGCGCTCCGGCCGAGCTGGCCGGATCGTCGGCGAACCAATGGGCCCGTGCGGCCATGATGATGGCATTGGCCTCTTCCTCCGAAGGCCCTTCTTTGCCGCAGATTTCGCGCAATTCGTCGCCAGCGAGATCGCCCAGATCGTCGATGGTCTTAACCCCATTCTCACCCAGTTTCACCAAAAGAGACGGCTGCAAACCGCTGATTTCCGCCACCTCGTCGTCCACGCCGAGCTCCACGCGACGCTCGTTGAACACCCGGTTCTGTTCCTCCAGTGATACCTGAGCCCGGTTGATCAGCTCGGCGGCGACATCGGCATCGAACCCTTCGATCTCGGTTAGTTCCGCCGGATCGACGAAGGCAACCTCCTCAAGCGACGTGAAACCCTCGGCCACCAGAAGATGGGCGATGACATCATCCACATCGAGGGCTTCCATGAACATATTAGACCGGGTCTTGAGCTCTTCATTGCGCCGTTCCGATTCCTCGGCTTCGGTGAGGATGTCAATATCCCAACCGGTCAACATGGACGCTAGGCGCACGTTTTGGCCGCGCCGGCCGATGGCCAGGCTCAACTGCTCGTCCGGCACCACCACTTCGATGCGGTTGTTGTCTTCGTCCAGCACCACCTTGGCGACCTCGGCCGGCGCCAATGCATTGACGACGAACGTCGCCGCATCGGGCGACCACGGAATGATGTCGATTTTCTCACCCTGCAGCTCACCAACCACGGCCTGCACGCGACTGCCGCGCATGCCCACACAGGCACCGACCGGGTCGATGGCGCTGTCGTGTGACAACACCGCAATCTTGGCGCGGCTGCCCGGATCCCGTGCCACGGCCTTGATCTCGATGATGCCGTCGTAGATTTCGGGCACCTCTTGGGTGAACAGGCGGGCCATGAACACCGGATGGGTGCGCGATAGGAAAATCTGCGGTCCACGCGCCTCGTCGCGGACGTCGTAAATTAACGCCCGTACCCGGTCACCGTTCTTGAAGTGTTCGCGCGGTAGCAACTCGTCACGGCGCAGGATCGCCTCTGCACGCCCCAGGTCCACCGTTACATTGCCGTATTCGACTCTTTTGACCAAGCCATTGACCACTTCGCCGACTCGATCCTTGTATTCGTTGTATTGGCGCCGGCGCTCCGCGTCGCGCACACGCTGTACGATGACCTGTTTGGCGGTCTGGGCGGCGATGCGGCCGAAATCGATTGGCGGCAGGATGTCGATCAGATGATCGCCGACTTTCGCATCAGGCTTCTTTCGTTTGGCCCGATCCAGGGTGACCTGGGTGATCTCGTTCTCGACCGCTTCATCGTTCTCGACCACTTCGAGGTAGCGCATGAGCTGGATGTCGCCGCTGCGCCGGTCGATCCGCGCCCGGATGTCATGCTCGTGGCCGTATTTGGAGCGACCGGCTTTCTGGATCGCCAGCTCCATGGCATCCAGAACCTCCTCCCGATCGATGCTTTTCTCCCGCGCGACCGCGTCGGCAACCTGCAGCAATTCCATGAGACCAACTTTCACACCAAACCGTCCTGACCGGCGCTCAACCGTACGCCCAGGTCATGATCATTCCCACTCAGGCCGCACGCACCCTGTTATCCGGTTTCGGCCGCAACCGTCCCCTCCGCCGGTGCCGATGCGGCAAGCAACGCATCGGTCAGGACCAGCTTGGCCCGTTGAATGGCATCGAACGGAATCCGTGCCAGCACGCCATCCGCTTCGATCCCCACCACCCCGTCGTCCACACCGGATAACACACCCTTGAAGCGCCGCCGGCCGTCGATCATCAGTCGCGTTTCGATCTTGGCCTCGAAGCCACGGAATCGGTGGAAATCCTTCAGTCGCGTGAGCGGTCGGTCAATCCCAGGAGAACTCACCTCTAGCGTATACGGACCAGCGATCGGGTCAGCCACGTCGAGAACCGCGGAAATTTCCCGGCTAACAACCGCACAATCCTCCACCGTCATCGTGGTGCCGTCCACACGCTCGACCATGACTTGCAAAACAGGGCGGCGCGCGCCGGAAGTCTGCACACGGACCAGTTCAAACCCCAAATCGGCAACCACTGGCGCGATGACACGTTCGATGCGGCGTGTTTCGTCCATTCCCGCTCGGCCGCTTTCCCTCACAACACCGCACGCCATGCACCCGATCCGCAACAAAAAAGTGGGCCTGAAGCCCACCCGTTCCGCACCGCGCTTGTACCAAAGCACCGCAGGCTTGCTCTTTAACGGTGAATGATTATAGGCCCTCGGCCCAACATCGCAAGGATTTTCATGATGCCTGCGGCCATCGACAACCGCCGCAGCCGACCGGCGCCGAACGCCGCGGACCGTCCGGCGCCCGCATACGGACCGCAGGCGCTGCCGTCAGGATGCCGGAACCGGCACCCGTTCGAACCGTTGGCGAATGGAGTTGGAGAAAATGCGGATGTTTTCGAGAAACTCCCGGATCAGCCGGCCGGCCTCATCGGCCTTCTCGAGCAGGATCAACTGCGACAAATAATGTTCGTCGCCAATGACAACGCTCAACTGTCGCGTCAATTCGCGGCGGATCACCTCGATCTCAGACGCCGCTTCGGTCACCTGGTCAGCACGCTGCGACCATTCGGACAAGAGATAGGTTCGGCGCTCTTCTGACAAGTAGACATCGGCGCGCACCTGACGCCAGTTGCTTTCGATCCAACGCACCAGGTCAGCCTGCGAGCGTGCCAGCGCACTGTCGTCGCCGATCTGCCCAAGGATATCCTCGATCGACTGGCGAATCTCAGCCACCTGGACCTTTGCCGCCGCAAGGTCGAACTCGGTGATCGCGCCGATCTCACGATTGTACGTTTCGACCACTTGTGCGAAGGTGGATAGCAATTCTCGCACATCGGACAAGCTGGCCGTGTAACGCTGAGATGGCAAGAGATCGTCGGCTGCGAGCAATGGTACAGTCGAAAAACCGTGCACAAACAAGATTGTCAAGCCGAACGCAACCAAACGGCGCATGGTCCGCATCATCCCCAATCCTCCATTGCCCCGCAGAAAAACAACCGCGGGGGATGTCTCACCATTTCAGCGCCGGCAGCACGATGTGCGGTTGCCGGGCCGACTCCGGCTGCAGAGCAGCCACGGCGGCACCCTCCGGCACGTCTCCCCAGCGGCAGCCGAAGTCGTCCCGGTGAATGCCGCCCGCTAAAAGAGCGGTGTGGATGCCCGCTGCTCGGCCGCCATCCACATCGGTGCGAAGGCTGTCGCCAATGCCGAGCACGCGGTCCCGCTTGGTGAGCCCGAGCGCCTCTAGACACAGATCATAGACGCCAGTATCTGGCTTGCCATGGTAACGGACCGTGCCGCCCAGAGCTTCGTACCGTTGCGCCAGAATACCAGCGCACAGGACGGTGCGGTTGCCAACCTCGACGATCAGATCGGGATTGGCGCACACCATCGACAGACCACGATCGAGACAACTGAGCAAGACGCATTCGTAGTCGGCCAGAGTATCGTCATACGACAAAGGACCAGTGTTGAGCACAAACGTCGCCTGCTCCAGGCTGGTCACACGGCGGACTGACGGCTGCTGCTCCAGAACGCTCAGATCGCGGTCGGGGCCCAGATGGAAACAGGCCTCCCCCAGATTGGCGTGCCAAGAGTCGGGCCGGTAGCGCAAGGCGCGCCACGTGGCCTCGCCCGAGGTCACGATCAAATGGTAATCATCGTCCGCCACGCCCAAACCACGGAGCTTGCTGACCACGGCCTGGCTTCGCCGCGGCGCATTGGACAGAAGGCAGATGGTCTTGCCGGCGTCGCGCAGGCGGCGCAGGCAGTCCACGGCACCGGGATAGGGGGCAACGCCATTGTGCAGCGTGCCCCACAGATCGACAAGGAAAGCGTCATACCGGTCCGCCAGCACGGCAAGACCAGTGTGCACAGCCAGCGCCGGCGGCGCGGCGGTGGGCCCGACGGTGGATGCGGCCGGATGAACCGTCATGCCTGCGGTTTGCGGCTCAGGCGCGGCTCACCGAACAGATACCCCTGTCCGAAATCGATCCGCATGTCCAGAAGCTCGAGCAACTGCGTCTCCGTTTCGATCTTCTCTGCCACCACATCGACGTTCTGCCCTTCCAGCTTCCGCCGCAACTCTTGTACACGCAGTCTTTGCGACGGGTCCAGCAAACGGCCGCAATCAAGCTTGAGAAAGCGGAAGTCATGCTGGACGAGGCGGTCGAAATCCATCTCCAGCTTGATCACCTGATCCATGGAGAATCGCAGGCCAAGCCGGGCCAACCGCCCAAGGATAGGAAAGGTGCTGGCCCCCGTGGCGAGGAGGTCGATCTGGCTGAGTTCGAAGACCAGTTTGGGGCATAAGCTGGGGTGGCGCGACACCAGGTCGACGAATTGGCGCATGAAGTCGGCGTCGTGCAGCGTAGCCGCCGATACATTGCAGAAGAAGCCGACCGGGTGTTGACGCCGGTCGGTCTCGCGGATCAGGCGCAGACAGCGCACCAAGAGGTAGTTGTCAATGGTGGCGATCAGACCGGCCTTCTCGGCCACGTCCAGGTATTGGTCTGGCTGCAGAACCTGGCCATCGCCTGCATAAATGCGGGTGAAAACCTCATAAAAGCGGTGCTTACGTTGCGGCAAGCTAACGATCGGCTGCAGATAGATGTCGATGCGATCGTTGCGCAACGCGTCGCGCAAGGTGTCCAGAATGGCTTCCCGTTCGGCTTCGCTCATCTCTTCGGCATGATGCGGCCGCAGCGCCTCGGGCAGGCTGGTCTGGGTCATGATCGGGCCAAGGGCGGACGGGTCGTCCGGAAGGCTGGCGCGGGTGGCGCGCAGCGGCTGCGGAGCGCTGGACGGACTCAGGGGGCCACCCGAGGTGGTGGTCGCCTCGCCGGTGTCACCGGCCTCCTCGCTGTGGCTGGATAGACGGCCAACCAGCGACTGCAACAGCTTCATCTCCGAAACGACGTCGTCCAGGCTGTTGGCCGGAGCCGGCCTCGCCCCCTGGGCTTCGAGCACGGCCTTAATGCCGGTCACGTCCTTGCGTAACTGTGCCAAGTGCTTGGCCATATCCTCGGTCACTCGGAGGATGCGGGTCAAACGGTGGTCCACCGACTGGTCGTGCGACAAACGGGTGATCACTTCGTGCACCAGTCCGCCGAACAGGGCGATCGACACCCCCGCCAGGATGGGAATCGCCGCCTCGATGCCCGGACGCAGATGCGGCAGCGTGATCGCCACGGTTAGGCCAGTGACGATGTATGCGAGGGCAAAAACCACATGGACGATCGGGCTCATAGCCCCTCCGAGGCGGAACCGCTGCTGTGATACCTCATGCGTCCAGCGATTGCGTCCTCCTTAATGCCGGCGACCGGAATCCACACCCACGGCGTCCGCCAGGGTCGAGAACCCGTCCCGGTTCAAGCGCTCAGCCAAGCCGCGGTGCAGGCGGGTCAACAAGCCAGGCCCTTGAAAAACCAACGCCGTGTACACTTGCAACAGCCTGGCACCGGCCCGCACCTTGGCATAGGCATCCTCGGGACCGGCGATACCGCCCACGCCGACCAGTGGCAGGTGGCCACCGAGGCGACGATGAAACGCCGCCAGCAGGCGGGTCGATGGCGCCATCAGCGGGCGGCCGCTCAGGCCGCCGGTCTGCGCGGCGAAGCCGGTCGGCAGGTTGGATGGACGGTCCACCGTGGTGTTCGACACCACCAAGCCGTCGATGCCGTGTCGGATGGCGGCGTCAGCGATGCTGTCAACAGCCGCCTGGTCCAGGTCCGGTGCTACTTTCAGCAGGACCGGCACTGGTCGATCCGGCACGGCATCTCGGCACGCCTGCAGCACCAGCGGCAGCAGCCGATCCAGGTGATCGGCTGCCTGCAGGCGGCGCAGGTTGGGCGTGTTGGGCGAGGAGACATTGACCACCAACAGGTCAGCCAACGGGGCGAACCAACGCGCACCGGTCACGTAGTCGGCGATCGGATCGCTGCTGGTCGCATTGCAGCCGATATTGACGGCGACCCGACCGCGACCGCCTCGGCCGGCCGGGCCGGCATGCGCCCGACGCAAGGCTCGCAGGCGTTGTGCCACCACGGTGGCGCCGTGGTTGTTGAAGCCAAGCCGATTG
Source organism: Azospirillaceae bacterium (assembly GCA_028281465.1). Classification (GTDB taxonomy): domain Bacteria; phylum Pseudomonadota; class Alphaproteobacteria; order Azospirillales; family Azospirillaceae; genus JANQJV01. Next base: position 10,335 of record JANQJV010000298.1, on the reverse strand, counting down.
ATCATGGCTTGCGCGTCCGGGCAGCGAAACACACGAGGCCGCGGATTGCCGACCTGCGGACGTGGCGTCACCGTGCCGACCTCGACGAAGCCGAAGCCTAAACGCAGCAAAGGGTCCGTCACCTCCGCGTTTTTGTCGAAGCCCGCAGCGACCCCGACCGGACTCGTGAAACACAGACCCCACGCCGTCGTGGCCAGTCTCCGTGGCACAGAGGCGTGCACCCTCGGCGCCAGGCCGGCGCGCAGCGCCCGCAGCGCCAGGGCATGGGCGGTTTCCGGCTCGAACCGGCGCAGCAACGGTCCGACCAGGGGATAGACGTCAATCACCGTCGGTCGCAAAGCCCTCGGCGGTGGCCAGCGGCAGCACCAAGCTCCCGCTGGCCGCGGTCTCGATCGGCTTGACGCCGATGACGGCCGAGGCCGGCATGCGCGTGTAGAGGTGCGGGAACAGTTCACCTTCTGCCGACGGCTCCCACACCAGGTCCGTTCCGAGGCGGGCCGTGTCCACCGCCAGGGCCACCAAACCGGTCTGACCGGTAAAATGGCGGTTGGCGGTCTGAGTGAGCTGGGCCGCCGTCGACAAATGGATGAAGCCGTCACGTCGATCCCGGGTCGACCCCAGATAATAGCCGGCAGCCTCCGCGGTGTGCCATTCCCCGGCCTTGCAGATATGGTAGATTACCCGGTCGTTTTTCGCCCTGTCGGTCATGATCCGTCCTGATGGCTTTCGCCGGCCCGGCTGGCCACCGTCGCCCGCTGGGCACGGATCGACGGTCCGCCGTGTGCCTTGGCACGCGGCGGGCACTCTAGCGAATTCGGTTCCAGGGCGCATCCGGTGTTTTTTGCCATCCTCCATGGCTGGCGGAGCATTTTTCACCCGCCCACAGCCGGCGTGGCGGACGCATGGCGTGGGCAGCATTGATGACTGACGACTCGCAGTTTGCATTCCCGCCGGCGATTCCATTCCGCCCAAATTGCAGTTTGCGAATCACAATGCCCCCATAGTATCGTCGCGCCGAAAGAACCACGTTGCAAACCGGCTATCGACTCCGTTTTGCTGCCACGAAGGTTCGACCCACCCCGGCATTGGGAGAGTTCTGACGAACGGCCCGGGACTTGCTTACCTCTCCGGCGATGCCATCGGAGGGGAGAGACATGGAAAGGCGATTTCGGTCGATGAAAGTGGATACGGTCAAACACCAGGGGGCCCTCGACTACGCCCTTGATGTGGTGTCCGCCCTGGGCGAAGCCGGCCTGACGGCAGTGCCGATCAAACCCAGCACTGAGATGTTGACGGCCGGGGCACGGGCTGGCGACGTCGGCGTTGAAACGGCGTGGCGCATCTACCAGGCCATGGTGCAGGCTGCCGAATGACGGTGCTGTCCCGGTCCTCTCAGCGCAGGCAGCACCCTAAAACCCTCTCCCACTCTAAGTGGGAGAGGGGCGTCAGCTCATCGCCAGCGCCAGGACCACGTTGCTGATATACCGAGCAGTTTCTGTCCCGTTTGTGGATCGGGGAACTGGGACGGCGGGTATTGCCAATCCTCATTCGGTTGGTGCGACGACGGGTGTCCCCGGCCGCCAGTCAGGGAGCCTGGCTGGCCGCGGCAGACGGCCCAGGCGGACGGGTTCGGCCTTCAGGCAGCCTGCGACGGCATCCAACCCATCGTCGTGGCCTTTGAAGCGGGCATCCGGGCGCCAGTCCCGCATCTCCTCGATGAAGGGGGTATCCCAGACGCTGACGTGAGCAAACAAGGCTCCCGCTGCCAACACTGTGTCGAAGGCCTCAAGGATGCGCACCTGCTTGTTGGTGTGCGTATTGGTTTCGACCACGGCACAGGCCGTGCCGGCCTGGGCCAGCGCGCGGCGCAGCAGACCAGGCAAGAAACGACCCAATCCGTTGATCTCCAGAGTCACCGCTGGCAAATGCAGCGACTCCGCAAAGGCGGCAACCCGGCGGCATTGCCGCGTCGCATCGTCATCACCCGCCCCAGGCATGCCCGACCCCGTGGTCCGGTCTGGTTGTGGCTCAATATAAAGGATGCGATGCAGGTAGTGATTACCATGGCGATCACTGAATACGGCCGCGACGACACTGCCGTCCCCCCCGTCCCGCCCAACAGCGCCGCCGGGAGCGCGCGCACCATAGGCCGGGTCCCAAAAGCAACTGGCCGAAACCAGGCGCTCACCGTTCAGGCTCAAGCGCGCCACACCTTGCGCCTCCCGGTACTCCAGGGAGCCATCGTAGCGCCGGAGTCGCTCCGGGTCGAGCCGGGACAGGGTCATATTGACCGGCTGCAGCAACATCTGGCTGGCGAACTTGTTCATGCCCGTGTGGCGGCGCATCCGCTCGATGCGCTCCATTGAGAAGCGTTCAGGCCACGCTGAGCCGCCATCCATCGTCAGTACCGGAACCGTCAAACGTGCGAATCCATCAAGGAATATGGAGGTTTCTCCCACATCCCGACGCGGTGATTCGGCATAGAGGCTATAGTAGGTGTGCGGCGTGCCAATATACAATTGGGTTCCACCCGGCACCAAGACATAATCTATCTCACTGAGTTTGGCACGCAGCTCAGACCGTTTCGCTGCCGTATCGCATGTTTTTGGCACCTCCACGTCGTCACAAATCACCACATCGGCCCGGCTGCCTGTCATGTTCGAATCGATGCCGCACGCCAACATGGACGGGTCGCGCAATTCCATGGGTCGCGCCACAGTGAACCGGTCGGCAGCCCACTGGTCCAGGTGTGCCGGCTTGAGACCGCGCGCGAACGGGTGCCGTTCCAGGAGACGCTTTACCGTGCGCACCATTTTGCGGCCGAGTGCCAGATCAGCCGCCAACACCAAGAGGCGCAGGTTGGGGTTGCCGACCAGGAGCCAAGCAGCGAACAACCCGACCAGGGTGGATTTGCCGCAGCCGCGGAATGCTTGCAGCAGCATCCGCCGATCGCCGGCCAGCCAGCGCGCCTCCAGCCACCGGACGATCCGGTCATGCACCTGTGGCACGCTCAACCCCTGTCGCCGTGTCCAGATCGCGACGAACTCGGGCAGGGTGAGCCGGATCACGGCGCATCCTCGTCCACCGTCCCGTCCGGCCCCCCATCCGGCGACTCGCCACGCAGGGCCGCGAGGGTCTGGCGGGCGTCGCTCACCATCGCAAGCAGAGCGGCTTCGTCCTCCCGGTCGCCGCCGACCACCGCGTCGCCCGCCGTGGACCAGCGCGCCAGGCGCAGCAGCACCTCCAAATGGGCGAGCGCGCTCCGGCCAGCCGCATGATGGTCCTTGAACTTTTTGGGGTCGTCGAAACCATCGGCGCCGCCCGACAGGACGAAGCCGCGGTAAGACTGGACGGCGCGCTCCATCGCCTCCGGCACCAGCCGGGCAATGGTCGCGCGCAAGGTCTGGATGGTTGGGTTGGCCATGGATCCTCACGGATAACGCGCCAGAATGTGCCATCCGCCACCATCGGACATGGCGGTCAGCGCATGCCCGATGGCGCCGAGCACGATCGCCTCACCATCTGGCCCACTCCCCGCAGCAACGGTGACGGTGACCACATGGTCGCTCGGATCGCTCTTCTTCACCGTCAGCGTGCGCCCGACGGCATGGGGGGCCTGGGGCACAGGTAGGCGCACCTCGACCGGTCCAGCGAAGGCACTGATCAGATACAGCGTGGCGGTCAGATCCGGCTGCACCAGGCCCTCGCCTTCATGAAAACGGGTGCTGCCGGGAAAGCCGCTGGCCGCCGTGACATGCCAGGCAGCCCCATTGGACAGCATGGTGACGAAGTCGTACCGGTTGCCCAGCACCACCTCCCGGCCGTCCGGTCCGGTGCCGGTGGATGCGGTCACGGTGACCGGGTTCGACGCCCCGTCGGTCTTCTTCACCGTGACCACCTGACCGTTGCGTCCCTCCGGTGCCGGCAGGCGCACCTCGACCGCACCGTTGAAGCCACTGACCAAGTAGACCGAACTCGTCAGGTCGGGTTCGAACACCCCACCGGCCACCGGATCATAGAACTCGGTGTCGTACCGGAACGCCTCGACCACCAGGTCAGTGATGCGCGTTTCGCGCAGCCGGTTCTTGGTCGGGTGGCCGGCGTTATAGGCGGTGTATTGGCCACCCGAGAAATCTTCGATCGCCGGCCCGGCGCTGGCCGAGAACAGATTGACGATCGAGGTTTCGACCGACCCGGCCCCGATGACCAGATTGGGGACCGCCCCCAAGGTTTCGCAGTACAGATTGACCAAAAGATTCTTGTCGGTGTCGGCGCCGAGCCTGAAGCAACTGTGCGCGCCGGTCGACAGATTGGCCTCGCAATCGATGAAGGCATTGTTGAAGCGGCCGTGCTCGACATAGAAACCGCTGCCCGAAATCGGCGCACTCAGCGAATAAACCCGCACACTCAGGAACTTGTTGGCATTGGGCGTGTCGCCTGTACCGCTGCGGGTGAGCCAGACACCGTGGGTCGCCGGCCGCGCCACCAGAACTCGGGCAATGTTGTTCCAGTAACACGGCCGATCGGTACGCGTGTAGCCGTCCAGCACCAAGCCGATATCCGCATCCCAGATGGTCAGATCGAGCAAGCTGTTCTGCACGCAGGGCGCCGCGTCACCGAACAGGCGCACGCCAGCGGCCCCGTTCTCCAACTTCAGATCGCGCACCGTGGCATAGGACGCCGGTACCCGGATCAGATCAAAACCGTGGCCGGTCCCCCGGATCACCGAGGATTGTCCGTCACCGAACAGCGTACGGCCTTCCTCGACCGTCAGGCTCTGACTGATGACATAGGTGCCCGGCGGCACGTGCACCGCCATCGCCGATGCAAGCGCCGTCTGGATTGCCAGCGTGTCGTCGCTGACTCCATCGCCGGCGGCACCGAAATCCTTGATTGAAACGGCATCACGCAGCTTGTCACGCACCGGCCGTTCCACGGCGCCGGCCCCGGCGGGCACATAGGAGATCTGGTTGTCGGTATCGCCGGGGAGTTCCACGCTTGGATTGCCACCGGAATCGAAGGACAACAGTCGATTGGCACGCAGGGTACGGCCCGGCAGTTCGGCCGAAGCCGGCAGGTCGGTCGCAGCGTAGTGCAGAGTCAGGGCCAAATCGTCGGCGAGCTGCTGCAAGCCCGCCGTGAGCCGGTCGAACTCGCTGTTCAGCGCCGCCGCAGGCAGCGGCCCACTCTCTAGAAAATCACTGACTCGTTGGGTAATGACGCGCCGGCGCAGGGTGACCAGCGTGCCGTCGGCCGGCGCCGCCGCAAAGCTGACCGTGCCACCCTCGGTCTGTCCGGCACCGGTGACGACGAAACCGGTGCTCTGCGGCGCCGCGTCGAGATACACTTCCAGGTCGTCGGCCTGGAACACGGGGAATGGGTAGGAAAACGCGGTCTGCGCGCCGTCAGCGGTGAATTGGATACGCGGTGTGCCGCGTGGGATGAGGATATCGTCGGCCATGGGCGCCCCTCGCAGCCACGACTCAACCGAGACGGCTGATCATCTGCAGACGATGGCGCTCGGCTAGCTGCGATTGTTCCAAGAGGTTGCGCCGGTTGCGGTCGGCCAAGGACTGGCGCAGTGCCTGGGCCCGCAGCCGGTCGGCCTGCTCGGCCTCGCGCCGCTCCTCCGCGGTCTCATCGACCAACCCAAGCAGAATCGCCTCACCCGAGCCCCCGGCCGCCGACACGCCACGGGCACCGAAACGGGCCCGTTGTTTGGCCACCGCCCGGCGCAACGCCTGCCGCCGACGGCGTTCGTCGGCCTCGGCGGCCGTCCGCAACTCTTCAAGACGGTTGGCGGTTTCGGCACTGGCCTGCCGGTTGCCCAGGTTTTGGGTACTGATGAGCTGATCCATGGACTGGTCCTGCTCGGAACGAAGCTGCGCCAGCGCCCATTCGCGCCGCTCCCGTTCAGCCCGCAGCTCCGCTTCCTGGCGGCCCCGTTCGGCATCGAGGGCCGCAGCCTGACTCTGCCGATCGGCCTCAATGGCCTGCTGCTGCAGGAGACGGTCGTGGTCGTAGCGCCGTTGCTGCTGGTCCGCGGTCGCTCCGGAACCCAAGAGTGGCCCCAACAACGCCGGAGCCATGGCGGTCAATCCACCCATCAGTCGTTCACCTTCAATTCGGTCGTGACAGAAAGCAGCGCGAAGGGCAGCGGCAAATCCTGTTCGATGCGCCAGGCCGGCCGGGTGCCATCGGCCGGCCAGCCGAGCGCCCGCAGGCGCTTGTCGCCGCTGACCAGCGGCGCTGGCGCGGTCGTGAATGCCGCCACCCCGAGCCGGTGTAGCGGCAGATATCTGAGGCCGCGGCCGACATCGGCACGCAGCGCCGCCGTCTCGTGCAGCCGAAACAACACGTCGACCAGGCGGAAGCGGGCCCCCAGGCCGCCCTGCCCCAACAGGTTGGGCGGCAACGGTTCGATCTCGTGTCGGTAGGACAGGCCGACTTGGACGGCCCCGGCCGGTGTATCCAGGGTGATGGCGCCGGCGGTCACGGTCAGATCAGAGACCACCGCGCCGTCGGCCACTGCCCAAACGGTCTGACCTTCCAGGTGGTCGAGGCCACTCCACGACGCCACCGGCGGGTCGGCGCTACCGGTCACCGCAGCGTCCAGGTTAAGCGCATCGTCGAAGCGCTCGATGGTCCAGCCGGCACCGCGGGCGAGCAGCACATAGGCCGTCTCACCGGCCAGGGCCACTGCCGACACCGTGCCGTCGGTCTCCTGCCGTGTCCAGGCGGTGATGCGTTCGGCCCGATACGACGTCAGCACCGCAATACTGCCGTCGGCCATCACGACGTACAGCAAACGACGTCGCTGGTCGAAATCCATGTCGACCGGGTCGTTCATCAGATGTCGCGCGACTAGCGCCAGATCGATCGCGCTGTACGCTTGTTCGTCCAAGGTGTACAGGAACTGGCGCAGCTCCCGACCATTGCGCGTGACGAACAGGATAGCACCGTCGACGTCACGCGGCGGCACCGTGCGGTCGACCGGCGAACCAACCCGGGTTTGCCGGTTGAGCTGGATGGTCTGTGGAGTCAGCGGATCGCCCGTGACCATCCATTCCGCGCCGGAGGTGAAAATCAACAGATGCCGGCCCGAAAACAGGGCCCGGATGGCATTCACCTGGTCCGAGAGGATCCCGAACTCGATCGCCTGGTCGTCGGCCCCCGTGCCCAGGTCGAAATTCCAAAGATCCGCGGAGCGCGACAGCCATAAACGGTTGGGCAAGTCGCGCGAGCCGCCGATGACCAGCCGGTCCTGATGGTACACGGCCGTGACCGGCCATCCGCGCAAGTGCGAGAAGGCCTGTTCGTCCCACGCCGTGGTGGCATTCGTGTCGGGCAGGGTCTCCAGCGCCGTCGCCTGCACCTGGGTCGTCGACGCGACCGACGTGATGCGCAGTTGCTTGCCCTTGATGCGCAGCACGGTGCCGCTGTGCTGTGGATCGAAGATGGCGGCCGACGCGGTTACCATCATGCTGCCGTCGGTCGCCGCCGGTTGCAGCGTCACCGCGGCATCGGCGAATTTGAAATACGGCTGGCGCACCAGGTCGCCATCGGTATGGAACACCCAAACGTCCAGCTTCCACACACCACCCGGGTTGCGGGTCAGGCGTTGCGGTGGAACGTCCGGGTGGCACACCAGGAGCGTATCGGCGCTCTGCGTCCAGGAAATGGACGCCAGATGTGCGGCGCTCCAAGGCGCAGTCAAGGTGGCGACTTTGTTGTCGCCTTGGTAGATCGCGAGCGACGCCGCCGTAAAGACCAGGAGATAGGTCTGTTCGGTGTTGAACTCGAAGGCGACCAGCCGCCCGGTCCCCGCCGCCCAATCGACGAAACGCAGGCCAGCGCGCCGACTCACCCCGCCGGTCGGCTGGATGACCACGTTGCGCAAGGTGAGCGCACCGTTGTCGTAGGCGCGCAGGTCGCTGCGACCCAACAAGGCTCGCGAGATTTCACCGGCCGTGAAATTCGTCTTATCCTGGCGGAAGCGGGGCATTAGCGGCGTGCCTCGATCAACGTGAAGTCTTCGAACACGGGTTGGGTGTCTTGCTGCGTGTCGAGCCGCCGGGCTCTCTCGAACTCCTTTTCTGCCAGCCGAGTCAGCATGTCCGCCCGGCTGGTGCTCTCGGTCAGCGGGATGCAAAACTCGGCAGTCAGTTTGGCGATCAGGGCCAGGTCGAAAAAACCAGGGAAATCCGCCTCGGCCGGTCGGGTGAGATAGGTCAGCATCACCTGCGTGCTGTTGCATTGCAGCGTCCGACCAACAATGCGGTAGCTGAGCCCCCGGCTGGTGCTGCCCGGTCCGGCTGACAGCGCCCGGAGGAAGCCTTCGGGAAGCTGGAAAGCGTACGCATGGTCCGCCGTGGGTGCCTCGGTTAGCCGTGGCAGGTTGGCCTGAACCGTGGCAAAACTCCAGGCGTACCAAGACAACAGGGCATCCCGTGTCGGAGCGTACAATCCGGATGCGATCTCCGCCTCCGTGGTGCCGTCTTCGAATGTGGTGATGGGTGTGGCGCCGAGCTTGAGCAACGCCCGGCTGCAGAGCCCGATGGCGGTTAGCGCCATGGCGGCGGTGCCGCTGGCCTTAGGCCATCTTGCTCAGGGTCACCGCTCCGCCGGCGGTGGCGGACAGGCGGTACAGCGCCCCGGTCGGGCTGGTGCCCGTGGTCGTGTTGGCCAGCACCATGTCCCCCGCGCGCAGCAAGGCGGCGGCCGGCGTAAAGTAATTCGGGCCCTCCACCTCTATGCCGGTATCGGGCGTTGTGTAATGCCAAAGCGTAAAGCCGTTCGCATACGCCAACACACTCAGATCTTTCGAGAGATACGACATGGAAATTCTCCTCGATCCGAAAAACCCTCTTGTCCAGAGGGAAAGGGTTCTTGATTTCCTTCCCGGGGGAGGCGCCGGCGCCTGATGAGGCGTGGCGCCAGCGCCTCCCCCCAACCGGGCGTAGCGCGGGCGGGGAGGTCGCCCCAGCGGCTACGCCGTCTCAGCACAGCGCATGGTGACCACGCCGGCGGCATCGATCAGGCAGGCGCCCTGCGACATCATATTGTTGACAAAATGGGCGGCACGGTCGCCGTGCCAGGTGACGTCGGTCTTGACGTCAGCGCCTGAGGCATGACCGATGGCGGTCTTGTGGTACCAATGGCAGGAGCGCACGCCGTTGGTCAGCGTCAGCCCAGAATGCGGTATCCACAGCGTGCCGAGCCATCGCTTGGCCTGTGTGCCCTGCCACGGCAACTCGTCCGGTCCGACATAGTCGGCGCTAGCGAATTCGGCAATGCCGAGTAGCTGGCTCCACTGCTTCCAACCGACCACGGCATGGCGCTGGCCGTCGTCCGGCACATCGGCGGCGCCGAGCAATTCGAAGGCGGCTAACACCTTGTTCTTGGTCAACCCGTCACCGTCCGTCAGCGCGTACACCTGGGAACGGTCCATCTCGGCGATGAGCAGCTCATCGGTCTTTCGGCCGAGCGCATAGGCACCGGCATTGGCAATGACCTGGCGCTCGTCGATGTTGATCTTGAGCTCATCCAGCTTGTCAACCCAGTCGCCGGCATAAAAATCAGCCAACAAGCACTCGATCGGATCGTGATCGATGTTCATCACCGGGACGGTGCCGTGGCGTGACTTCGTCGAAGCGGTGCCCTTACCAACCTTCTGGAAAACGGTGGAACCGCCTTGCACATTGGTCTTGGAGCGCACGGTATTGCGCAATTTCGAACCCATGCGCTGGAATGCTTCGTGCACCTCGCGCTCAAATTGTTTGATGAAAGATTGGGAGATACTGGTGGACATGGGTCAGGCATTCCTTCGCGGGCTGGGCCCGGGCGCTGTCCGGCCCGGCCAGGAAAAAAAGCAGGCCGGCGGAGCGGTCCGCCGGCCCGCCAGTTAGAGAGCCGTCATGGGGAGGAGACAGAAACATCAACCCCCAAGCACCCACCCTGCGGGCCCACCTTGGGCGTTGACGCCCTCGATATAGGATTATTTTCTTTTGCAGTCAAGCAAAAGTTATTGCATACCATAGTAGTCGGCTGTTTGAACATGGATTCTATATCTTTTAATTACGCGCCCATAACAAACCATAATTTTATTTATTCTGAAATAATAATACTATATAAAAGTTATAATATTTCTACTTCTCATAACTCCTGCGTGTCCCTGGGCGCTATGACCGTGAACCCTGGCTTTCCTCCGCGGGCTAGAAAGACACGAACGGTGCCGTTGGGCACAAACGGGTCCATCCGGGGAGGCCTTTGTGGGAGCGCCGACGCCTCGTCGGCCTCGTGTGCACGCCGGTGCGGGGGCCGCCGTCGGATGGC
>JANQJV010000283.1 GCA_028281465.1 Azospirillaceae bacterium | reverse complement strand
ACCGGCGTGCACACGAGGCCGACGAGGCGTCGGCGCTCCCACAAAGGCCTCCCCGGATGGACCCGTTTGTGCCCAACGGCACCGTTCGTTTCTTGTTAGTCGCACCACCGCTGGGCGCAGGCATGCCCAAGCCCACCGAGACCAGGCGGTGGTGGACCACCATCGGCGCCTTTACAGGACGCCGTCCATCCATTGCGGCAGCCAGCTCTCATGCGCGGCCGCCAGCCCATCGCGGTCGAGCGTCCGACCGCCAGCCAAGACGATGCCATCGCCACTGGTCCGACCGAGCGGCCGCACGGGCACCAGGGCATCGACGGCGCGGCGACACACCGCTTCCTCATCAGGTGTCGCAACCAGATAGCGGCCCTGGTCCTCGCCGAACCAGAACGTGGCGTCGCGCTGGCCGGCCGGCGTGAGGTCCACACCATGGCTCCCGGCCAGCACCATCTCCGCCACGCCCACGAGCAAGCCACCACCGGACAGGTCGTGGCAAGCCTCCACCAACCGATCCCGGATCAGGGCGCGCACCAAGTCGCCGACACGACGTTCCAGGGCCAAGTCAACCGGAGGCGGGGGACCTTCGACCCGATCGAGGCAAACCCTCAAAAACAGCGACTGTCCGAGATGCCCCGGATCGCCACCGAGCAGCAATAATGCGACACCCGACCGGGTCAGACCGATGCCGACGGCCATGCACGCGTCTTCCAGAAGGCCGACACCGCCGATGGCCGGTGTCGGCAAAATGGCGTGGCCTTCGGTCTCGTTGTACAGGCTGACGTTGCCCGAAACGACCGGGAAGTCCAGGGCCCGGCAGGCCTCCGCCATACCGCGCACGCAGCCGGCCAGTTGCCCCATGATGTCCGGTTTTTCCGGGTTGCCGAAATTCAGGTTGTCGGTCAGCGCCAGGGGCCGAGCACCGACCGCCGTCAGGTTACGCCAGGCTTCGGCGACCGCCTGGCGCCCACCAGTAACCGGGTCGGCGGCGCAGTAGCGGGGCGTGCAGTCGGCGGTCATGGCCAGGGCGCGCGGGCCGCCGGCGACCCGGACGACGGCGGCGTCGGCTTCACCGGAGGCGAACACCGTGTCGGCACCGACATGCCGGTCATACTGCTCCCAAACCCAACGCTTCGAACACAAATCCGGGTCAGCCAGCAGGCGCACCAAACTGGCTGCATGGTCCAGCGGCAGGTCGGTTGCCGCCACCGTGACGGACGTCGGCTCCCGCGTCGGCAGCCACGGCCGTTCGTACAGCGGCGCCTGCTCCACCATCGGTGCAATCGGTAGGTCGGCCCGTACCCGGTCCTGCCGGCGCACCACGAGCCGTCCGCTGTCAGTCAGCCGGCCGATCACCGCAAAGTCCAAGTCCCATTTGGCGAAGATCGCTTGCGCCACCGCCTCGTGTCCGGGCCGCAGCACCATGAGCATCCGCTCTTGGCTTTCCGACAGCATGATCTCATAGGCCGTCATGCCGGTCTCCCGGCACGGCACGCAATCCAGATCCAAGACGATGCCGAGGCCGCCCTTGCCGGCCATCTCCACCGATGACGATGTCAGCCCGGCCGCCCCCATGTCTTGAATGGCGATGATCGCCTCGGTCGCCATCAGTTCCAAACACGCTTCAATCAACAACTTCTCGGTGAACGGGTCGCCGACTTGCACGGTCGGCCGCTTGGCTTCGGCGTCATCGGAGAACTCTGCCGACGCCATGGTGGCGCCGTGGATGCCGTCGCGGCCGGTCTTGGAGCCGACATAGACGACCGGGTTGCCCACCCCCACGGCCGCCGAGGTGAACAAGCGGTCGGTGCGCGCCACGCCCACCGTCATGGCGTTGACCAGAATGTTGCCGTTGTAAGCGGGATGGAAGTCCATCTCGCCGCCCACCGTGGGCACGCCGACGCAATTGCCGTAGCCGCCGATCCCGGCCACCACACCGGCGAGCAGATGGCGGGTCTTCGGGTGGTCCGGACTGCCGAAACGCAAGGCGTTCAGACTGGCCACTGGCCGGGCACCCATGGTGAAGACGTCGCGCAGGATACCACCGACCCCCGTCGCCGCGCCCTGATAGGGTTCGATGAAAGACGGATGGTTGTGGCTCTCCATCTTGAACACCGCCGCGAGACCATCGCCGATGTCGACCACACCGGCATTCTCGCCCGGTCCATGAATCACCCAGGGTGCTTCGGTCGGCAGACGCCGCAACCAGACCTTTGACGATTTGTAAGAACAGTGTTCCGACCACATGGCAGACACGATACCGAGCTCGGTCACGCTCGGCAGACGCCCAATGATAGCCAGCAGACGGTCGTACTCATCTGCCTTCAGGCCATGCTCGGCGGCCAGGGCCGGCGTCATCCGGGGTTCAGCGGGAAGGGCGGTCGGGTCGGTCATGCGGCGTCGCCTCGGTCCGTCTCATCGAAAGCGCCCGGTTCGAAAGGGCCCGGTCAGGTGCCGAGCATGGGCTCGGTGCTGGCTGGGGCGTTGCATCGCGGCCGACTTAGCCGAGCCGATCCACCAGGCCTCGGAACAGTGCCACGCCGTCGGTGCCGCCGTGCAGAGGATCGACCGCGCGTTCGGGATGCGGCATCATGCCGAGCACACGGCCACGCGCATCGAGAATACCAGCGATGTTGGCGCAGGAACCGTTCGGGTTGGTGTCTGGATCGGGATCGCCCCGTTCGGTGACATAGCGGAAAGCAATGCGGTCTTCGTCATACAGGCAGGCCAGCGTGTCGGCGTCGGCGTAGTAGTTGCCGTCATGGTGCGCCACGGGGATACGGAGAATTTGCCCCGGATCATAGCCCGCGGTGAAGGGCGAACGCACCGTGTCGACCCGGAGCGTCACGGTTAGACAAACGAAACGTAGGCTCGCGTTGCGCAGGAACGCGCCCGGCAGCAATCCGGCCTCGGCCAGAATCTGGAAACCGTTGCAGATACCGAGCACGGCGACACCCGCTGCGACCCGCTCCGCAATCGTACGCATGACGGGCGCGCGCGCCGCCATGGCGCCGCTGCGCAGATAGTCGCCATGGGAGAAACCGCCAGGCAGCACGATCACGTCCACCGGCGGCACTTCGGTTTCCTTGTGCCAAACCATGTGAGGTCGCATGCCCATGCACTGTGTCACGGCGCGCGCCACGTCGCGATCGCAGTTGGAGCCAGGAAAAACAATCACGGCGGCGGACATGGCACCCTAAGCCGGCTTCGGTCGCCAGAGTGTACTGGCGGTTACAGGGTCCGCGCAACGCGCCTCTGGTGGCCGTCGCGTCGTCAGGTCGCGATTGACAATTGGTTTCGGTCGCTTACGGTGGTCGAGCGTATAAACCCGGCTGTGATCTTCTTGCCATGACGTGCCTGCGCCGATTGCTTGTCGGATTGGTGGCCGTGCTCATTGTTGTCGCTGCCGGGCCTGCCCGGAGCCAGAGCCCGGAGCAAGCCGGCGATGCCGGTCCATTCACCATCGTGATCACGCAGACGGTCAAGGTCGGATGCAGCACGGCACTGGAGGCCGTGCTGCAAGAATTGCTCGCACGCGGACGGACCACGCCGGGATATGTCGGGGCCCAGGTGCTCAGGCCGCATCCGGACGAGCCGCGTGACGGCACTTATCGCGTGGTCCTTGCCTTCGCGCAGCCGGCAGCCTGGGACCTATGGCGCCATGCCGCCGCCACCGCCGAGCTGCAGCGCCGGTTGGCAGCGACGGTGCAGGGGCCAGTGACGGTGCAGTCGGCGGCCGGAGCGGAAAGCTGGTTCACACCAGTCGGCAACAGCCGCCTCAGGGCACCGGCAACGCTACGCCGGACCGCACTTGTCTGGATGGTCGTGTTTCCCCTGATCACCGGGGTCAGCATGGTGACAGGGCCCTTTCTCACCGGCACGCCGGTGGTCGTGCGTAGCCTGATCACCACCGCAGTCATGGTGCCGACCATGACCATGGTGGTCTTCCCTTGGGTGACCTGGACATTTCAGGACTGGCTCTACCACCCGACCGAGCGGTGCACGCCCTGATTTTTAGCCTGCCCGCCCCGACAACGCCAAACTCAGGGATAGGGGCACCGGTCGGCGGTGACCTCGACAAAAGAGCGGGCGCCGGACATGATGTTCAACCGATACTCGCTCTCGTCGAACACCACAGATTTGTGGATCGGCAGCACGTCCTCCACGACGGTCTCGTCACCATTCTGCGTGGTGATGCGCAGGTTCACCGGCTCAGCCGGGTCGTACCAGGCTTCCGGATTGCCGTTTTCGTCGACCGCCGAGCGCCCCACGCCGGTCACGGTGATCGTGCCGTTGCCAAAGCCGACCGCTCCGGCCGGCGAGCGAAAGATCGGTGTCGACAGCATGAAGCGTTTGGTTTCAGGCGCGGAGCAATCTCGCTGCTCCTGTGCCTGTGAGATGACGAAAGCCAGACGGGCCGGGCTCACGCCGGAGGCGATCCGTTCGGCCACCAATGTCATCAAGCGCGCCAATTCGCCACGGGGGATCTCACGCTCCAAGCGAGTTTCGAGCTCAGCCACCCGCTGCTCGGCATTGAGTTGGCCTTGACGACGTTGGCTTGCCAACAGCTCCAGTTCGCTCTTCTGTTGAGAGAGTTCGCGGACTTCCTCACGCAACGCGGCATCGCGCTGCTTGAACTGCTCCACACCCAGTTCATACGCGAACAACCCGACCGCCAAGAGAACGACGATGTAAACGATGATCTTGACGAAGCCGATCCAGAATCGACGTCGATATCTGCGGTCATAATCGTATAGACCCAGTGTCATCTTCGAACATTCTCTTGCCACGACAGAGGGAACCAGCGATGCGCCACACCGTCCCCTTGGCTCCGCCAACCGGCCGAAGCGCTCCGCCACGGGCGCATGACCCTTTTGCTAACGGCTCCGCACCGCCTTTTCAAGCCGACTGACGGACCAAGCTTCGGCCCATCCTGCCGGCCTTGACCATCGGCCGCCGCGCGCCCCGAAGCGCCAGCACGGTCAATCAGACGGTGGACCGTCGCCACCAGCGGCTCTTTGCGGCAGGATGCGCTCAACCGCCGCAACCAGCCGACCGGCGCTCGGTCCTGTGAAGCTGGAAAACCAGTCCACCAAACGGCCGTCGGGGGCGACCAGATACTTGTGAAAGTTCCAGCGCGGTTTTGCCATGAAACCGAGCTCGTTTCCAGCCCACACATAGAACGGATGCGCCGACGATCCGGACACCCTCGTTTTTTCGGTCATCGGGAAGTCAATGCCGAAGTTGATTTCACAAAACGATTTGATTTCGGTCTCGCTGCTGGGCTCTTGGCCCCCGAAATCATTCGAGGGAACACCGAGCACAACCAGACCGTGCTCGCGATACCGATTCCACAAGGCCTGCAAACCGCTGTATTGCGGCGTGAAACCGCATCTCGACGCGGTGTTGACGACCAACACCACCTTACCGGCGAAGCCGGACAGCGGCAGTGGCGTGCCGTCGATGGACGTGAAGGCGAATTCGTGGGCCGTGATCGACCCGGCCGATGCGGTCATGACCCCTCCAAGGGACAGAGCGAGGAGGACGGCAAGAGCAAACAAACCTGACTTCACCGTGCAGCCTCCGTATCGATGGAGCAAATCCCAAGCAGATTGAGCCGATCTGCGACGATGACTTGCTCGAAAAATCAAAAAAGGTCAGTGCGTTTTCCGCGAACCAGTGTGAGTGGAAAATGCTCTGGCTCTCGGTATCCATGAGGATTGGCCGTCTTCAACCGGAGTCAACCACCGATCGCGCCCGCCTGCACCGCTCGCATCACGCGCCACGGCCCGGTCGTCCAGCACCTGGGTGTGCGACCGTCTCCCGACTCCGGGTGGCCTGGCCCGTATCTAACAAGAAACTAAGCTTGGCGTGTCCAAATATAGTAGCAAAAGCAAACTTCGCTGCTATATATGCGCTCGGGAAACTGGACTGTTTCATCCCCGGCAGGTCGGCCGCAAGGCCGGTGAGGGGCTAACAAGAAACGAACGGTGCCGTTGGGCAAACGGGTCCATCCG
>JANQJV010000276.1 GCA_028281465.1 Azospirillaceae bacterium | reverse complement strand
AGTCGAGATAGGCGTCGCCCTTGCCGTGCTTGTGGATGTGAAACTGAATGCCGACACCCTGCCATGTGCAGTAGGGATCGTAGTTGATTTTTCCCATGGGCTTCTCCGATGGCTCGCCGCTTGTGCTGGTGTTGTTGCTTGGGCAGGTGTTGTGGGATTGCAGGCCGGGTTCTTTGCCTAGATTGCCATGCGCTGCTTGCGGCGCTTCCTTCTCTTCCGCGCCGGCGGCTTCGCCGGAGGCCAGGCGGTCCGCTGCGGAACGTCCGCACCGGCCGCGGCCAGCAGAGCTGTGCTCTGTGCCCGGGTCGATCCGGTTCTGGCGAGAACCTTTTTGGCATTCGCCAGAGTGCGATCCATCCGCGCAGACAGATCTTTCAAGACGGTCTCGGTATTATCTAGCGCTGCGTCGCTCATGGCTCTGGTCTCTATGGTGCATTGGCGTTTCGATGGTTACCGGGTATCGGTTCATGCCACGATTCAGGTGACGGCGGAGCCCGTTCTTCGTCTGACCGGTTTCGGACTTTCTTCGGACGAAATTCGGACAAGTCCAACTCGATGGACTGCGTTTACCTGTCGGTCGCGATGGGCGTTGGCTTAGATCCCGGCCAAGATTTTGATACCGCAAGATCCCGGACCGCGCTTTTCAGTCCACAGACGAACCTCGGTGGCGGTCACGCCAAGGCTCTCCAGCCGCTGGGCATGTTCAGCTTCGCTGGACTTAGCGGCCGCCAACACCGCACGAGGGTTGGTCGGTGACCTATCCATCTCGGCGTTACGGTCACTTGTAGCCGGCTGCGGCTTCTCCAGGGCATCGGTCATGTCACTTCCTCTGCTTGCGATTGGCGCCGGCCGGAGCCGAGCCTAAGAGAAAGGTGTTGTGGCAGCGCATGTCATGCCTGACTAGATTTGGACAATCCTCGGACAACGCCCTCAGATTTGTCGGCTTGCGGCGGAGAAACCGCTGAAGCCGCTCCGGCAGTCCTGATCCACCGCGAAGTGCTCCCTGCCGCACAGTGTTTGTCTCTCACGGCCAATATGCGGGTAGTCAGCGCGCGCAAGTTCTGCTGAAATAGGTGAAAATGCGGAGCCGAGGAGGCATCCGGTGGGACCGAAAGCGAGATCTCGTAGGTATCGGAGTGTCAGGGGCGCGAACGCCCGGCCGGAACATATGTCTGAAGCACCACGGCCTCCGGTAGCTCATCAGAAGGTTCGCGATATCGATTTCGGTCGCAAACGCGACGAATCGCGTCGGCGACAGGCGGATACCGATGGCACGCAATTGGCTAACCGTTTCCAGATAATCGACTGGGGATCCCGTGGCGCAACTTGGCCGGCGGTCCGTCCGTGGCGTGCTGTCAGAGCTTCCTTGATCGGCGGCGACTACCGCGATGTTTGTCACCGATACCAGAAGAGCTAGAGTTAGTCGGCGTCAGAGGCCAAGTGAGTGCCTCCACTGGGCTTTGTCGGCAAGGGGTTGCGGGAAGTTGAACGAGGCGGCAAGCATCGGCAGGGTGCCGTCGGTCTGAATGTGGTCGGCCACGGATATAGGATGCCGTAGCCGATGCCTGTCGTTCCACCGGGCAAGAGAGTTGCCAACGAGTGAGAAGGCGATGCCAATGGTAGGCCTCACACCGGTCAGCGCACCGATACC
>JANQJV010000251.1 GCA_028281465.1 Azospirillaceae bacterium | reverse complement strand
GCACCGGCGTGCACACGAGGCCGACGAGGCGTCGGCGCTCCCACAAAGGCCTCCCCGGATGGACCCGTTTGCCCAACGGCACCGTCAGTTTCTTGTTAGAAAGCGTAATTTGCATACAAAAATTCTTATCAGTTAAGAGTTATATATGTCAATTGACAGAGATATGATTTCTGTACAAGGAAAACTTGATGAAAAGTTTTGTGAAATAGGGTGCGGCTCCCTGACCTGCCCCTCTTCAGGAGGGACTTTTTTGTCCAGCTCATTGATTCTGTGATCGCGAAGATTCGAAATATTTGAGAAATATAAATAGTATAAAGACAGATTAAACAAGTTCAATCAGCAATTGCTAATTGTCGCAAGAGCAAATGGCTAGGGCGTTTTCACGAACCGATGTGAGCGAAAACGCTC
Organism: Azospirillaceae bacterium; assembly: GCA_028281465.1. GTDB lineage: Bacteria > Pseudomonadota > Alphaproteobacteria > Azospirillales > Azospirillaceae > JANQJV01. The sequence goes on along the minus strand of JANQJV010000251.1, from coordinate 18,699 downwards.
TATCGCAGCACGCCACGGAACAGCCGGTGGTTACCACCCACGGGGTTTTTGGCGTGCCCCACGATCCAACCGACGTCGCCCGCTCGAGATATTGGCGCCCCTCTGCGAGCAAGCGACCTCGCTGCTGCAAAGAATTTTTTCCATTGACATTGATTCCGCTTATGTGAGCTATATTTCACCAACTGCAAGAAATTTCAACGCGACCCTGTCTGATGACGGGGCTTGCAGCGCAAGAATGGGCCTCCGGTCCGTCAGGCCCGGCCCACGGAAAAGGGAGCGAGAACCCAGGATGACGCTGAACAAACTCTTCGCGACGGGGCTTCTGGCCTCGTCATTGGTTGCTGCTGGGTCTGTTGATGCAGCGGCCGCGGGCGGGAAACGAATTGCGTTCTTCGTGTCCGACCTGTCGAACGTGTTCCACCAGTCGCAGGCGGTCGAGGCGGAACGATACGCACGGGAGGCGTACGGCTCGGAGGTCGTCGTCTTCGACGGCCAGGCGGATTCGGCGGTGATGACCCAAAACATCGACCAGATCGTCGCCGGCGGTTTCGACGCCGCGACGTTGCATATCTGGGACGCCGAAGCGGCAAGGCCCGGCGTACGGGACGCCCTCGCCGAGGGCATCGTCATGACGTCGTTCTTCAGCCCGATCACCGACACCGGCATTCCAACGGCGCGCAGCGACGAGGCCGGCGTGTCGTTCGAAATGGGCGCGCAGATGGCCAGAGCCTGGAAGGATGCCCATCCGGACAAACCCATCGTCATGGTCCAGCTTGGCTGGCCGAACCACACGGAAGTCAACTCCGGACGCACCGCCCCATTTGTCGAAGGCGTGCGGTCGGTCGATCCGACAGCCGAGAATCTCGGCGCCTTGGATTCCAGCGCCGGTCAGGAAGCGGCGAAGCAGATCATCGTCGACCTGCTGACTCAACGGCCGGAAGTCAATCTGATCTACTCCGAGGCGTCCAATCTCACGGTCGGCACCATGGCTGGCCTGTCCCAACTCGGCCGCGGCAAGTTTGAAGACGGCAAACCCCTGACCGAAATCGTCGCCAGCGTCGATTTCGATTCCGTCGAGTTCGAACAGATCTATGATCCGACCTCCAGCCTCAAGGTGTCGATGGGGCTGCCACCGATCGAAACCGCCCGCGGTCGCATCGACCTGATCATGGACGTCGTGAATGGCCAGGTCGATGCCACGTCCGACCCCGCCGAAGAGTTCTTCTACAAGGCCTACACCATCTCCTTCTGGACGATGCCCGAAGCAGACGCCGAAGCTTGGCTGGCTGCCCAATTCGGCGGCTAGAGCGTTTTCCGCTCACTCTGGTTCGCGGAAAACGCTCTAGCCACTTGATTTTTCAGCAAATCGTCGTCGCAGATCGAATCAATCTGCTCGGGATTTGCTCTAGCACGTTTTCCGCTCGAACCGCGGAAGCGGACCTGGCGGTCGGGGCAATCCTCTTGGTCCGATCGCCGGAACCGCAGCCAGCCGGCATGTCTCAGACGGCGCCGGGTTTCCGTTTCGGACCAGCGCGATGGCAAAGCCACGCGATGCCGTGTCCGGATCAACGAAAGGGATCGGTGTGAACGGCCACCCCCCTACCCCAGCCCTCTCGGTCGAAGGCCTCACGAAAGACTACCCCGGCGTCCGGGCCGTGGACAATGTGAGCTTTTCGATCGCGCGCAACACGGTGCATTGTCTTGTCGGTGAGAATGGTGCGGGGAAATCGACCCTGGTGAAGATGCTCACCGGCGCGTTGCGGCCGACCAGCGGCACCATGACGGTGCGAGGTGCGGCGTACGCACCGGGCAGTCCGCACGATGCCCGCCAAGGCGGCATCGCCACGCTGTTCCAGGAACTTCACGTCGTCGACCAGCTCACGGTTCAGGAAAACCTGACACTCGGCATGGAACGAAGTCGCTTCGGGTTCCTGGTCAAATCCGACCTCGACCGCCGGGCGGTCCAGACACTGGCGGCCATCGAACCCTCCATCGACCCCACGATGCGCGTTTCCGCCCTCAGTGTCGCCCAGAAGCAGATCGTCGAGATCGCCCGGGCCGCATCGTCCGGGGCCAGCGTCATCATCATGGACGAACCGACGGCGGCGCTGTCCGAACGCGAGGTCGAGCGGCTGTTCGCCGTGATCCGGCGCCTGCGCGAGACGGATGTGACGGTCATCTACATTTCCCACAAGCTTGACGAGATATTTGCCCTCGGCGATGCGGTCACCGTCCTGCGCGATGGCCGGCACATTGCGACGAAATCACTGTCGGATGTGGCCGGACAGCCGGAGCTGATCGAGATGATGATTGGCCGAAGCGTGTTCCAGACCTACGTACCACGGCCATCGGTCACCGACGAGGCCGTGCTCACAGCGCAAGGCCTGACCAATCACCGGCTGAAGAGCGTCTCGTTCCACATAAACCGCGGAGAGATCGTCGGGTTTTACGGCCTTGTCGGTTCGGGCAAGACCGAGATCGCGCGGGCGTTGTTCGGGGCGGACACGGTCTCCGGCTCGATCCGCTTCAAGGGCAAGCCGGTGGAGCGCTCGCCCAAAGCGGCCATCCGGTCCGGCATCGCTCTCGTGCCGGAGGAACGCCGCACCCAAGGGCTTTTCACGAGCCTGACCCTCCGGCCGAACATCTCGGTCATGAATACGCGCCGCCTCTCCACCCATGGCATGCTCCGATCGGCCGACGAACGGGCGGTGGCTGCCGAGTATGTCCACAAGCTACGCATTGCGACCAATTCGATCGAGAAATATGCCGAGAAACTATCCGGCGGCAACCAACAGAAGGTGGTCATCGCGAAGTGCCTGTTCGCCGATGCCGACCTGTTATTGTTGGACGAGCCAACGCGCGGGGTCGACGTCGGTGCCAAGACCGAGATCTACGACATCATTCGGGAGCTCGCCGACAAAGGCAGATCGGTCGCCGTGTTCTCGTCCGAACTTGAAGAAGTCCTCGGTCTTTGCGACCGCATCTTCCTCCTGTTTGCCGGCACCCTGGAAGCCGAAATCGTCAACGGCCCGGACGTCGACGTGTCCCACATCCTTCACGTGGTTACCGGTTCCGGGAGGTCCGTGGCACCATGACGACCTCCAGGAAGACTGTCGAAACGCTTTCGAACGATCGCCGCATGAGCGACGAGACCTTTATCACGCTGCTCGTCGCTTCGGCTGCGGTCGGCGTCTTCGTCCTCGCTTCGGCGGTCGTGCCGAACTTTTTCCAGCCGTTGAACATGCTGAATCTGGTGACCAACAATTGGGCGGTCATCTCGCTCGGCATCGGCGTGACGTTCCTGCTCGTTTCCGGAAACTTCGACCTGTCCGTGGGCGGCAACGTGGCCCTGGCCGGGGTCCTTGCGGTCTGGCTCGCCCAGTCTGCCGATGGGGCCCATGCGCTTTCGACCGGGTTCGGCCTGCCGACCACGCTGGCGATCCTCCTGGCGCTGTGCGGCGCCCTCGCGATCGGCGGGCTGAACGCTTTCTTCGTGGTCCGGCTTCGCGTCCCGTCGATCATCGTGACCCTCGGGACCATGATGCTGGCCCGCGGCATTGCCCGGGTTATCACCCAAGGCTCGCAACGCAACACCAATCTGCCGGACGATTTCGGTGTGCTCGGCAATCTCACCCTGTTCGACACGGCGGTGAAGTTGCCTGTGGTGCTGATGGCGGCTCTGCTCGTCGTCGCCATCGTCGTTGAAAAGAAGACGGTCTTCGGCCGGCTGACCTATCTGATCGGCGCGAACCCGGTTGCGGCCCGGCTCTCCGGCGTCGATAAGGCGAGGCATGTGACGTATCTGTACCTCTTCAGCGCCGCCATAGCCGGAGCCGTCGGCATTCTCCTCGCCTCCGAATTCAAGTCAGGCTTTTCGAACCGCGGCATGCTGATGGAATTCGATGCGCTGGTCATCTCCCTGCTCGGCGGCGTCGCCATCGCGGGCGGGTTCGGGTCCGTGGTGGGCATGGTCTTCGGTGCGTTGATCCTGGCCGTCGTGACCTCGGCGGCAACGGGATTGGTGCTGTCGCCGGATTGGCAGTTCATTCTCAAAGCGGTTGCCGTGTTCTGCGCGGTGACGACCCAGACCTGGGCGCTTGCCCGAAGGCATCGGTGACGACCATGTCGGAGAGTTCCCCCGCTATCCCGAACCGGCCGGCCTGCGGCCCCCGCATCGCCCAGTTCCTGCGCACCTACTACATCTATTTCGTCCTCCTGCTTGTGGTCGCAGTCTTGAGCATGGCGAACCTTGACCGGTTCGATCTCTTCGAGCGCGGCAACTTCCTGAACCCGAACAACATCATCAACATCCTCCGGGTTTCGGCACCGCTGCTGACGCTCGCCGGCGCGTTCACGCTGCTGATGGTCTCTGGTTACATCGATCTTTCGGTCGGCAGTGCCATGGGCTTGAGCGCCGTAGTCTATGCGCTGCTTGCGATCAACGGCGTACCGTTTCTCCCCGCATTTGCGATGACGATCATGGTCGGTGCCATGCTCGGCGCCATCAACGCGCTCCTGGTGGTCCGGTTGCGGATCACACCGGTCATCGCCACGCTGATCACGCTGAGTCTGTTCAAGGGATTGGCCCTGCTGCTCGTAGAGGACGGTGTCTCGGCGATCAAGTCGGGAGGCGGCCGGTCCATGCCTGCGTGGTTCAATGATTATGGCCGGGAGGGCGTGCTGCTCGGATTGCCCATGGCCTTCTGGGTCGCCGTACTCGTCACGATCGCCCTCATCGTTGCGCAAAGCCGCACGCTGCTCGGCAAATACGCGGCCGCGACCGGTGGAAACCCGACGGCGGCCAAACTCTCCGGTATCAACACCGGTGGAATCGTGGCGCTGCTCTACGTCATCGTCGGGATCACGGCGGCGCTTGCCGGTATCGCCCGATCCAGCTTCATGTCGCTCGGCGATCCACTGTCCGGCGACGGGATGGAACTCACGGCCATCCTGGTCGTCCTGCTCGGGGGCACCGCGTTCAGCGGCGGCGAGGGCAAAGTGCTGCGGTCCTTCGTCGGCGCCTTGATCATTATGGCACTGACCGTCGGCATGTTGACGCTGGTTCCGGCCTACTACCAGACACTCGTTCTGGGCACGGCGCTTCTCGCCGCCGCAGCATCCAACCATCTCGTCAGCCGAAAGGAGACAGCGTCTTGAGCGGGAACGAACCCGATTTCGAGGGGATGCGGCTCATGGCGCACGTACTCACGCTCCACTACGAGGAGGGCCTTCAGCAAGCCCAGATCGCGGCCGAGCTTGGTTTGTCTTCGGCCAAAGTAAACCGGTTGATCAAGCAAGGTCGCGAACTGGGCATGGTGGAGATCACGGTCCATTCACCATTCCAGCGCCAGTTCGATTTGGAACGCAAACTGACCCAGAAATGGGGCCTGAAGAATTGCCTCGTCGTCCCCGCCGTCACCGGCAGTGCCGAAACCACGCTCAATCAAGTCGGCAAAGGTGGGGCCCGGCTGCTGGTCGAAAAGATCCGCGATGGCGATACCATCGGCCTATCCGGTGGCAAATCACTCCGGGCCCTGGTCGAGAACCTTTCCGTCGACCATGCCTTCGAGGTGAACGTCGTGCCCATGACTGGCGGCGTTCAGGGTCAGCATTATACCGACGTCAACCACATCGCAACGCAACTGGCCGAAAAGCTGGGCGGGCGGGCGACGTTGATCCATGCCCCCTTGCACGCCGACACCACCGAGGAGCGGGACCTCCTGATGTCGGTCCGTTCGGTCCACAGCGTCCTCGACAGCGCGCGCCAAGCGGACATAGCGGTGGTCGGCATCGGTTCGGTCACTGGTCCGGACGCGACCTATTTCGAGGCCCATCCGATCTCGGAGGACGAACGCGCCAAGCTGATTGAAAACGGCGTCCGGGGCGAGTTCTTGGGTCATCTGATCAACCATGACGGATCGCTTGCCGACACCGAGCTGAACGCCCGGCTCGTGGCTCTGCCACCGGAGGCAACGGCCCGCGTGCCGGTAACCATCGGTGTCGCGTCCGGGCCCGAGAAAGTTGCCCCGATCGCGGCGGTGCTGAATGGCGGCTACATCAACGCGCTTGTCGTCGACGAGCGTACGGCCGAGGCCGTATTGGAGAAAGGGGTCGAACGTGCTTGAAAGAACCGGACAAGAGCAACTGATGCGGCCGATCGGTGCATCGGGCTTGCAGGCCTCCGCGGTCGGCCTTGGAACCTGGGCGATCGGCGGCTGGATGTGGGGCGGAACCGATGAAACAGCGTCCATCGCGGCCATCCAAGCAGCCCTGGACGAGGGCCTGACGCTCATCGATACGGCGCCCGCCTATGGTCAGGGCGTCGCCGAACGGCTGGTGGGCCGTGCGATCGCCGGCCGTCGCGAGACGGTGATCCTGGCAACAAAGTGCGGTCTTGTCTGGCACACCCAGAAGGGCAACCATTTCTTCGACTACGACGGGCGGCCGGTGCACCGCTACCTCGGCGCCGACGCCATCATCCACGAGGTCGAGCAAAGCCTGAAGCGTCTCGGCACGGATGTGATCGATCTCTACATCACCCATTGGCAAGACCCAACAACGCCGATCGGCGAGACGGTGACGGCGCTCGAGCGGTTGAAATCAAGCGGCAAGATCCGTGCGATCGGTGCCAGCAATACCTCCGTCGACGATCTCAAGGCCTATATCGCCGCCGGACAGCTGGACGCGATCCAGGAAGAATACTCGATGGCGAAGCGGGACATCGAAACGACCCTGCTGCCCGTTTGCCGCGCGCAGGACGTGGCGGTGCTGAGCTACTCCTCGTTGGCGCTCGGCCTGTTGACGGGGCGCATCGGCCCGGACCGGACTTTCGGCGGTGACGATCTGCGCAAGACCAACCCACTGTTCTCGGTGCGCAACCGACAACAGGTCGCCGCCTTCGCCAAAGACGTCGAACCGGTTGCGGCCGCCCACAACGCCACGACGGCGCAGATCGTCATCGCCTGGACGTTGCAACAACCGGGGATCACCGTCGCACTGTGCGGCGCGCGCAACCCGGATCAGGCGATCGAGAATGCCAAGGCCGGCCGGATCCGCCTCGATCTAGAGGAACGCAGACGGATCGACACGGCTGTCGAACAGCATTTGAACGATCTGGATCGGTAAACGGCAAGAGCGAAGAGAGTGCCAAGCGTGGACCTCGTCTGCGCACAGGAGACTTATGCCCAAGACCCGGAAAGACAGGCTGAACCAGATCGCCGCCGACGGCACGTACGACGTCATCGTCGTCGGCGGCGGCATCAATGGGATCGGCGTTTTCCGCGAACTCACACTGCAGGATGTCCGCGTGCTGTTGGTCGAGCGGTCCGATTTCTGCTCCGGATGCAGCGCCGCCCCGTCGCGGATGATCCACGGCGGGCTCCGCTACCTGGAAAACGGCGAGTTCTCGCTGGTCAAGGAATCGCTCGGCGAGCGCGACGGCCTTTTGCTCACCGCGCCGCACATGGTCCGCCCGCTTCCGACCACGATCCCGATCGTCGGCATCTTCTCAGGCCTTTGGAATTCGGCCGTGAGTTTCTTCGGCGGCAACGGCAAGCCCTCCTGTCGCGGCGTGGTGCCGATCAAGATCGGGCTCGGCACCTATGACTGGCTGACGCGAAAACGCCGCGTCCTGCCGCCGCACGTGTTCAGAGGACGCCGCGCCACCCATGCCCAATGGCGGCATCTGACCCCCGAGGTCCGGTGTTCCGCAACCTATTACGATGCCTGGATCAGCCACCCGGAACGGCTTGGCTACGAGCTGATCGCGGATGCGTCGGAGATTTCGCCGGCGAGTTCCGCCCTGAACTACGCCACCCTGCGACGCCGTGCCGACGGCGGCTTCCATCTTGTCGACGAAATCGAGCGGACGTGCGCGGACGTCACCGCCAATGTCCTCGTCAACGCGACCGGCGCCTGGCTCGACGAGACCCGAGCGGCGCTCTCCGGGTCGGATACGGTTGGAACCCAGTTGATCTCGGGGACAAAGGGATCGCACCTGATCCTCCACAATCCGGCATTGCTCGACGCGCTGGGCGGTCACATGCTCTTCTTCGAGAATGCAGACGGGCGCATCTGCATCGCATTTCCCTATCTCGGCCGGGTGCTTGCGGGCTCGACCGATATTCGTGTCGACAAACCATCGCGCGTGCGCTGCGAAGACGAGGAACGCGACTACATCCTCGCTTCGCTTCGGCGGTTGTTTCCCACCATCGCCATCGCCACGACCGACATCGTCTTCAGCTTCAGCGGCATCCGTCCGCTGCCACGCAGCACTCATGCGTTCACGGGACGGATATCACGCGGACACTTCACCCGGCGCATCGACGGCACACCACCGCAAGTGGGCATGGTCGGTGGCAAGTGGACGACGTTCCGGGCCTTCGCCGAACAGGTGGCCGATGAAGTCCTCGACATCCTCGGCCGGCCGCGCCGACGCGACAGCAGAACGCTGCCGATCGGCGGTGGCTTGGACTTCCCACGCGACCGTCAAGACCTGGTCAGGCGTTATCGCTTTGAGTTCAACCTCGATCAGGCCCGCGCGGTTCACCTTGTGGATCACTACGGGACGAAAGGCAAGATGGTTCAGACGCATTGTGCCAAGCATGAGGACGACACCCCGCTTGTGCCTGGTTGTGGCTACACCGCCGCAGAGATCGATTATCTCGTTCGGCACGAGCAGGTCGTGCGCCTTGGTGACCTGGCCCTGCGCCGTACCGACCTCGCCATCACTGGCCAAATGACGCTGGCGATGGTCGATGCGCTCGCGAGCATCGCAGCGACCGCCCTTGGCTGGTCCCAAGAGCGCACGACAGCCGAACGGACGGCGTTCTTGGCCGATCTCAGCGACTATCACGGGGTCTCTCTGGAGCCCGCCGGCCATGCGACCGACAGGAGAAAAGAATGCGTGTGAGTGCCAAGGCGCGAATGAACCGCCTGTTCACCAATGGCGGATGCCTGGACGTGGCGGTCGACCACGGTGTCTGCAACGAACCGAGCTTCATGGTCGGGCTTGAAGACATGCCGGCGGTCGTGGACTCGCTGATCGCGGCCGGGCCCGATGCCATCCAGATGACCTATGGTCAGGCCGACCTGCTGCAGGCACGCCCCGAAAAGGCCAAGCCGGCGCTGGTCATGCGCATCGACATGGGCAACCCATACAACGCCCTGCGCCATCGCGTGATGTGGGCCGAACTGCAAAACCACGACGAACCCATCATCGGCGCCCTGGAGATGGATGCCGCCTGCGTCGTGGTGAACCTGTTCATGCTGCCGGACGAACCGGATCTGTTTCGCCAGTGCGTCCGAAACATCGCCCGCGTGCGCGCCGCCTGCGCCAAGTACGGCATGCCGCTGATGATCGAGCCGTTGGTCATGCTGCCCAACCAGCAGCGTGGCGGCTATCAGGTCGATGGCGACGCAGACAAGATCGTGACCCTGGTACGCCTGGCATCGGAGATGGGGGCCGACGTCATCAAGGCGGATCCAACCAGCGATCCGGACGACTTCCACCGGGTGGTCGAGGCGGCCCGCTGCCCCGTCCTGGTGCGTGGCGGCGGCAAGGAAGACTTGAAAGCCGTCCTGCGGAAATCCGCCCGGCTCATGGGCCAGGGCGCCCGAGGCATGGTCTACGGCCGCAACATCTATCAGCACGACAACCCGAAGGCGGTGGTCGCCGCCCTGATGGCCATCATCCATGGGAAGGCTTCGGGCGACGAAGCCTGGGACGTGTACAATCGTGGCTAACACCGACCGCCTTCTGCTCGGCTTCGATGCGGGCAACACCGTCATCAAGGCGGTGTTGTTCGACCCCCGTGGCCGGCAGCTTGCCCGCTGCGCCCGCGACGGTGTGACGCACCAGCCACGGCCCGGCCATGTCGAGCGCGATCCGGGCGAACTGTGGCGCCACGCCTGCGAGGCGATCCGCGGCTGCATCGCCGAAGCCGGGGTCGATCCAGCCCGGATCGCGGCCATCGGCTGTGCCGGCCATGGCAACGGATTGTATCTGGTCGACGCAGCGGGCGACCCGCTGCTTGGCGTCCAGTCCCTCGACAGCCGCGCCGCCGATTTAGCGGCCGATCTGACCGCACGGCACGGCGGTGCTCTGCATGCCGCCGCCTTGCAAATGCCATGGCCGTCGCAGACCGCGGCCCTGCTGGCTTGGGTTGGCCGGCATCGGCCGGACCTTTACGCCGCGGCGAAGACGGTCTTCCTCTGCAAGGACTTCGTGACCTTCAGGCTGACGGGCGAACGTGTGTCCGATGTTTCCGACATGAGCGGTGCCGGACTCCTGCGCCTCCCCGAGGGACGCATCGATGGGGCGCTGCTCGCGCTCTACGGACTTGCCGACGACGCGGCGGCCAAGATGCCCCGCCTCGCTAACCCGACCGATGTGGTCGGCCGCGTCACGCCCGCCGCAGCCGCCGCGACCGGCCTTGCCGCGGGGACTCCGGTTGTCGCCGGCTTGTTCGACGTGGTGGCGTCGGCCATGGGGTCTGGCGTCATTGCTCCAGGGCAGGCCTCGATCATCGCCGGCACCTGGAGCATCAATCAGGTGTTCACCAGTGCGCCGGTCATCGACCCGACTGTGTTCATGGTGTCGACATTCGGTCCCGGCCGTTTCGTCAACATCGAGGCAAGCGCCACCTCCGCCGCCAATCTGGAATGGTACGTGCGCGCGTTCGTCGAGCGGGACAGCCATCACGATGATCCGTTCGGGTATTGCAACGCGCGCGTGGCCGACGTCACGCCCGCCGCCGACGATCCTCTCTTCCACCCCTATCTCTACGGCTCCGGCACATCGGCCGCGGCCCGTGGCGGGCTATACGGGCTTGCCGGCTGGCACGGAGAAGGACACGTGCTGCGCGCGATCTTCGAAGGCGTGGTGTTCGAGCACCGCCGCCATATCGAGCAGCTCACCGCCTCCGGCGTCGGCTTCGACGACGCGGTCATGTCGGGAGGCGGCACGCGCAGCCCCCACTGGCCGCAGATGATGGCCGATTGCCTCGGTGTGGCCATCACCGTGCCGGAAAGCCACGAAACCGGGGCGTTGGGGGCGGCCATCGCGGCAGGAGTCGGCACGGGATTGTTTACGCGCCTCGAAGACGGTGTTGCCGCCATGGCCCGGACCCGCACGGTCTTTCATCCCGTGAGCGCCATGAAGGCCCACTACGACCGCCGTTACCAAACCTACCTCGATCTGGCCGAAGCCATGACGCCAAGCTGGAACGCTTGGCGCAGGGTGCATAACGATGGCGGACCGGCACTCTGAAACAGGCTCACGGTGCTGGCACCTGCCTCTCAGGATACGCCGACACGACCCTGCCCTGGGACGCCCCCGTGCGGTTTGGTGGCCCTCTACCGGGACGCATGGCGGCCATCGTGGAAACACCTGAAAAGGCGGACATTTCCGCACTGCAGGGCAAATCGGCGGCGCTGATGTGGGCGCTCTTGTTCACGCGCCCGCTGTTCGGGACCTCCGGCAAAACCGGAGTCTGGCCCACATGGCGCGCCTTTTCGATGACGATATCTGTCGAACCACCCAAAGGATGGCTTTGCAGGGAATTATCGGCAGCCAGATTGAAACACGCTCACCAGTTGATTGAATCTGGCACCACCATCGAGAAGATCATGGTGGCATGTCTGGCAGGCCAAGATTCTGGCGACACCACGCCTTGTCTTGCGACAAGCAACCAGTTTGTCGTGAATATTTAGGGATGTGGGCAAACGCATGGAGCCATCTTCAAGCGTCGCTTTTCTTCTTCATCGCCTGCATGAGCCGACGTTGGAATTGGCCGCCGTCATCCTTCAACGTCAGGCACTGGCGGACCGCCTCGATGACCGACTCCCGATCGACCAGAAGATTGCCGTCGGCGTCATAGCGGTCCGGTGGACGGGGTGTAGACGCAGGCTGCGCCGCCCGACGGGCCTGTTCCAACACCTCCGGATCAATGCGGCGGCGCAGTTCTGCCATCTGGCCAAGCAGTAATTCCTGAAGGTCCGCCTTCTCGGTCCGTCCCTGCGCACCATCCGCCGGCTTGCGCGCCCCGATGATCGTTCGCATCTGCGGCGACCCCTCACCGCGCTCCGCCACCGGCCGGCGTTCGCCGTTCAACCGGCTGGGAAGTCTGGGGTGACGTCGCATGCTGGGTCCCCTTCTCAGGCGATCATGGTGCCGGCACCGCCCTCGGTGAAGACTTCCAAGAGCAGGCCATGCGGCACCCGGCCATCCAGGATCACCGCCGATTCCACACCTTGCTCGATTGCTTCGATGCAGGTCTCGATCTTGGGGATCATCCCGCCCGATGCAACCCCATCCGCGATGGCAGCGCGGGCTTCATCCAGCGTCAAACGTGGGATCAGGGTTTTGTCGGCATCGAGCACCCCCGCCACGTCGGTCAGGAGGAACAGCTTCGTGGCGTTGACGGCGCCGGCGATGGCTCCAGCCGCCGTATCCGCATTGATGTTGTACGTTTCATGCCCCTCGCCCACACCGATCGGAGCGATCACCGGAATCATGTCGGCATCTTCCAGTGTGCTCAAAATCTCGGGATTGACCTGATCCGGCTCGCCAACGAACCCGAGGTCCAACACCTTTTCGATGTTGCTGTCGCTGGTGCGCTGCAACCGGCGCAGTTTGCGCGCCACCATCAGATCGGCGTCCTTACCGCACAGGCCAACCGCACGCCCGCCGGCTTCATTGATCGCCGTGACCACCTGTTTGTTGATGGAACCGGCCAGTACCATCTCCACCACTTCGGCGGTTTCCCGGTCGGTGACCCGCAGACCGTCGATGAAGCGACTATGGATGCCAAGCCGATCGAGCATCTGACCGATCTGCGGTCCCCCGCCATGCACAACCACCGGATGAATGCCGACGTGGCTGAGCAAGACGATATCTTGCGCAAACCGCTTGGCCAGCATCGGGTCGCCCATGGCGTGCCCACCGTATTTGATCACGAAGGTCCGGCCGCGGAACCTGCGCATATAGGGGAGCGCTTCAGCCAAGGTGCGTGCCTTGGCCAACCTGGCGTCACGGGTCAAAGGCCCGATGGGTTTGGGTTCGTCATCCATGGTGGGGCGGTTCTAGACCAGATTGGTGGGCATGCCAACGTCCATGATCGATCGGCCAACGCTCCCATCGACAATGCGCTGATCAAGGGGGGTGAAGCCGCCCTTGGCGGGTCATGTCCGACACGGCTCCCCCAGATGCGGTCTCCCGGCGTGTGACGATGGCGCAGCCGTCCCGACACCACGACAAGTCAAAATCGGATGATGTTTCTATTGAATTCAATATTGGATAAATAAAATTGGCACCCTAGATGCAAAATGTCAGCATTCTCTGGCTCTTCAGTTTCTGTGCAGTTTTTTCTGGACAATTGGATGTCAAATCAGTAACTTATTTTCTCATTGCCTCAGTCAATGGCAATTGATGCATCATTAGGCACAGCAATTGGCGATACCCTCCTACCTTCAATCCCGTGCTGTTTATCTTCAGCGGCTGGCTGAGCGGGACGAAATGCCCAGGCTCGACCCAACGCCGCCCCGTGCAGTGGCCCGCTCAATCAGCCTGGCCCTCTGATCGCCCGATTGGGCCGATTGCCCAGTCGGCTGTCGCTCAGAACACAAAAAAGAGGAGCGTTCGTTTCCATGTGTGGTGTTTGTGGCGAGGTCCGGTTCGACGGACACTTGGCCGATTCCAATGCAGTCTCCCGGATGACCGCCGCCATGGCGGCGCGCGGCCCACACGGCGCGGGCGTGCTGGCACAAGGGGCCCGGGCGTTCGGACACCGGCGGCTCAAGATCATCGACCTGAGCGAAGCCGCTCAGCAACCAATGGTCGATAATGCGCTGGGCCTGGGCGTTGTGTTTAATGGCTGCATTTATAATTACACCGAAATGCGCACCGAACTATCTCAGGCCGGCTACCGTTTTTTCTCCACAGGCGACACCGAAGTGCTGCTGAAGGCCTATCACGCCTGGGGGCCGCGTTTCGTTGACCGCTTACACGGAATGTTTGCCTTCGCGATCTGGGAACGCGACAGCGGCCGCGTGGTTTTGGGACGCGACCGCCTCGGCATCAAGCCGCTGTATCTGGTCGAAACCCCCGGCCGTCTTCGGTTCGCCTCCAGCTTGCCGGCCTTGCTGGCTGCCGGTGAAGTCGACACCGACATCGATCCGGTCGCACTGCACCACTATATGAGTTTTCATGCCGTGGTGCCGGCGCCGCACACCATCCTCAAGGGCGTGCGCAAGCTGCCGCCGGCCACCCTGCTGGTGCTGGAGGCCGACGGCACGCGGCACCAGGAAACCTATTGGTCCCTGGATTTCACACCGCACGAAGACGACCGGCTGCGCCGTCGCCCCGACTGGGAGGATGCCGTCCTCGACGCCCTGCGCGTTGCCGTCAAGCGCCGGTTGGTCGCCGACGTCCCAGTGGGCGTGTTGCTGTCCGGCGGGCTGGACAGCTCTCTCGTGGTTGGCCTGTTGGCCGAAGCCGGACAAAGTGCCGCGGGGTTGAAGACCTTCTCCATCGGCTTCGAGACGGTCGGCAATGAACGGGGCGACGAATTCCAATACTCCGACCTGATCGCCGCCCATTTCGGGACCGACCACCACCGCATCTACGTCGACAGCGCTCGCGTCTTGCCCGCCCTGCCCGATTGCGTACGCGCCATGGCCGAACCCATGGTCAGCCATGACACCATCGGATTTTATCTGCTGTCCCAAGAGGTCTCGCAGCATGTCCGGGTGGTGCAAAGCGGCCAGGGGGCAGACGAGATTTTCGGCGGTTACCATTGGTATCCACCGCTGTTGGACTCAATCACCCCGGTCGATGACTACGCCCATGTGTTCTTCGACCGCGACCAAGCCGAAATGGCGCGGGTGCTCGACCCGCGCATGCTTGCCGACGACCCGAGCCGCCGCTTCGTCGCCGAGCATTTTGCCGCGCCGGGCGCGACACGGGCGGTGGACAAGGCGCTGCGCTTGGACACAACCGTGATGCTGGTCGACGATCCCGTGAAGCGGGTCGACACCATGACCATGGCCTGGGGCTTGGAAGCGCGCGTGCCATTCCTTGACCATGAGCTGGTCGAGCTGGCCGCCCGGGTGCCGGCCGAGCAAAAACTCGACGACAGCGGCAAAGGCGTGCTCAAGCGTGCCGGCCGGCGCGTCATCCCCCATGCGGTGATCGATCGGCCGAAGGGCTACTTCCCGGTGCCGGCGCTGAAATATCTGCAAGGGGCCTATCTCGATCTGGTGCGCGACGTGCTCGACCAGCCGGCGGCGCGACGGCGCGGCCTATTCCAACGGTCCGCGATCGACACGTTGCTGGCGGCGCCCGAAGAGCACATCACGCCACTGCGCGGATCGAAACTCTGGCAGATCGCCCTGTTGGAATTCTGGCTGCAGACCCACGGCATCGGAGAGTGACCATGAACCGCGAGATCATCGGCCAACGCCGCCGGTTGCACCGCCGCACCACACCGGCGTTGGCGCTGATGCAGAAACCGGAAGACCTGATGCCCGATACCGGCGACATGGAACGCAATGCCGTCGTCGATGTTGGCTGGGGTCGGCTGATCTTCGCCCAGACCTTCGATGCGCTGGAGGACGTGGCCCAGGCGGTGCGTGAGGAGCGGGAAGGCCGGCGCGACATTGCCATGTACCTGCGCGATCCGCATGTGGTCCTGTCCATGGCACCGCAGGACCTGTTCCTTGATCCGTCGCACACTTATCGGCTCTGGTTCAGCACCTATCGGCCCAGCCGCCGTCGGTTGAAGGGATTCCAGATCCGTCGGCTGCGCACGCGCGAGGATGCCGAAACGGTCAACCGCATCTATGCTGGGCGCGGCATGGTACAGGTCCCGCCAGATTTCTTCTGGGACCAGCGCTCCAGCCGCATCATCACCTATTTCGTCGCCGTCGATACCGACACAGACCAGGTGATCGGCGCCGTGACCGGGGTAGACCACGCCCGCGCCTTCGGAGATCCGGAGAACGGCGCGTCGCTGTGGTGCCTGGCAGTCGACCCGCAGGCCAGCCTGCCCGGCATCGGCGAAAGCCTGGTACGCACGCTCGCCGAGCATTTCCTGGCGCGCGGTCGGGATTTTCTCGACCTATCGGTGTTGCACGACAATGCCGGCGCGATCGCACTCTACGAAAAACTAGGATTCCAACGCGTTCCGGTGTTCTCCTTGAAAAACAAGAATTCCATCAACGAGAAACTGTTCGTTGGGCCACCGGTCGAGGAGCAGCTCAACCCCTATGCGATGATCATCATCAATGAGGCGCGTCGGCGCGGCATCCTGGTTTCGGTGCTGGACGCCGACGCCGGCTACTTCGCCCTCACCCATGGTGGACGCACAGTGGCATGCCGGGAAAGCCTGAGCGAAATGACCAGCGCGGTCGCCATGAGTCGGTGCGATGATAAAGCCGTCACACGCCGTGTTCTGGAGACTGCGGGGCTTCAGGTACCGGCACAGCAAACCGCCGGGACACCGGAAGAAAACCGCACATTCCTAGAAGCCCATGGTGCCATCGTCGTCAAACCAGCACGCGGCGAACAAGGCAAAGGCATCACGGTCGACGTGCGCACCCCCGATGAGGTGGAAACGGCGGTGACCCGAGCCGCGCACCACGCCGAAACGGTCTTGCTGGAGCAGTTCGTCACCGGCCAGGATCTGCGCATCATCGTGATCGACTTCAAGGTTGTGGCGGCCGCCGTACGCAAACCGGCGGAAGTCATCGGCACCGGCCAACACTCCGTGCGCGCACTGATTGAGGCCCAAAGCCGCCGCCGCGCCGCAGCAACCAGCGGAGAGAGCCGTATCCCGTTCGACGAAGAAACCGAGCGCTGCGTGCGCGCCAACGGCTGGACCATGGAAGCGGTGCCGCCAGAAGGGGTTAAACTCGCCGTCCGCAAAACGGCAAACCTGCACACCGGCGGCACCATCCACGATGTGACCGACCGCCTGCATCGGGTTCTCGTGGAGGCCGCCATCGATGGCGCCAAAGCAATCAACATCCCCGTGGTCGGTTTTGATTTCCTGGTTCCCCGGCTTGACGGAGACGAGTATGTAGTGATCGAAGCGAACGAACGCCCCGGTCTGGCCAACCACGAGCCGCAACCGACGGCAGAACGTTTCGTCGACCTGCTGTTTCCGCGAACCGCGCAGCCATGACTGAGGTGGCATGACCGAACTGGTGCCGAAACCGATGCGTTCCGTGGCCCGACCTCGCCCGGTGCTGGTCACCATCGACATGGAGTATGTCACCGGGTTGTTGGATCGGCTGTTGTCGATCCCCAGCCCGACCGGCTACACCGATGAGATCGTGCATTTCTGCTGCGACGAACTGCGCCGGTTCGGCATTCCGACCGAACTAACGCGGCGCGGCGCCATCCGCGCCGACCTGAAGGGCGACGTCTCCAGCCCCGATCGGGCCGTCATCGCACACCTTGATACGCTGGGCGCCATGGTCAAGCTGCTCAAACCGAACGGGCGGCTCGAACTTCTGCCGATCGGCACCTGGTCAGCCCGTTTCGCCGAGGGTGCCCGCTGCACCGCCTTCACGGACGCCGGCACCTATCGCGGCACCATCTTGCCGCTTAAGGCCTCCGGGCATACGTACGACGCCGAGATCGACACGCAGCCGGTCGGCTGGGACCATGTTGAGCTTCGCGTCGATGCCATCTCTGCGTCCGAAGTCGATCTCAACCGGCTCGGCTTCAATGTCGGCGATTTCGTCGCCATCGATCCCAACCCGGAATTCCAGGACGGTGGCTTCATCAATTCGCGCCATCTGGACGACAAGGCCGGTGTTGCCGTGATCTTCGGCGCCGTCAAAGCGATCCTGGATGCCGGGCTGACCCTGCCGGTGGACTGCCACCTCCTGTTCACGATTTCCGAGGAGGTCGGGTCCGGCGCTTCGTCCATCCTGTATGGCGATGTGGCCGAGATGGTAACGGTGGATAATGCCACCCCCGCGCCGGGGCAAAACAGCCGCGAGTCCGGCGTCACCATCGCCATGGCGGATTCCAGCGGCCCATTCGACTATCACCTGACCCACAAGCTGATCAACCTGTGCCGCGACCACGACATCCGCCACCAGCGCGATGCCTTCAAATACTACCGCTGCGACAGCGCAGCGGCGGTAGAGGCCGGCAACGACATCCGCACCGCCCTCGTCTGCTTCGGCGTCGACGGCTCGCACGGCTACGAACGCACCCACTCCAACGCACTTCGTTCGCTCGCCGAACTGCTCGCCCTGTACATGCAAAGCGAAGCCACCGTGCAACGCGACCGTATGGAACTCGGCCCGCTGTCCGGATTTACCCGCCAGCCGACGGAGCCGGCGGACGCGTGACGGCACACCTCCTGATGTGGCGATCCGGGGGCCGTGATGATCCACCCCACCGACGGCCTGATCATCGGCCGACCAAGTCCGGCAAACCTACCGGCGCTCCGGGCTAGGTGTCGCAACGCGAACCACGCACCTGGTCATATCAACGGCCCGAAACACTGACCGGTCCTCGGGCCGCCCTGTTTCGGAGCGCCGGCATCCTTGCCGGCTGGACCGCCGCGAGGCCGATCTGCGCGGTGCCCTGGGCGCGGAGGGGGAGAACGGCGAGGACGAGATGGCGGAGGACGGCTCTGCGGAGGACGAAGTGCCGTTCGATTATCAGCTGTCCCGCGCCCT
>JANQJV010000242.1 GCA_028281465.1 Azospirillaceae bacterium | reverse complement strand
TCCGCAGGGTGAACCAGTTCGCCAAGTTCGCTGTTCTGCATGCCGAGTCTTTACAATAACATAGGCTGCTCTACCAGCCACCAACTGCCGGTTTTAGGTTGATGGGATGCCTGGTAGGCGAAGGGCCCCGGTCTCGAATCGATCGCTGTCCGACAGGTCAATTTTTCTATGGGAAACAATAGATTGGCGATCCAGTCGCGGTTGAACGAACGCGACCACGCCGAACCCGGAAAAGCCGGAGAACCCGAGCGGGACTGGCTGACAAAGGGCGACGAAGCCGCGGCCTTTGGTGGGGGCTTTGGTCCGCTTGCGGGCTCGGCACGCGATGACCTTGGCCGTTGGACCGGCACGGCGACGCCGGTCACCGCGTCGCCAGGCGCTGCAGATGGTCCCGCTGCGCCGGCCACGCCAACGGCCACGGACCCATGAAATCGGCCAGCTGAATGCCTTTGGGCTGCCGGCCGTCGAGGATCATCTCGATGATGTCCGGGGCGAGCAGCGTCAGGCGCAGCAGCTTGGCGAGATACCGATCGGCCAGACCCTCGGCATCCGCCAACTCCTTGATGCTGGCGAACCGCCCGCTATCGAGCCGTCTCTGCCATCGGTGGGCCCGCGCCAGAGCCTTGATCAGCGTGTTGTCCGGCGCGCGCGGCGGCGGTTGCCAGCCGGGGGTGCCGTCGGGACCGATGATCAGCTTTCGGCCGCCACGGCGCCGGAAGGCGAATGGAATGGTGACACTGAGGGTGCGGCCATCGGCGCTCAGCACCGGATGGGTGCCCGAGGGTGTCTTCGGGGTCGTCATGGCGCGGCTTCCTTGCTGGTGGGCGGCGGCGACAAATCGCTGACCAGGGTGGCGATGCCCTCGGCGCGCAGGTCGACCCGAACACCTTCGGGACCGACGGTGGCGCGGGCAACCAGAAGGCGCAGGATGCGGGCCTGTTCGGCCGGGAACAGCTCCTCCCACAGCGGGTCGAGCCGCTGCAGCGCCGTGGTCACCGCGCGCTCCGAGAACCGGTCGCCGTCCGCGGCAGCTTGTTTCCAGGTGCGGACCACCAGTTCCGGCGTCCGCAGGGTCGCGCGCAGCGTGCCGATCACGGCGCCTTCGATCTCGCCGGCGGCGATGCTGCGCAGCCCGCCGACATCGGCACCGTTCTTGATCGCGGTCTGGCTGACATAAGTGCGGTAGAGGCGCCCGTTCTTGCGGGTATGGGTGGGCGAGAACGCCACACCATTGCCATCGAACAGGAGTCCCTTGAGCAAGGCCGGCGTGGCGGCACGGGGGCTGCTCGTGCGATGACCCAAACGCCTGGCACCAGGCGTTTGGGTCTGAATCGCTCGAGAGTCAAAGAGTTGGCGGGTCGGGGTTTTGGCCGTCAGGGCAGCGTGGACACGATCCCAGGTCCGCTGGTCAATGATCGCCTCGTGCTCGCCGGGGAAGCTGACGCCCTTGTGCACCGCTTCGCCCAGGTAGACCCGGTTGCCGAGCAGCTTGTACAGGGCGCCCTTGTCGATCGGCTTGCCCTGGCGCGCCTTGCCGTCTTGGGTGGTCCAGCTCTTAGTCTGGTAACCGGCCGCCTGCAGCTCCTGCACCAGGTCGGTGGCGGAGCCGAGTTCAAGGAAGCGTCGGAACACCAGCCGCACCAGATCGGCCTCGGGCCGGTTCACCACCAGCTTCCTGTTCACCACGTCGTAGCCGAGCGGCGGCACGCCGCCCATCCACATGCCCTTGCGCCGGCTGGCGGCAAACTTGTCCCGGATGCGCTCGCCAATGACTTCGCGTTCGAACTGGGCAAAGCTCAGCAGGATGTTCAGCGTCAGCCTGCCCATGCTGGAGGTGGTGTTGAACGATTGCGTCACCGACACGAACGACACGTTCCTGCGCTCGAACGCCTCCACCAGCTTGGCGAAGTCCAGTAGCGAGCGGGACAGGCGATCGACCTTGTAGACGACGATGATATCGATCCGACCGGCTTCGACGTCGGCCAGAAGGCGTTTCAGCGCCGGGCGCTCCAAGCTGCCACCCGACCAGCCGCCATCATCGTAGCGATCCGGCACCGGGCACCAGCCTTCGGCTTTCTGGCTGGCGATAAAGGCGGCACAGGCTTCTCGCTGGGCATCCAGCGAGTTGAACTCCATATCCAGGCCCTCTTCGGAAGATTTGCGCGTATAGATCGCACATTTCAACTTGCGGACTGGCGTCTTCATTTGCCGCCTCCTTGGGATTTGAGGCCAAAGAAGACTAATCCGTTCCATCTGGTCCCCGTGATGGCGCGGGCAATAGCAGACAAAGACTTGTAAGGGCGCCCCTGCCACTCGAACCCATCATCGAGCACGGTGACCGTGTGCTCGATACCCTGCCACTCCCGGATCAGGCGGGTGCCGGTCACCGGCCGGTCCTTCATCCGCTTGCGCGCGGCTTCCCGATCGACATACCGGCCATCCTCCACCATGGCTTCGAGCCGCTCGGCGGTGGCCGGGTTGAGGCCGCCATAGGCCAATTCCTGCAGGCGATAGGCGAGACGGCTGATCAGGTACCCGCGGTTGAAGGCCGGCGGTTCGCTCTGGTACAGCTCCCGCCACGTCTGTTTGAGGGCGGGCGTGGGCATCGTCTCAAGCGCTGCCTCACGGGAAAGGACGCTGTCGGTCATTGGGGTCTCCCTCTCCGGTTGGGTCGGGACCCATGGACACGCTGGTGACCGGTCGCAGTCGAGGAAACTCTCTGCGCAGGTCTTAGATTAAACACTTGATTTTCCTGCGACTCACGCTCATCCGACGGGGAGTCCGCCGGTGGGTTTCGATCCTTTTCGCGGTCGCGAAGGCGCCGGAGGCCGGCCACCAGGATGCGCGCCACCTCGTCCAGGCGCTCGTCGGCGGTCATCAGGTCGGGTGGAGTGGACGACATGGGCGATGCTCCGGCGGTTCGGGAACCCATCGCCGGGCAGTCTAGAGAAGCAATTCTCTCCGACCCACCAGAGGATCCCGCCCATACAAACTGGTCCAACACAAACCAACGGGCGACAAAACTCGCTTCAGCAAGGACCGGTGCCCCACTGCGGCAGTTGATCCACAGCGTCCGCGACTCGGGGATCCTCGACATCCTCTACCGCGGGCTTGTCGTCGAACAGGAGGAGTGATAACGACTTGCCCAGGCGCTGAAAGAAGATCGTGAGTTCTCGGACAGGTTCGCTGCCGCGCTTGAAGGCCCACACGCCTTCCGGGAGGGCGACAGGCCGGTCGGTATCGCCATTCTGGGCGGCCGGGCCCTGTGTCGCAACGGATTGGTCTGGGATCGGCAGGCCGGACGGGATGAAGATGCCGCTGCGGCATGCGCGATTGCTGGCACGGCCCCACAACGCGAACCCGTCCCGGGCGACGATCATTGCGGCGCGCCGGTCGGTGAACTCAATCCATTTGCGCAGAGCGGCAGTCAGGGAGACGCCGTACCGATCCGTGATGTACCGGAGCAGCGGCAGACCGATGTCCTGCCCATGCACCTGCCGGCGATAATCGTCGATCGGCATGAGCAGGTAGGATGCGAAGGTATCGGCCTCCTCCTCGATGGTCGCGCCCATCCTTCCCCACTTGTGCTTGTCGATAGGATTGCAGGAGAAGGTGAGCGCTTCGGCTTCTTCGTCGTTCAGGGGTCCGCCGCCTTGTCCGGCAAGAGGGCGGCGGTGGAGGAGATAGTGGCCGAACTCGTGGGCCAGGGTGAACCGTTCACGCCCTTCATATGCGGTGTCGTTGTTGTAAATGATGTGCCAGACGGGCTTCTTGCGGCCGGGACGCAGCATCCCCTCGAATTCGCCCAGGGAGGCGCCGATCACCTTGGTGATCGGGTCGGCAAACCTCTTCGAATAGTCAGCGGCCACCATCGCCACATCGACCGGGAACCGGTCCTCTCCCAAGACGGCGCGGAGCAGGATCGTAACCTCGTTGGCGGTCTTGATCGGCGATGGGCGGCCTGGAGCGATCATTCATCCCCCTCATCAAGGGCATCAAGAATGCGTCGGAGGCGCTTCTTGTCTTGCGGATCGAGGAATCAATTGCCAGAGAAACGTTTGGCATCCAAACTAGTACACCGCGGCGGAAATGGTAACATGTTCCATTTTTGTCACGCCGCAAGTGCTTTTCCTGTCACGGTCCATCGGAATGGCTTGGCCAGGGTCTC
>JANQJV010000212.1 GCA_028281465.1 Azospirillaceae bacterium | reverse complement strand
CCGTTGGGCAAACGGGTCCATCCGGGGAGGCCTTTGTGGGAGCGCCGACGCCTCGTCGGCCCCGTGTGCACGCCGGTGCGGGTGCCGCCGTCGGATGGCCACAGCGCCGCGGACGGCGGACGGTGTCCGGTTTTCCCGCCGCCGTGCCGGGTTGACGGGCCGGGCCGACGGGGCGTCGGCGCTCCAGGATAACGCCACCGTTTCGGTCATGGTGGGTCGGTCGAAAGGCCGGTGTGGGACTAGAACGTTTTCCGCGAGCCCGTCTGAGTGGAAAGTGCTTTCGCCCCATGGACAAGACGCGGCGGCCGCCGTGGCCGCAGCCTATGGCCAGATCGACCCGAGCCTGGATGACGCGGCTCGGGTCTGCGGCGCCCGTTTCCGGCGCCGGATGACGGCCGTGTTCCTGCCCCACGTAGCGCCCCGCGGCGGCCTCGGGCGCCATCGTGGCGTTCCTGACCGCCTTCAACGAGATCACGGTATCGGCCTTGTTGTGGTCGACCGGCAACGAGACAATCGGCACCACCATCTTCAACGACGACGGCGGCTCCATCACACTGGCCGCAGCCATGTCCACCCTTACCGTAATCGCCACGGCGGCACTCATGTTGCTCCTCGACCGGCTGGGCCAACGAGGCCCCCCGGGGATGGTACCGTGGCGAACGTGATCTCGTTTCTTTTGCATCAACAATCAGCGAATCCCCCCGATTCAGATCCTTGCAATTTTGCATGAATCTGGTTAGTTAAGGGACGGTTAATCTTCCACCACCACCGTTCCTTCCCGCTTTTTCCGATACTCAGTAAGCAAATTGCGACGCTGTGCGGCCATGGGATGGTGAGCATAGAATAGGGAGTCGTATTGTGAAGAAGAGCTTTGTTTCAGTTTTCGTCGGTGCGCTTGTGATAACCCTGGCGTGCTTTCCCGGTGTGACACGAACGGCTGCCGGCGAGATTAATGTGTTCACTTGGGCAGACAATTTTGGCAATGGTACGATTGCTGAATTCTCCGCTCTCACAAACACAAGAGTTCACTACGATGCCATGCACAGCATGGAAGTGATGGAACATAAATTGCTCACTGGTGGCTCTGGCTATGATATCGTCACACTAGGAGAGCAGATATTTCCGCGTTTGTTGTCGCTGGACGTCTTCCGCCCGCTCGATCCCAACCGGATTCCGAACCTGGCCAATCTGGACGACAATTTGATGGGAGTGCTGCGCGGCCTGCAACCCGAGACCGTCTATGGCATCGTGTACCAGTGGGGCACGGCCGGCATCGGCATGGTTCCAGACCGGATCACGGCGCTCATGCCGGATGCGCCATTGGACAGCTTGTCTTTAATGTTCGACCCGGAGATCGTGGCGAAGATCGCGCCGTGCGGCGTCACCATGCTGGACTCCGCCTATGCCGTCATCCCCATGGTTTTGGCCTATTTGGGCCTCGACCCGAACTCGGAACATCCAGATGATTATGCCGCCGTGGGGCGACTGCTGGCGTCCATCCGGCCGTATATTCGGGCCTTCGTGCCGGCAAGCCAATTGATCAACACCCTGGCTACGGGCGAAACCTGTGCGACGATCAGCTTTAATGGTGACGTGTTACAGGCCGCCGCCCGGGCCCGGGAAGCCGCCACCGGCGTCGATGTGCGCTATGTGTTACCGATCGAAGGCGTGCGATTCTGGATGGAGATCATGGCGGTGCCGGCGGACGCCCCCAACCCGGAGGCGGCCTACGCGCTGATCAACCATGTGCTGCAACCAACCGTCGCGGCCGACATGACCAACAGCATCCTCTTCGCCAACGCGGTTTCGGAGTCGCGCCCCTTGGTCGATGCGGGCCTCCGCGAAGATGCCGCGGTGTTTCCAGACGTTGGCGGCATGGACAACCTCTTCATCTCGGTTCCACTCCCCGATCGCATCGAACGCCTTCGGACACGGGTATGGACACGGTTCCAACTCGGTTTGTGAGCCGGCCCGGGCCCCGGAGCAACCGGGGCCCCTACCGAGGCTGTGGTAGGGTCCGATCCAGTTCTCGAAGAAGAACGGGAGGACGGAGCGGATCATGGCAAGAAAGCAGAACAAGACCCAAGCGACGACAGTCCCGCCGGAGGACTTCCTCGCAACTGTGGAACCGGCGCACCGGCGCGAGGACAGCTTTGCCCTTCTGGACTTCTTCAACCGCGTGACCGGCTTGCCGGCGCGCATGTGGGGGCCAAGCATCGTCGGCTACGGCCGGTATCACTATAAGTACGGCACCGGGCACCAGGGCGACTTCTTGATCACCGGATTCAGCCCGCGCAAGACCGCGCTCACCGTTTATATCCTGCCCGGCTACCGCGACATGGCGGATCAACTGGCACGCCTAGGCAAGCACAAAATCGGAAAAAGCTGCCTTTATATCAACAAATTATCCGATGTCGACCTGGCCGTGCTGGAGCACATGGTGGCTGACGGCTTGGCGTATATCCGGACCCGTTACCAGACCTGGGACGAGTAGGCTTGCCGACCTGATCCGCTGATCGACTCGGTTCGGTGTGCCGATACAGTGTGGTCAAAAGCCACCGAGGCCACGCCGGCCGGCCTCGGCACCGCTCACACCGTCACCGGCACAATCGCGCCGCGATGCATGACCACCTGGGCAGCGATATCCTGGGCCCGACGCACAGCGGTGGGCAAATCGGCCCCCTGCCGGCGCGCGGCTAGATAGGCGCCATTGAAGGCGTCGCCAGCCGCAGTGGTGTCCACCGGCGTCATCACCCGCGGCGCATTCACGGCCAGCAGTTCACCACCCGCGAGCGCCAGGACTTCGGCTTTGCCGTGCTTCACGACAACCTCGCGCACACCCGCGGCGACCAGCCGGTCCACCGCCGCCCTCGGGTTTGCATCGCCGAACAGGCCTGCTTCGTCGGCGAAATTCGGCAAGGCAATATCCGTCACTCCGTAGGCCTCGGTCAGGGCGGCATGCAGACGGTCGCGACTCGGCCACAAACGGTGGCGGATGTTGGAATCGAACACAATCCGGGTTCCCCCGGTACGCAAAGCACGCAGCACGGCCAACAATTGGCCCATGCCATCCGGTAACAGCACCGCCAGGGTAATACCGGACACATAGACGTAAGGCGTGCCGGACAGCGCGTGCAGCAATGCCGCCTGGTCGAAGGCGGAGAACAACCGACGCGCGGCGGAATCGCTGCGCCAATAAAAGAAACTGCGTTCCCCGTCGGCATCGGTGCGGATCGCATAGAGGCCGGGTAGATGCCCTGGCACCGGGCAGATGAGGCGTGTGTCGACTCCATGCCCTGCGACAAACGAGCGCAGCTCCTCACTGTAGGGATCGTCACCGACCGCCGTCACAAAAGCGACCCGGCCGCCCACGCCCAACGTCCGCGCAGCGTAGTAGGCCGTGTTGAAGGTGTCGCCACCGAAACCACGGCGCAGACCGCCGCCAGGTGCGTGGTCCGGCGCGTCGATCAGTTCGATCATGCATTCGCCCACGCAGGCAATGTCAATCATCGGATCGTCTCCCAAACCTGAAAAATTCAACAAAATCAATACATTAAACGACATCTCCGCCGTTTGCCGAAGCGGTCGGGAATGGTCTCATCCGAAATCATTACGGGGAACCCCGTAAGGAAGAAACCGAATTTTCCGGCTGGTCGCCGCCCCATATCCTTCGATCTTGTAAGGATTTGAGACGGCGTTCAGGGCGCTCACGGACGCCCGGCAGAGGAAACGCCAAGGCTGCAACCGGGGGTGCGTGATGGTCATTTTTGCACAGATTCTCATTCTTGGGGCGTGCTTCGTCGGGCTGATCAGCCTGGTCGTGGTCAACCTCGACAACTTCAAGACCCTGCGCACCTCGCGCAAACGGATGGCCACCCCAACCGGTGAGACGCCGGAGGAAATGGCCGCGCGCCTAGAGCGCGACCGGCAGCGGGCCGACGAGATGGAACGCTTGCGTCGTGATCGTGCCTTGTTCGACCTGGAGCTGGAGCAGCGCCGCAAGGTTTTCGATGCCAAGCTGGCGGTTGCCCGCGCTTCGGCCGAAACCGAAAACAAGTTGCTGCTGACCCGGGCGGCCACGGTCAAGGACACGCTGAAGGAAGAGCTGCGCCTCGCCACTGAACGCAAAGCCAAGGCGCGGGGCCCCGTCGTGATCGACCTGGATGGGCTGGAAGTGGAGTCCGAAACGTTGGGCAGCGACACCCCGAATGCCCGCTTCTTCGAGCATATCGACGAACAGGCTGCCAACGCGGCGTGATCCCCCCGGCGCCCCAACGTCGGAGTTTCCAATCGATTGACGGCCCGCCGGTTTGGCGGGCCGTTTGCTTTTCCGGTGCCGAGTCATGCCGCCCGCAGGGTGGCGGCAAAAAACACATGCAAGGCCGCTGGCCGGTTGCGTATCCTTCACCCGCCGGCGGCCGGCCGCACCCGTCCCGAGCCGCCCCATCCAGCCCGACATCCTTCCGAAACACGAAAGACCGATCGCGATGCCGACAATCGGCGCGACCAGGGGGAAACCCAGGACAGTCAACGGCCGAGTGTTGTTGGCGTTGACGGCTTGTCTCGGTCTCCTGTTTGGTGGCCCAGTACGGGCAGAGACCTACGCGATCGGTTTGTCGCTGGATTTGCAAGGCCCGCTCGCCGAAGAAAGCCGGGCCACGGTGGACGCCGTGCGCATGCTCGTGGAGGATGTCAACGCCGCCGGAACGCTCGGCGAGCATACTCTGGAGGTAATCGTTCTCGACGATGCCAGCAATGAAAACCGGGCACGCGAAAACGCCACCCGTTTTGCGGCCAACCCTGACGTGTTGGCCGTGGTCGGCCACCAGTATGCTGCAGTCGGCATGGCCGCCGCCGACATCTACCACGATGCCGAGCTGGTCAACATCAGCCCGTCGGCCAGCCATCCGGACTTCGCGCGCCTGAGCCCCTGGGTGTTCAGCATGAACTTCCAGGACGGTTTCCAAGGCACCATGGTGGCGGCACATGTCGCCAAGTTGGAACGCCACCGGCGGGTGCTCGTCGTGCACAGCGACACCGCCTATGGGCAAGGTCTTGCGGCCAGCTTCATGGACTCGGCACCAGGCGTGGGAATCGAAGCCATGCCGGTGATATCGTTCCCCGAGGGCCAATTCGCCCAATCGCGCCAGCACGACCGCCTCCTGCGCGAGGCCGCCGACGCCGACACCGTGGTCTTGCTGATGTATGAGACCGACGGCCTGGAGGTGATCGAGTTCCTGCGCGGACACGGCATCGCCACACCGCTGGTCGGCGCCGACGCCTTCTCCATCCCGGCCTTCCTCAACGCCGTCTCCGGCCGGTTCGACGGCATCACCGTGGTGACGCCCTTTCTCTACCAGCTCGCCTCGTTGCACGCACTGGACGTGATCGACCGCCTGGGCCGGCGGCTCGGCATGGCGGCCGGTGACCGGCCGCCAATTTACGTGCCCTTCGCCTATGATGCGGCCCAACTGGTGATCGAGGCCCTCCACACCCGTAGCCCCACCCGGGCGGCGGTGCGGGCCCATCTGACCGATATCGATCGACCGGTCGATGCCATCGAGGGCATCGGCGGGCGTGTGTTTTTCGACCGGAACGGCGCCGCCGTGCGGCCGGCCGTCTTCGCCCAGGTCGCCGGCGGCGCCCTTCGGCCCGCGTACCGACAGCTCAAACCCGTCTTCGAACAGCACGTGCTCGACAGCATGGCACGCGGCACCACACCGGACAACATGATCTTTCTGGGCGATACACCGTACTACCGCATCCAGGTCGTGTATGCCGGCCTGGACCTGTACCGCATCAACAACGTCAACGTGCGCGAGCAGCGTTTCGACCTGGAGGCCTTCCTGTGGTTGCGCTGGGAAGGCGATCTGGACGACGAGCGTATTGGCTTCGTCAATGAAATCTTCGCTGAGGAGAACCAGCGCGAGGAGTTGGCTCGGGAGCAGCTCAATGGCGAGCATTATGTGCTCAACAAGATCAAGTCCAAGTTCGTCGCCAATTACAATCTGCGTGAGTTCCCCTTCGATATCCAGAAGATCGATGTCAAGGTGGCGCACCGCAGCAAAACGGCGAACGAACTTGTCATTGTTCAAGACCGGGCCCGGCTTAGCCCCGGTAGCCTGACCGCAATCTACCCGGCCGAGTGGCGTTTCCTTGGCCAGATCAGCTATGCCGGCACCTATCCGGTCGACAGCACTTTCGGGCGTTACGAGGTCAACGGCTACACGGCCAAACCGGAATTCTCTGTGTACGGGACCGAGGTCCGCATCGCCCGCATCATCATGCCGTACATCTGGACCGTGTTCCTGCCGCTCACGGCCATGTTCTGCATCACCTTCCTGGCCTTCCTGATCCCTCCCGCCAAATTCGAGGCGCGGCTGTCGGTGGTCACCTCGGCCCTGCTGAGCGTACTGGTGTTCCACCTGACTCAGGCCTCCGGCCTGCCGCCGGTCGGTTACCTGATCCGCATGGACTTCTATTTCATCGCCGCCTACGTCACGATTCTGTTGGTGGTTGTGGTGGTGATCTTCCTGGATCGCGTCGAGTGGCCGAACTGGCTGGAACGCATGATCGGCTATGTGTTGTTTGGCCTTGCCCTATCCTCCAACGGCGTGATCACCTGGCTCGCCATGATACAGCGGTGACGATGCGTCCCGGCGACTGAAACAGCCACCAGGTTGGGCTCGCGGTGAGGCCCGCGAAACCGAGACACGAATGAGCATCAATAAATCACCAAGAAACCGACCAGGCTCAATGGCTTCTTGGAGCTTGGGTTTGTCAATGTCCTCAGCTCAACCGCCCTATGCCGCGGCCGGCACGCGAGCGATGTCGAACCAATAACGCACAATGGCGGTGAGCACCCGGGTGCGCTCGACGGCGTCTCCGGTGAGGACAGCGACGGAGTTGGCGCCGCGCCGATAGGCATTCAGGATATGGCCAGAATGGTGCGTCGCGGTCAGGACCACCACGGGGATCGTCATCAAGCGGGCATCGGCCCGCAGGATCGCCAAGGCTTCCAAAGCCGTGTCCGGCGAAACTGCCGCGTCCACCAGAATGACGGTGGGAGGTGTCAGGCGGCACGGCCTGCAAGGTCCACCAGGGCCGTGCAGGTGCGCCAGGAGGGCGTCGACCGCCACCATGTCCAACGCGCCCGGCGCGCCGCAGGCCGCCAGTGCCTGCTCGAACGTCGTCGGGTCGGTGCCGTGGCAACCGACAACCATTATACCTTTGCGTCGGTCAAACATCTGTCCCGTGGTCGGTCTGCGGCGTGCGCGCTGGTGCCACGCCAATCATGCTGTCCCGCGTCACCAAGTCGACCAGCCTCGTCTCAGTCCAACCCTCGGTGCCGACGGGACGCAAGGGTATGATCAGGTAGCGGCAGTCCGCCGTGCTGTCAACCACGCGCAGTTCAACATCCTCCGGTAGCACCGTGCCGAATTCGGCCAGGACGGCACGCGGTTCCGATACGGCACGCGACCGGTATTCGCGGGATTTGTACCAGGCGGGCGACAGGCCCAGCAGCGGTTTTGGGTAACAGGAGCACAGGGTGCACACCACCATGTGATGTCGAGCCGGCGTATTTTCTAAAGCGACCAACTTCGGACCGTCGAAGCCATAGCCGAGCTCGGCCACGGCCGCGTTACCGTCAGCCAGCAGCCGCGCCTTATAGGCCGGGTCAACCCAGGCGCGCGCCACCACGCGGCTGCCCTGGATCGGCGTGGCTCCCTCCACCGCGTCGATGCGCGCCTGGATCGCCGCCGCGGTCAATACCCGCTTTTCGATCAGGAGTTCGCGCAAGGCGATCTCCAAAAACTCCCATTCGTGGCCAGGGGGCGCATGGTCGGCTGTGGCCGCATGCGCGTGGGTACGGTCGTGCCGATGCGCAGTCGTCATAAAGCCGTCGTCTCTCCGGCGTCGACAGTCGCCGGTTCCAGCCAGTGTTCATAAATGTCGGCCAGGATGGTGTCGTCGGCCGCGGCCACGGCTTGTCCAGGGAACACCGCGTGGACTGGAAACAACACCTGATAAAGGCGTTTTGCCGGCAGGCCACTCTTGTGCACGGCACAATCCTCAGGGTTCGGAAACGTGCCGAGGAGCCGCTGCACCTGCCCGGTCTGCCCGCGAAGGTAGTAAGGTGTGCGGACATGCCCGGGCGTTTCGCCGGCTTTCACCCGCACGGTCATGCCGGGGGCAAACAGGTCGGTCACGGCGGCGCGCCCTCGGTTTCGAAGCGCTGCTGCACGGCCGCCAACCGGTCGGCGATCTCGGCATCCGTCAAGACGCCGGTTTCGACCAACAGATCGCGCATGGCATAACACCAGCGCTCGTAATAGGCGCTGCCCAGATAGACGTCCGGCGCAAGATCCTCGATCGCCCGGCGCATGGCATCGGTGGAAAACAGGCCCAGCGGCGGTTCCCTCAGCAGCGCCATCATGGCATCGACCCGCTGCTCGGTCAGAGTCACCGGCGGTTCGCTGCGGTCGATCGGGCCGGCCGGGGCGCCGCCCATGTCGTGGGTGCGTGCGGACATCACGCGGGTCTCCGAGACACTTGGCGGGGTGGCGCAGGCTCTGCCATGATGACATCCTAAGCACCCCTTTGCAGTGTTTTACTAAGTGTTAACATTGGCGCGCCGATGCGCCGAGGTCAACCGTGTTCCATCAGGCGGACGTCCATGAATCCGGGTCACCCTTCCGAAATCGATACGTGCTTCCCATACCCCTCGCGCCGCATGCCGGTGCTGGCACGCAACGTGATCGCCACCTCGCAGCCGCTGGCGGCCCAGGCCGGTCTCGCCATGCTACAGCAAGGTGGCAACGCCGTGGACGCCGGGCTTGCCGCAGCCATGGCGCTGACAGTGGTTGAGCCGGTCAGTAACGGGATCGGCAGCGACGCCTTCGCCATCTATTGGGACGGCGCGGAGCTGCATGGTCTGAACGCCTCTGGGCGTGCCCCGGCGGCCTGGACCCCCGAATATTTCGACGGTCGCCCTGCCATGCCGGAACATGGCTGGGATAGCGTCACCGTGCCGGGGGCCGTATCGGCCTGGGCAGCGCTATCGGCGCGGTTCGGCCACCTACCGTTCGAGACCCTGTGTCGTCCAGCCATCGCCTACGCGCGCGACGGTTACCTGGTGTCGCCGACGGTGGCCGAGTCTTGGCGGCGTGCGGCGTCGGTGCTGAAAGACCAGCCCGGGTTTGCCGAGGCGTTCCTGCCCCAGGGCCGCGCGCCGCGGGCGGGCGAGCTGTTCCGCTGCGGTGCCATGGCCGAGTCCCTGGAAGCTATCGCGGGTAGCCGCGGCGAAGACTTCTACCACGGCGACCTGGCCCGGCGCATGGCCGCCCACGCCCGAGCCTGTGGCGGTGCCTTGACTGAAGCGGATTTGGCGGCACACCAAGCCGATTGGTGCTGCACACTGCACGTACCGTACAACGCACATGCGCTGCACGAAATTCCCCCCAACGGACAGGGCATCGCCGCCCTCATCGCGTTGGGGCTGCTGGCGCCGTGGGACATCGGGCGTTTTGCACTCGACGGTGCCGACAGCCTGCATTTGCAAATCGAGGCAATGAAGCTGGCCTTCGCCGACGTGCACCGGTATGTCGGCGACCCGGTGGCCATGGAGATTCCAGCCGATGCGATGTTGGATCAGGGGTATCTGGCGGCGCGTAGCCGAGACATCGACCTGCGCCGGGCCAGCCGTCCGCAAGCCGGCACCCCCCCTCGGGGCGATACCGTGTACCTGACAGCGGCCGACGCCGATGGGCGCATGCTGTCATACATCCAGTCGAACTACATGGGGTTCGGCTCCGGCGTGGTGGTGCCGGGCACCGGCATCAGCCTACAGAACCGCGGTGCTGGCTTTACGCTGGTGCCCGGGCACGCAAACCGCGTCGGACCAAGAAAGCGGCCGTATCATACCATCATCCCGGCGTTCCTCATGCGCGGCGACGCGCCGGCCATGAGCTTCGGTGTCATGGGCGGGCCGATGCAGCCGCAAGGCCATGTGCAAATGGTGCTGCGGGTGCTCGACCATGGGCAGAATCCGCAAACCGCGGTCGATGCGCCCCGCTGGCGCGTGCTGGACGGCCGCCGGGTCGTGGTCGAAGACGGGTTCGATCTAGCCGTACTCGACGATTTGCGGGCCCGCGGCCACATCATTGAGCAGACCACACCCGATACCGCCTTTGCATTCGGCGGCGCCCAGCTCATCTGGCGTCTGGCCGACGGCTACTGTGCCGGCTCCGACCCGCGCAAGGATGGGCTAGCAGCCGGTTACTGAGATGTTGGCGGCTGGTCGGCCCCGCTTTCCACGGTGCCGACCTCAGCCAAATAGCGCTCCGACCATTGCCGCACGAATTGGGCGAAGTCGGCTCCCGCGGTTTCGCCAGCGTCAATGCGGTCGACGAACCAGCCCATGGTCTCGAAAAACTCGTCCTGCAGCGCCATCAACTCACCGGTGTTGCCCATGCCGACGCGCGTGCGTTCCTGCTGCAATTCCGCCATAAAGCCGCCTTGCGCCAAGCCGATGAGACGCATGCTGTGGTTGAGGAGGACGGCCGGCGGGGTGCGATCTGTCACGGTCCGGCCGATTTCCGTTGCCAAGGCCCGTATGTCGGCAATCTCCGACCGATCAACGCCCGCGGGCGGCGGTGCGGGCTCAGCCTCAAACAGGGCCTGCATCATTGAGAACTCCTTCACTGAATCCCTGTCGTTTTCACTGAATGCTTGTCATTGATGACCACTGATGACGCACAATGTGCACCTATGACGCGTCCATTTCAAGAAGCCTCACCCGTTCAATTGACTGGGGGCAGGGATGCGATGATTCTAGGGCCTGGGAATTGCGCCGGGCAGAGATTGACGCGGCGGCCCAGGGTGCGGCAGCGTTTCGGTTTGGCCGTCCGCTGGAACACGGGAGATCCGACCCATGCCCACTCGCCTACCCGACATGCCATCGTTCCGCCTGGACGGACAGCGCGCGCTCATCACCGGGGGTGGACGCGGCATCGGTCGGGCCGCCGCGGCGGCGCTGGCCGGAGCGGGGGCCGAGGTCACGGTGGCGGCGCGCACGGCCGAGGCGGTCCACGATACGGTCGACGCGATCCGGTCCACCGGCGGTTCGGCAGAACCACTGGTGCTGGACGTCACCGATCATGCCGCTACCGACTCCGCCCTGGCCGCCCGACCGCCATTCGACATCCTGGTCAACAATGCCGGCAGCAACCGTCCGGCGCTGCTGGAAGACGTGACCCGAGACGATCTGGATCGACTGCTGACCCTGAATGTGTCCGCGGCCTTCTGGGTCGCTCGCACAGTGGCGCTACGGTTGGTCGATGCCGGCCAGCCAGGCTCGATCATCAACCTGTCGTCGCAGCTTGGCCATGTTGGCAGCGCCAAACGGACGGTCTATTGCGCCACCAAATTCGCCGTGGAAGGGTTCACCAAAGCCATGGCGATCGAGCTTGGCCCCAAAGGGATCCGAGTAAACACCATCTGCCCAACCTACATCGAAACGCCGCTGACAGAGAAAACCCTGTCGGACCAGGATTTCCGCCATTTCGTGACGGAGCGCATCCAGCTACGCCGGATCGGCCGGTTGGAAGACATCATGGGAGCGGTCGTGTTCCTCGCCTCCGACGCGTCCGCTCTCGTCACCGGTTCCGCGCTGATGCTCGACGGCGGCTGGACCGCAGAATGAGTCCGGCCGCCTTGATGGGTGACGGTGCCGCGGAGCATCTGGCGGCTGCCATTCCCGCGAAACCGGAGGGGGAGACGGTGGCCGCGCTAGCGATCAGGTGAGGGCGACGCCTCTGGGCCAATATCGTGGATCGACGTGACGCAGGTGCCGAATCAAACCCGGCTTGGCATCGGGACCGAGACCAAATGATACCAACGGCCCGAAACAATGACCGATCCTTGGGCCGCCCTGTTTCGGAGCGCCGGCATCCTTGCCGGCTGGACCGCCGGCTTCCAGCCGGCCCGGACCACGCCCAGCGGCCGGCCGCCAAGATGGCGGCG
>JANQJV010000188.1 GCA_028281465.1 Azospirillaceae bacterium | reverse complement strand
GCTTCCAGCCGGCCCGGACCACGCCCAGCGGCCGGCCGCCAAGATGGCGGCGGTCCAGCCGGCAGGGATGCCGGCGCTCCTCGTTCAACGCCGAAACCGAACCTGTTGTCAACGCGGGCCATGGGTATAATCCGCGCCGTTCCGGCCTTCCGCTCGCAGCAACGACCGGCCGCGGTCCGTGGCCACCACCCAGATGCCACCATCGACCCTGCGTTGTTGGACGATCAGGCCGTGATCCAAGGCATCTTCCCAGATCGTCAGGCGCGGGCAGGAGGTGCGCCAAGCCTCCATGACCTCACCGTAGGGGCGCGACTGCTTGGCGACCCATTCCACCAGATCCAGCACCAGCGCCCGGTTCTCCATCTGCATGGCCTTGCCCCCTTGTCCGTCTCCGCGCGTGACGAGACCGATCACGCCATCGTCTCCAATCTCGCCCGGTGCGCCGCTTCGATGTGTCGGCGGCCGGTAGCTTCGGCGGCGTCGCAGTCACGCGCCTCGATCGCTTGGACGATCCGATCGTGCTCGTCCACCGCCTGTTCGCGCCGGCGCGGGTCGATGTAGTTGCTCCGTCCCAGCAGCAGCAGCGACTGGCGCATATGGTCGATCTGGGCGGCCATATAGCGGTTGTGGCTGGCCAGCGTAAGCCGGCGGTGGAAGGCACGGTTGGAGGCAGCCAGGGCGGTCGGATCATCGATGACGTTTCGGTCCGCCTCGACCATGTCACGCAACAGGGCGATCTCCGCCTCCGTTGCATGCTGGGCCGCCAAGCGCGCCACCATGCCCTCCAGGACCGCACGCACAATATACAACTCGTTGATCTGATCATTGTCCAGAACCGGAATGACCATGCCGCGGTTCGGCTCATGCACCGCCAAACCCTGCGACTCCAAACGTTTCAAGCCTTCGCGGATCGGCGTGCGACTGACCCCGAAACGCTTCGCCAAGTCCGCCTCGCGCAGGCGCATGCCCGGGGCATAATCGCCGGTTTCGATCCCCTCGACCAACCTGCGGTAGATATCCGTTCCGTTCAGGGGTTCCACGCTCATCCGGTTCCACCCTTGCACGGCATTGCGCGCAATCGTATACAATCTCCCGGAAGGAGACACCATGCGAATTGCCGTTTTGGACGATTATCAAGGTTTGGCCAAGGACTTTGCGACGTGGGACCACCTGGCCGGGCGCGCCGAGGTCACGTTTTTTGCGCATCGGCTTGGTGATACGGCGGCCATGACAGCAGCCTTGGCACCCTTCGACGCGGTGTGCTTGATGCGCGAGCGAACGCCGTTCCCAGCCGAGGTCATCTATGGCCTGCCCCGGCTCCGGTTGATCGTGACAACGGGGATGCGCAACGCCGCCATCGACAGCACGGCCGCGGCCACGCGCGGTATCACGGTGTGCGGCACGCCGTCGCCGGGCCATGCCACCGCCGAACTGACCCTGTGCCTGATGCTGGCCTTAGCCCGGCGCCTGGTGCCGCAGGCGCAGGCGCTGCGCCAGGGCCATTGGCAATGCGGCATCGGCCGCGATTTGAAGGGCGCTACCGTGGGCGTCCTCGGTCTGGGCCGGCTCGGCAGCCAAGTTGCCGCACTCGCCCAGGCCTTCGGAATGCGGGTCTTGGCATGGAGCCAGAACTTGACCGAAGAACGCTGCCGTCAGGCCGGAGTCGGATACCGCGATAAAATGGCACTGTTGGAGGCCGCGGATTTCGTCACCTTGCACCTGCGCTTGTCCGAGCGCACGCGGGGGTTGATCGGCGCAGCCGAGCTGGCGGCCATGAAACCGGATGCGGCGCTGATCAATACCTCCCGAGGACCAGTCGTCGACCAGACCGCTCTGATCAACGCCTTGAGCCGGGGCACGATTGCCGCTGCCGCGCTCGATGTTTTCGATCAAGAGCCACTCCCGCCCGACTCCCCACTGCTGGCCGTGCCCAACCTGCTGCTGACGCCGCATCTCGGCTATGTCACCCGCGAGACCTACGCCGTCTTCTATGCCGAGACGGTCAATGCCTTGGTGGCCTGGCTCGACGGTGCGCCGATCCGAGTGATTACGCCATGATCGAGGCCTTGCTTGCGCAGGCGCTCGGCCAGTTCACACCGGTGACCGTCGGCCTGGTCGCTCTGGCCGCTCTGGTCACCTCGGCGATCCATGGCGCCACCGGCATCGCCGGCGGTTTTCTCCTAGTGGCGGCGCTGGCCCCGGTGATCGGCGTCAAGCCGATCGTGCCGATCATCAGCGTCGCCCTGGTGATCAGCCACAGTGTCCGTGCCCTGCTCAACGTGCGCGACTTCAACCGCACGGCGTTCTTGGCAGTGGCCGTGCCGGCCGTTCCGTTCATCGTCATGGGCGCGCTTCTTTACGGGCAGCTATCCGGTCCGGCCATCGCCGGTCTCTTGGCCAGCGTCATCCTGGCCTCGATCCCATTGCGGCGCTGGGCCAAACACCGCTCCATCACCGCCGGCCTGCCCAGTCTGGCCGGGGCCGGGGCGGTCTACGGCGGCCTGTCCGGCACCTCGATCGGACCGGGCATGCTGCTGATCCCCTTCCTGCTCGGTTATGGCCTGACCAAGGAGGCCTTCGTCGCTACCCTCGCGGCCATCGCGCTCTTGACCAATGTCACACGCCTCAGCGTGTTCGGCAGCACCGACCTGCTCCAACCGCACCTCGTCGTCCTCGGTGTGCTGGTGGGTCTGGTGACCATCCCAGGCAACTGGATCGGCCGCGTGTTCCTGCGCCGCATGACCGGCGCGGACCACGCGCTGTTCGTGGACATCCTCACCGTCATCGGCGCCACCAACCTGCTTTGGCTCGCCGTGCGGTAGGGCCCCCTCCCCGTGGCCGCACGCTCATGCTGAACTGTTGTCGTCTAACAAGAAACTAAGCTTGGCGTGTCCAAATATAGTAGCAAAAGCAAACTTCGCTGCTATATATGCGCTCGGAAAACTGGACTGTTTCATCCCCG
>JANQJV010000179.1 GCA_028281465.1 Azospirillaceae bacterium | reverse complement strand
CGGCGGCCTTGTCGTGGCATTCGCGTCGCTTGCATCCCTGCCCGCTGGTCCGCCGCCATCTTGGCGGCCGGCTGCTGGGCGTGGTCCGGGCCGGCTGGAAGCCGGCGGTCCAGCCGGCAAGGATGCCGGCGCTCCGAAACAGGGCGACCCGAGGATCGGATCATTGTTTCGCCGTTGGTTATGAGACCCGTCGACCGACCTGGTCCTACAGCATGGAAAAGCTGGCCGTGCAAGGCGTGCGCATCGTCGCCCCGCCGCTCTGGATGCTGGTCACCGTTGCCGACGGCCGCTGCCTCCGGCTGAAGACGGCTTGATCCGCACTTGCGTGCGGCATCAGCCGAGGTGTTAATAGAACGCTGGTGGCGGAGGGACCCGCCCCCGGCGTTCCTTTACTGCCGGGGCGGTGGAACAGGGGCGGGGATTTGTCAGCCTGCATAGCTGCAGTGCACAATCGGCTCATAATCCTTGCCTTTCTGGCCCGGAGCTTGCTTACTAGTTGCAAGTGTAACTCGGCGCCATTGGAAAATCTGGCGCCAGGGACGGGGAGGGCGAATCGCGCCATGCCGGAAAGACCGATCCAGCAAATCATCCATGAACAGACCGTGGTGTCTGTGCCGGCCACGTCCACGGTGCGTGCGTGTGCCGATACCATGAAGGCGCACACGGTCGGCTCGGTGCTGGTGGTTGGCGACGACGACCGGCTGCTCGGCATTTTCACGGAGCGTGATGCCGTCTACCGGGTCATGGCCGCCGGTCTCGACCCGGACACGGTGCTGGTGGAACAGGTGATGACGGCAAATCCGGTCACCATTTCCAAGGATCGACCGCTCATCAATGCTCTGCATGTTATGAACGAGGGCGGGTTCCGACATCTGCCGGTGGTCGACGACGGGCGGCCGGTCGGCATCGTGTCGATTCGCGATGCCATGGCAATCGATTTGATCAGCCTGGAGCGGGATTTGGCGCGCAAACGCGAATTGGCCGAGATCATGGCGTGACCACCAGGTCCTGTCCTGTTTCAATGGGCGGCCGGTGCTCTGCTCTGGGTGCACGTGGCGGCCGTGTGGTGTCGCGTTGGCAGTGTCGGGTCGCCATGGGTCTGCGCGGTGGGCTATGGTCGGGATGTTCGGCGACATTGGGTGTGCGGCATGCGCGGCGTTGCATTGGCGGTCGTGGCTGGAGTGGCCTTAGTCGGGTGTGAAACCGGCAGTTTCGATTCCGGTCCCTACATCTATCCGGTCAGGCTTTTTGGCGAGCCGCCGATGCGATCCTTCAGCGTGCGTTTCAGCGACTGG
Source organism: Azospirillaceae bacterium (assembly GCA_028281465.1). GTDB lineage: Bacteria > Pseudomonadota > Alphaproteobacteria > Azospirillales > Azospirillaceae > JANQJV01. The sequence continues at coordinate 31,320 of JANQJV010000179.1, read as the reverse complement.
CGCCACGATGATGGTGCGGTGGCGGCGCTGATTGCTGGGGAATGCGGTCCGGATTTCCAAGTCGCGCGCGTCATCGACCGACCTTACGATGGCACGCTGCTGCATCCGCAGGCGCTCCGGGTGAGCTGTGGGCCGACACCGTTCGCGCAGACACCACTCGACCCGCGCCAGACCATCGATCCGGGGTATCTCATCGTACTGCCCACAGTGGTGCCAGCGGACCCGGGGGCTTAACGAACATGCTGAAAAGGCGCCGAACCGATCGGGGCGGATCGGTCGGTCCCTGAGAGCGCCGACTCCTTACAGTTCGTCTGTCAGGACAGTTCGTCTGTCAGGGCGATCGGCCGGCGATGGCAGCACCAGCCCTATCTTTCGATGTACCGATCGGTACCAAAAACGGCGGGCGGACCATCGGGTTCGTTCCGGTGCGAAAGCCCCGTCTTCGGGGAGACCAAGGCCAAGAATTGCTCGGTGGCATGGGCCGCCCGCGCCCGTAGAGTGGCTTGATCCGGTTGGGTTTCCAGGCCCAGCAGAAGCCGGTCCAGGATGTCGCGTTTGAGGAGGGCGAAGAAGGTGCCCGCCGCATCCCTGGCGTCGTCGATCTCAATCAGGCCGTGCTGTGCCGCTTGAGCCAGGTAGGCGCTCACGCGATGCGCCGTGGGGGCCCGCCCGACCTCATGCAGCAATTGGCCGAGGCGCGGCGTTCGCCCGGCTTCGGCGATGGCCATGCGGTGCACCTCGATGGTCGAGGGCAGGGTCAGCAGCGTGAGAAATTCGACGCCGAACGCGGTGAGCGTACCCGCGAGTTCTAAGAATTCCTGCCCTTCTGCCATCATCCCGGATTGCTCCACCATGGCCAAGGGCGCCTGCATGCGATCGGCGCGCCAGCGGATCAGAGCGGCGAACAGCTCCTCTTTGCTGCCGAACAACTGATACACAGTCTCCTTCGATGCTTTGGCCTCCCGCGCTATGGCAAGTGTGGTGGCGGCGCCAAAGCCGTCGCGCACGAAGACGGCATAGGCAGCCTGGAGAATGGTATCCCGCCGGTGCTCCGGTGCGGGGCGGCCAGGGTGTGCCGGATTGGTTCCGGTCCCACGGCTGGTTTGCGGCTGCGGGCGACGATCGGTCCGTGGCACAGTGAGAGCTTTCCTGTTTTCCCGGGCTGGCGCTGGCCCATTTTCCGCTTGTTCTGTACCAACTGGTACGCTATATCCCCGTTATCGTACCGGTGGGTACCAAGATACATCGGCGCACGATCCGCCACCAAGCGAAATCCTGGGGGCAAGTATGGATGAGGACGATGTCGTCCGCCTCTCCGGCGTGACCAAGACCTATTGGTTAGGCAAAGTGCCCGTCACCGGTGTGACCGAGGTCAGTCTGACCGTGCGCCGCGGCAGCTTTTCGGTCATCGCGGGCCCGTCGGGCAGCGGCAAGACCACCTTGCTCAACCTGATCGGTTGCATCGACCGGCCGAGCCGCGGCACCGTGACCGTCTGCGGCAAGGACATCGCACGTCTCGCCGACGATCACCTAGCCGATTTCCGTGCTCGTACCATAGGGTACGTGTTCCAGACCTTCAACCTGATTCCCGTCCTCTCGGCCTACGAGAATGTGGAATATCCGTTGCTGCTGACCCGGACTCCGGTGGGCGAGCGGCAGCGGCGCACCCAAGCGATGTTGGAGGCGGTCGGACTCGCCGACAAGCACGGGCAGCGACCGAATGAGTTGAGCGGAGGCCAGCGCCAGCGCATTGCCATTGCTCGGGCCTTGGTCAAGGATCCCGGTGTGGTGTTGGCCGACGAGCCGACTGCCAATCTGGACAGCCGGACCGGCCATGACATCATCACGCTCATGCGCGCCATGCAGCAGCGCCTGGGCACCACTTTCATCTTCTCATCCCATGATCCCGACGTCATGGCGCAGGCCGAGGACTTGTTCTTGGTCCGCGACGGCGCTCTGGTCGACCGGCAGGTCGGAGATCGAGCATGACCACCATCACCATCGCCTACCGCAACATCTTCCGCAACCGTCGCCGTTCGATCATGACCATGTTGGCGATCATCGTCAGTGCCATGGCGGTGGTTCTGTTTGGCGGCTATGTCGCCATGATCATGTTGCAGCTCGAAACCGAGTTCGTCCGCCGTAGTGGCCATCTGCAGATATTCCGGGCCGGTTACTTCGACTTCGGTGCCGGCCAGCCGGAAGCGTTCGGGATCGGTGGCTACGCGGCACTGATCGACCGTCTCCGTGCCGATCTGGTGTTGGCGCCCAAGCTGCGTGTCGTGACGTCGACCCTCGCCGTCACCGGCATTGCCGGCAATTTCGCCGAAGATGCATCCAAGACCGTGTTCGCCCAGGGCCAGGTGCCATCGGAGCGCGAGCGCATGCGCCATTGGGACGATTACGGTGTTGGCAGCGGGCGCCACCGGACCTCGGCCTTGTCCGACGACGACGTCGAGGGCGGTGTGATCGGCATCGGCGTCGCGCGCATGCTGTTCTTGTGCGACGACCTCGGGGTGAACGATTGCCCGGCGCCGCCGGCCGATCTGACCACTCGGGTGGTCACGGCCCAAGATGTGCCAGACGAGGATTTCAGCGACTTGACCGCGTTGGATGCGGTCGAACCGGCGCATACCGACCCGCGGCCCAAGCTCGACCTGTTGGCCGCGACCGCTGGTGGCGCACCCAATGTGGTCAGCTTGGCCATCAACCGGGCCGAATCCCAAGGCAACAAGGTCATCGACGACAACTTCATCGCGATGCACCTGACCTTGGCCCAGCGTTTGGTGTTTGGCCGTGGCACGCCGAAGGTTACTGCTGTGGTCCTGCAGCTCGTGCACACGGCCGACATGGCGGCGGCGCGTGCCTACCTGACCCGGTTGTTCGTCGCCGAGGGTCTGCCGCTCGAGGTGCGCGATTTCAAGGACCTTAACCCGCGGTATGGCCAGATCACCGGGTTGTTCCGCGCCATCTTCACCTTCATTGCCCTGATCATGGGGGTGATCGTGGTCTTTACGGTGGTCAACACCATGACCATGAGCGTCATGGAACGGATCACAGAAATTGGCACGTTGCGTGCGCTTGGGCTGCGCCGCGGCGGCGTGCGGCGGCTATTCGTTGCCGAGGGGCTGATGCTGGGCATGATCGGCGCCAGCTTGGGTGTCGGCTTGGCCTTGGCTGCCGCCGCCGCCATCAACGGCGCCGGCCTGACCTGGCTGCCGCCCGGCAATGCCGATCCGGTCGACTTCAAGCTGGTCACCGTGGAAGCGCCGCAATTGGTTTTGTCGGCCTGGGTCCTCCTCATGGCGCTGGCGGCTCTGTCGTCGCTCCTGCCGGCCAACAAGGCCGCCCGCATGCCGGTGGTCGACGCGCTGCGGCACGTCTGACCGTCGCCTCTCTCCGATCGACGATGGGAGCTTCGAAATGCTGCGCGCCGTCAAGACCCTGCTGATCGCCGCTGTCCTCGTCACCGCGGGCGCACCCGCCGGGCTGGCGCTCGATGCCCGGGAGATTCTTGCCCGTTCCGACGCCGTGCGCAACCCGCAACGGCCGTTCCGTTTGGTCGACACGATGACCGAGTACCGCGCCGGTCGGGCAATCCGCCAAAACCGTCTCGTCATCCTGTCCAAGACCGACCCGGACACCGGCCAATTCAACACGCTGGTGCGTTTTGCAGAGCCGCCGCGCGACCGTGGCAAGGTGGTGCTCAAGATCGGCAATTACATGTGGCTATACGACCCTGCCTCGAAATCCAGCGTGCGCCTGTCGCCACGCCAGCGGTTGATGGGCCAGGCCTCGAATGGCGACGTGGTCACCGTGAACTTCCATCTGGACTACGACGCCCGTCTGGAGATCACCGAGACGATCACCGACGCCGACCGACAGCGCCGCACCTGTTACCGTCTGAGCCTGCGGGCCAAAAACGACACCGTGACGTATTTCCGCATTATCTACTGGGTCGAGATCGACAGCTTTTTTCCAGTCAAAGGGCGGTTCTTTTCCGAAAGTGACCGCCTGCTCAAGATCGCCTATTACCGGCGGCCGCAGCAACAACTCGGCCGTCTCAGGCCAACCGAAGTCTTGATCATCGACGGGTTGGACAAATCCTTGGTCACCCGCATGCAATACGGTGGATATGCCTATCGCGACGTGCCCGATCATTGGTTCAGACGGGCATTCTTGCCGCGTCTGCCGGTCGAGTGATTGGGATGCCTTGGCATGCGTCCGTCGGTTTTCTGGCGTTGGTGTTGGTGGCCGCCGAATGTGGAACGGCGGCCGCGCAAGACTCCGATCTTGATTTCCTGCCACCGGAATTGCTCGATGCACCGGCCGTGCCTTTTCACGATGGTCCGGAGGTGGAACCGGAATCCCTGCCGAATGAACCTCCCGGCGTCGACGCTCTGGAGACGGCGACCGCCAAGACCGCAGACAGCCGTTGGGAGTCCACGGCGTTCGTCGAGGTCGCCCCGCAGGGGCGCACCGATCGCGACGATCTCCTCGTGCCGCCGCCGCCGCATGGCCGTCCGACGCTCACCGCGCGCGTCAGCCTGGATCTGCGCACGGTGTTCGCGGCCTCCGACGCTGTGACATTCACCCTGTCCAATCGCGCCAATGCCCTGCTGGAACGGGGACGGTCGGTGACCGAGGCGGACAGCTTGCGCAACGATCTGAAGGAAGCGTTCGTAAGTTGGCGCCTTGCGCCTGGTTTGTTCATCGACGCCGGGCGTATCAACCTCAAGTCCGGTGTTGCCACCGGTTTCAATCCGACCGATTTCTTCAAAACCGAGGCAGTGGTCACCACCGATTCCGGTGATCCCGGGGAGTTCCGAGACAATCGTCTGGGAGCGGTCATGCTGCGCGCACTCGGAGTCTGGACCTTCGGGTCGCTCATGCTCGCCTATGCGCCGGCTATCAGCGAAGCGTCCGGGGAATGGTGGACCGACGCCGATGTCATCGGTCTTGGATTGGAGCGCACCAATGCCGACGATCGGTTGTTGGCGAAGGTCGCGCCGCCGGCTTTGGGTGACCTGTCGTCGGAGTTCCTCTATTTCCGCGAGGATACACGGTCATTCTTTGGCACCAACCTGACCCGGACGGTTGGCGACGACGTCGTGGCATATCTGGAATGGGCGGGCGGCTGGCGGACCGATCTGATCAGCGGCGGTCTGCGGGCGGCGCGGCGTCGGGGCGACCTGCCTGCTGACGTACCCACGGTGTTCGCCCTCGACGACGGCGCCCGATTCCGTTCGCAACTCGCCGTCGGCGCCACCCATGCCGCCGGGTTCGCGAAGCTCACCACCTCGATCGAGTATCAATTCAACCAAGCCGGCCTGTCGCAGGCTGACTGGCGGCGCTGGTTTGACACGGGCGCAGCGGCCGACCGGGATGCGGGCATAAGTGGCCAATTGTGGGCAATCCGCGGCTACGCACGCGACCGTGGCGAACCGCTCGGCGAACACAGTTTGTTCCTGCGCAGCGTCTGGGAGGACGCCGGGGTGGACAATCTGGACTTGACCGGCCTGGCCCAGTTGGGCCTACGCGATGCCGGGGCGGTGGTGCAGCTCCGCGCCGACTATTTCGTGAACGACGAGACAGCCCTGACGCTGATTGGCAGCCTGTCACCGGGACTGCGGCGCAGCGAATTCGGTAGCCGGCCAGAAGCCGGCCGTCTGCTGGGCGCGGTGCGTGTCTACTTCTGAGTTGGCTTTGGCAAGTGCCTGTCAGCCGCCGAGACGGCGCAGGTTGACCGGTTTGTCGGTGAAGGTCACGGTCAAACGGTCGCCACGCAGGCTGTAGGGTAGGATCACTGGCCTGATCGAGGCGACACAGATGTTGTTGGCGTCTTCTGACCGACTCTGCCCGCGTTCCAGGATGCGGATTGCCGTTGGGCCGACCTCGGCGCGCGTCGTGAACCGGCCGCTCAGGCGGCTGCCATCCAGATATTGGCAGTCGTAGCGGAAGGTCACGGCGTTGGCCCGGATGTCCATGCGCAGGAACATCTGGCGCAGACCCATGTCGACCACTGGTGCGGCTGACCGCCAGGCGCCGAACGGTCGCGGCGGTACCGGCCCCGGGTGCTTGGTCATGGCCGGTGCCGTGGCAGGGGGAGAGGGAGAGGGAGAGGGAGAGGGAGGGCGCGCGGCTGCCGCGGCCTGTTGCCGTCGATCCGCCTCGGCTCGTCGGCGTTGCTCGGTCTCGGCACGCCGCTGCCGTTCGGCCTCGGCACGTTGGCGCTGCTGCTCGGCTTCGAGCCGGATGACTTCGGCGGCGGCTTCCAGGTCGCCCAGGTCGGCCGCACGACGCAGCAGTGTGAGCCCTTCGACCGGATCGCGCGGCACGCCGCGGCCCTGGTAGGTCAACAGACCCAGGTTGCCGATGGCGTCGGGCTGGCCCTGGTCGGCCGCCCGACGGAACCATAATACGGCTTCAGCCGCATCCTGGGGCACACCCAATCCGTTGAGATAGAGCCAACCCAGGTTGTTCTGCGCCTGTGCATTGCCCTTCTCGGCGGCACTGCGGTACCAGCGCGCCGCCGCGGCCTTGTCGGTCGGTATGCCGCGCCCATTCTCATACATGGTGCCGAGGCTGAATTCGGCACCGGCATTGCCTTGGGCCGCGGCAAGGAAGAACCAGCGGAGCGCCGCGTGGTCGTCTTGTGGAACGCCACGGCCGAGCCGGTGCAACCAGCCGAAATAGACCTGTGCGGCGGCGTTGCCTTGGCGTGCTGCTGCCCGGAACCACTGCGCCGCCAACACCGCGTTGCCCTCCGCCATAGCCTGCTCGGCGCGCTGACGGGACTCTTCCGCGGACAGACGGTTGGTCGCTTCGGCCGACATGGCGCCGGGTGCCAGTGTCAGCCACACCAACAGCATCGAGACGTGGCGCAGGCAGAGAACCATCGGGCTCGTCTCCACGGATGGGGGCGCGGTATGGCGGGCATTGTCGTCCGGACGCTCCGGTCGTGTGTGCACCCCTGTGCATCGGGGCCCCCGCGCATCATACCGCCAGTCGCTCGCAGTCGCCACGACCGGGCCGGGTGCATCCGCGGTTTCCGAACAGCCGCGAAAGATCGAATCCGGCGCATGAACCGAGTAAACTGCCGGGGTCGATCCCAATCGGTGTCGGCGTTGCGGTTTCGGGTGAGGTGTGCCGTGTTGTCCCGCGGCTTCAATGCGCTGGCGAACGGGTTGCTGATCTTCCTCGTCTTCTACGCCCTGATCTGGCTGTTTGCCTTCAAGGTCGGGCTGATGATCGAGGTTGCTTTCGGCACGGTGGGCGGCTGGCCAGCTTTCCTGGAAAGAACCTTTCTTCCGTTGCCGATCAGTGCTTTGGCGTCGTTTTTGGCGCATGTCGGGCTGCGTTTCGGCTTGAAGTGGTTCCGCCTGCGCCTGTCGACCAGCGAACTGGCCGCCAGCAACACCTTTCTGGGGCTCGTCACCGTGCTGGTGGCGCTGGGCACGGCCGTCGAATTGGCTGACCACGGTCCGCATGGCCTGATTGGTCAGTTGTTGATCGTGGTCGGCGCCTGGTTCGGCGTGCTCATGCGCCGGCGAATCGCGATTTGACGTCACACCTTGACCGTCTTGCATCCCGTCGATCCGTCCGCCCAGCCCCACCTCGCGCCGGCGCCGCCGACGGTCCGCGCAGATCAGCCAGCCCGCATTCCCATCCCGATGACTGCGACACCCATGTTAGTCGTCTCAACCCGTGTTGGTGATCCCGGCACACACGCACTGCGAATGATGATTGCTGATGACCTCTATCCGCTTCGAGACCGTCTCCGATCGCCCCCGGTGCCTCTGAAGTATGACGATTTCAACCCGACCACCGTGCCGATCGGTCCTTGGCGATCTGGTCCCCTGATGAGAGGGCACCCCGCATGTTGATGCACCGCTTCTTCCCCGGGCGTGCGGGTATGGGGCGGACCGCAACGGGTCCGACGGCATCCGTGTCCAGTCCACGGCCAGAGCCGGTTCGGCGTGGCATTGAACTGTGCGGGGTGTCTCTGTCGCGCGGTCGTGGATTCGCACTGACCGATCTCTCGCTCACGATCACCGAGAGGCGGGTTGCCGTCATCGGTGCCAATGGCTCGGGCAAGAGTTCCTTTGCCCGCTTGCTAAACGGACTGCTGCTGCCGGCCAGCGGAGATGTGCTGATCGACGGGCTGAACACTCGGACGGAGGGGGCGCAAGTGCGCCGCCGGGTCGGCTTCGTCTTCCAAAATCCTGATAATCAGATCGTTTTTCCCATCGTCGAGGAAGATGTCGCCTTCGGTTTGAAGAACCTGGGTCTGTCTCAAGCCGAGGTCGCGCGCCGGACGACCGAAGCCCTGGAACGCTACGATTTGGCCGCTCTCCGCGAGCATCCGGCACATCTGTTGAGCGGGGGGCAGAAACAACTCCTCGCCATCGCTGGCGTGCTAGCCATGGACCCGGCCTATCTGGTGCTAGACGAACCCATGACTGTGCTGGATCTGCGCAACAAGCGGCGGGTGGCCCGGGCGGTCGCTGAGCTGCCGCAAACCGTCGTGCTGGTGTCGCACGATCTGGACCTGTTGGCGGATTTCGAGCGGGTCCTGGTGTTCGACAATGGAAAGCTGGTCGTGGATGACGTACCCGCGCGCGCCATCCCCTTCTATCAGGCGCACCTGACGTGACGGTGGACCTTTACCAACCCGGACACTCCGTGATCCACTGCCTCAGCCCCGGTCTCAAGGTCCTGGTGCTGGCGGTGGTTGGCACCGGTCTTTTCCTGATCCGCGACCTGGCCGTGGTGGCGCTGGGGACCGCAGCGATTGTGTTGCTCTACCGCGTTGCCGGTCTGTCGCTGCGGTTTGCGTGGCGCCAACTCAAACCCGTCATGTGGCTCTTGTTGGCCCTGCTTCTGGTCCAGACGCTGATGGTTGACTGGCTGTCGGGCGTGTTCGTGTTCCTGCGCTTCGCTGCCGTGCTCTTGCTGGCCGGTCTGATCACACTGACCACCCGGTCGTCCGATATGATCGACTCGCTGCAGGCCCACCTGGCATGGCTGCGGCCTCTGGGTCTGCCGTCCCGGCCGATTGGTCTCGCGCTGGCGTTGGCATTCCGCTTCATTCCCGTGTTGGGCGCCATCACCGCCGAGGTGCGCGAGGCGCAGCGGGTCCGCGGTCTCGACCATAGTGTGCTGGCTGTCGCTTTGCCGGTGACCGTGCGCCTGATGAAAATGGCCGACGACATCGCCGATGCCATCGATGCGCGCTGCTATGATCCGGGGCACAGTGGGACTGTGTCGCCACCCCGATTGCCGTCTGCTGCGGACGGTTCGCCCCGTTCCGACCGAGAGGCCCGACCATGAGCACGCGCGCCATCGTCCACATTGCTCTATTCGCTGCTCTGACAGCAGCGCTCGGCCTGTTTCCGCCGATCGTCCTGCCCGTCGTCGGCGTGCCGATTACGGCCCAATCCATGGGGCCAATGCTCGCCGGCGCCCTGATCGGGGCCCGCCGCGGTGGTCTAGCCTTGTTGTTGTTCATCGTTCTCGTGGCGGTCGGATTGCCGCTGCTGGCTGGCGGGCGTGGCGGTTTCGGTGTTTTTCTCGGGCCGAGCGGTGGTTTCATCCTGTCCTGGCCGATCGCCGCTGGCGTGGTCGGGTGGTTGTACACCCGCCACGACGGTGCGGTGCCGCTGCTGCAGGCCATCACTGCCCTCACTCTTGGCGGCATCGGTGTGGTTTACCTGATCGGCATTCCTTGGCTCGTGGTGGTGGCCGAGATCGGTTGGGTGCCGGCCCTGACCGGCTCCATGGCCTTCCTGCCCGGCGACCTGGTCAAGGTGGTGTTGACCGCTCTGATCGCGCGCGGGGTCAGGCGCGCCTACCCGGGACTCTAGGGCCATGCGCGGCTCCGGCGGTGCTGACAGTCTGGCCGCAACCGTGCGGCGGCCTGGCCCAGCACCCGACGTGGTGGAGCTGGAAACGCATCGAGTGCCACCGCCCGGGCCGGGGCAGGTGTGGGTGCGCATGCGCGCGGCGGCCATCAACCCGTCGGATCTGCTTACCATCGCCGGCGTCTATGGAGCCCGTTTTCCGTGTCCGTATGTGGCCGGGTTTGAAGGGGTTGGCGTGGTGGAGCGGATCGGTGCGGGCGTGGTGCATTTGCGTCCCGGGCTGAGGGTCTGGCCGCTGGGCAGCCCCGGGGCTTGGCAGACGCTGAAATTGACCGAGGCCGATTGGTGTTTCCCGGTTAACGATGGCCTCGCCGACCACGAGGTTGCCATGGGCTACATCAACCCGCTGACGGCTCTGTTGATGCTGACCGATCGGGCCTCGCTGACCCCGGGCGACCGGGTGGTGGTCAGCGCGGCCGGGTCGGCAATCGGCCGCATGCTGTTGCGCTTGGCTAACCGGCAGGGCGTTCGACCGGTGGCGATCCTGCGCCATGCCCGGACCCGCACCGTGCTGGCCGGTCTCGATCTCGCCGGCATCGTCGTTGCCGATGGGTGGATTTGTCCCGATACGCTGCGGGCTGCCGTCGGCGGCGTCGATTTTGATTTGGCCCTCGATGCCGTGGGGGGACCGGTCGGTCAGTCCATGTTGGAGGTTTTGCGTCCCGGCGGCCGAATGCTGCATTATGGCCTGTTGTCCGGGACCCCGATCGACACCGCGGATAGCGTGCGCCGCGATGTTCGGGTGGAATTGGTCAATCTGCGCTCTTGGGTCCACGGCGTTCCGCGTGAGAGGCTTGGTCGGGCCCTGCAGGCTGCCGCCTCGCTTGTGGCTGCCGGCACCCTGGCCAGCACGATCGAGCGTGTCTACCCATTGTCCAACATCCGGACGGCTCTCCACCATGCCGAGCGCCCCGGTCGCTTGGGCAAGATCCTGCTCGCCTGTTCCTCCGGTGACGGGTCCTGACGTGGCTGCAACGCCGTGGAGAGGTCTGCGTCCAACCATGCCCATCACCGATGCTTGTCCGCCGACATTGTCCGACGAACGTCAGCCGGTGATCGTTGCTGCACGGCGAACGCCGATCGGCCGGGCCGGCGGCCGGTTGGCCGATGTCGAGGTTGAGGACCTGGCCGGCGTTGTGCTGCGCGCCGTGGTCGACGAGGCCGGCCTGGATCCCGACGCCATCGATGACGTGATTCTCGGTAATGCCGCCAATGGTGGCGGCAATCTGGCGCGCACGGCCTTGCTCGCTGCCGGTTTGCCGATCGGTGTGCCCGGTATGACCATTGACCGCCAGTGCGGGGCCGGTCTGGAAGCGGTGGTTACCGCTTGCCGTCTGGTGGCCGCTGGCGCCGGCACGGTCTTCATCGCCGGTGGTGTGGAGAGTGTCAGTCGGGCTCCCTGGCGTGTCGAGAAACCCCGGAGCCTGCAAGGGCTCCCCCGCTTCTACGCGCGGGCCCGCTTTGCGCCCGACAGCGTTGGCGATCCCGACATGGGGGTGGCTGCCGAGACCGTGGCGCAGCGCTTCGGCATTACCCGCGCGGCCCAGGATGCCTTCGCGTTGGAAAGCCATCGGCGTGCCGTGGCTGCACAGGACGGTGGCCGCTTCACGGCGGAGATCGTCGCTGTGCCGACGTGGCAAGGTCTGGTGACGACGGACGAGTGCCCGCGGCGCGACACCTCAGCGGCCGCCTTGGCTAAGCTGACTCCAGCCTTCGTTCCCGGCGGCACGGTCACCGCCGGCAATGCCTGTCCGCTCAATGATGGGGCCGCCGCCCTGGTCGTGCTCAGCCGGGGCCACGGGCGCCGGCTCGGGTTCCACCGCGGCCTTGGGTTCCTGGATGCGGCGGCGGCCGGGGTGGATCCAAAGCTGCTCGGCATCGGGCCGATCGAGTCGACCCGGCGGCTGTTGCGCCGGCGGCCGGACGTCGGACTCGACGCGGTGAGTGTGTTGGAGTTCAATGAGGCGTTCGCATCGCAGGTTCTGGCCAGTCTGACGGCTCTGGAGATTGATCCGGCCTTCGTCAACCGCGACGGCGGCGCCCTCGCTTTGGGCCACCCGTTCGGGGCGTCCGGTGCCATCCTGGTGACGCGGTTGTTCAGCCAAATGGTGCGTGGTGGCACGGTGCGACAGCCGGATGGAATTGGCCTGGCCATGATCGGGATCGGCGGAGGTCTGGGCATCACGGCGGCCTTTCAGGCCCTTGACTTGTGAGCCGAGACTTGTGAGCCGATGTCACGCCGCGGAGGGGAGAGACGGACGATGCGGCAGCCAGGGCGGGCAAACCGCAGCATCGTTCGAGCCGTGGTCGCTGGCGTGACGATTGCCGTCGCTAGTTTGGCCACGTCGACGGGCGAGGCTGATGGGCCGCCTTTGTCGCTTCCGGTGCGTTGCACCATCGGAGAGACGTGCTTCGTTCAGACATATGTCGACCACGATCCCGGGCCAGGCCGCTTGGACTTCCAATGCGGGCGGCTGAGCTATGATGGCCACGACGGGACCGACATCCGGCTGGCCGATCTGGTTGCCATGCGTCGCGGTGTCGCCGTCGTAGCCGCCGCGGCCGGAGTGGTGCGGCGAACGCGGGATGGCATGGCCGACGTCAGCGTCGATGAGATCGGCAGCCCCGCGCTGGCCGGCCGGCTGGCCGGAAACGGCGTCGTAATCGCCCACGGCAATGGTTGGGAAACCCAATACAGTCACCTGCGCCGGGGCAGTGTACGCGTACGTCCCACCGATCGGGTCGCCGCCGGTGATGAGTTGGGCTTGATCGGCTTATCCGGCAACACGGTGTATCCCCATGTCGAATTCACTGTGCGCCGCGACGGGCGCGCAGTCGACCCATTCGTCGGCCCGATCCTCGGATACCTGTGTGGCGACCGGCGCCAGCCGCTGTGGCATCCCGACGCGGAGCGGAGGCTTGCGTATCGGGCCAGCGGCATCCTGTCTGCCGGATTCGCCATGGGGCGGCCCGATGCCAAGGAGGCACGCAACGGCGACTATGCCGTATCTGCCCTGCCGGCTGACATGCCGGCCCTGGTTTTCTGGATCGATATGTTCGGCGCGATGGCTGGCGATCTCGAGCAGTTTACCCTGACCATGGCGGATGGCCGGGTGTTGCACCATGGCCAGACCTCGCTGAAGGCCAGCAATGTTTCATGGTTCTCGTACAGTGGCCGCCGGCGTCCGGCGGGAGGGTGGCCTCCCGGTCCCGTGACCGGGACCTATCGGCTGATCCGGGCCGGCGAAACCCTTCTGTCGGCCGAACAAACCGCTAAGATCCGCCCGGCCGCGGTGCGCTGACCGGCGCCGCCCGTCCTGGTGCCACATCCTCAACCCTTGCCAGGCCGGCTGAGGACCTGATTCAGCGCATCCAACAGTTCCTGATCTTCGAATGGTTTGTACAGGATCGCATCGGCGCCCCATGTCTCTGCAAGCGTCGCCGACAGTTCCAGCGAGGCCTTGGGACCGCCGCCGGATATGATGATGACCGGGGGCGGCTGGTCCTGACCCTTGATCGCCTTGAGCATGGCGATGCCATCGAGCTGCGGCATCCATATATCCGCCACCACCAAATCGAATCGCTGGCTGCCCAGGAGTGCCAGGCCGGCTTCGCCATCGGCGGCTTCATGCACCGTGTGGCCGGCATCTTCGAGCACGGCGCGCACGGACTGCCGCACCAACGCCATGTCCTCGACAACGAGTACGTTCGCCATGCTGCCGTCTCCGCCTGGATTTCTCCAATAAAGCAATCGTTGCCCAGAGCGGTTCCGTTCCAGTGGTCTCAGGAAACCGCTCCAGCCGGTTTTTATCGCAGTTTCGCACCGCGGGACCGGGCTTCGCGCCCCGCCGTAGATGCTCTAGCAGACCGATCGATCACACAACAGCGTTTTGACCGGCCCCCCGCCACACAGCGCCGACTTGCGCCCTGACCTGCGTTCAGGTCATCACCGGGATGATGACCCGAAACAGGGTGCCATGGCCGACGGCGCTGTCCACCGTGATGGTACCGTCCCAGCGTCGGACGATGCCATAGGCGATCGACAGGCCGAGGCCGGTGCCATGGCCAACCGGCTTGGTGGTGTAGAAGGGTTCGAAGATGCGCGCCCGCGTCGCCTGGTCCATGCCGTGACCGGTGTCGCGCACCGAGATAACGGCAAAGGGACCGGGGGAGAGCTGCAGGACCGTGGCCTCGGCAGCGGGCAGACACCGCAGCTCAATCGAGACATAGATGTCGCCGTGTTGCTCCATGGCGTCGGCAGCATTGCTCAGCAGGTTGAGCAGGACCTGGAACAGTTCGGTGGCATTGACCCGGCTTTTGACCGAGGCGACGGCGAGCGACGGATGGATTGTCACGGTGGAGGGTATGAGGTCGGTGGCGAACTTTGTGACCGATTGGATGGTTTCAATCAGGTCGACGACATCGTTCTTGGGGGCACCGCCCTGTGCGAAGGTGAGGATGTTGCGGATGATCTCGCGTGCGCGCCGGCTGCTTTCCAGGATCGACTGTTGGTACTGCCAGAGCCGCGACCCGGAGGGCAGCGCGCGCATGGACATCTGGCTGAAGGTCATCACCGGCTGCAGCAGATTGTTGAGCTCATGGGCGAGCCCTCCGGCGAGCTGACCCAAGGCTTCCATTTTTTGGAACTGGCGCAGGCGCGTTTGATGCTCGTGTTCGCGGGTGATGTCTTTCAATGCGCTGACGAAGGCGACCAGCTCACCGTCGTCGTTGTACACGGGCTCGGTGGCCAGTTCGCTCCAGAACATGTCGCCGGTCTTGCGGTAGGTGATCAGCTCAAGCCGGATTGAGCGTCGTTCGGCGATTGCCTCGCGCAGTTTGGCGAGCGTGTCCGGGTCGGTCTGTGGACCTTCCAGAAACCGGCTATTGCGCCCGATCACCTCGTCGGCGTCGTAGCCCGTGGTCTCCAAGAACGCCCGGTTGACGAAGACGATGGGCCGGTCCGGCAGGTGAGGATCGGAAATGGCGATGGCGGTCGGGATTGCCTCAAGGGCCGAGACCAAGAGCCGCGTCTGCTGAACCGCCGAAATGAGGTCGAACTCGCGTTCCCGCCGTTCGGAGATGTCCTGAGTGACACCGAAATAGCGCGAGCGGCTTTGGTCGGCCGTCGGTTCGACCACGCCATGCGTGGCCAAATGCCGCACGCTGCCGTCACTGCCAGTGATGCGGAACTCGTAATAGGAACTTGGGCGTTGGAACTCGGCCTCGGCCAAGGCCCGGTCGTCGGGGTGCACCTGCTCGAGCAGCGACTCGACGGTTGGTATGAAGTGCTGGGGGTCGCGCCCCCAAATTTCGTAGAGCGACGCCGACCATTCCAGGCGTCCGGTGTCGAGCGATTGCTCGAAGTGGCCGAGTTTGCCGAGCTGGTGCGCCAACCGCAACTTTTCTTCGCTGTGCTGCAGGGACGAGACATAGCCACGCTCGCGGATGATGCGGCGAATCAGCAACGACGTCAGCAGCACCACCACCAGCGTCAGGGCGGCGGCGGCGGCGGCATTGCTCTGTGTCGCTTGGCGCCAATCGACGAAGACGTCGTCCAGTTCAAGGCCGATGGTTACCACGAGGGAAGCGGTCTCAAGCGCACGGATGACCGTGAGGTGCTCCGAGCTGTCCCGTGTGACGTGAACGGCGAAGACGCTGATGTCGCCCATCGCCGACAGACGGGCCACGGCCTGCCGTACCTCTGGTGTTGGCCTGTCATTGCCGGCTGCCATGCCGGCGCGGATCCAGGGAATGCCGCCCGGCAGCCAGGCGGCGGCGCCGAGGCCGCCGCCAACGCTGAGGTCGGTGAAGAGGCGGGCCAAAACATCATGCTCGGTCAACGCCAGCGCGGTGGCTGACCCAGCGGTCGCGCCGTGGTCGCCGCAACGGACAAGCGGCAATCGCTTGTGGCCGTCGCCCGGGGGGACCCAAGGTGGAACGGCACGCAGGCGCTGCGTCCCGGCGTCCGCACAGGCCGTTTCGGCCAGCGTGACCAGGGCGCGCAGATCACCAAGCGCCAGCGCCGGTCGGCCAATCACCCGCGGTCCGTGGCGGTCGATGCGAAGCCAGACCGTGGTGTCGGGCGGAACGGTGGTGACCGGGTCAGTGCCGGCGGCGATATGGTCGAGGCCATGCTCGATCAGTCCGAGTCGCGCCTGCAGGTTCTGGTCCAGCGTCAGCGCCAGCCGTCGGGCCATCCGTTCGGCCTTGGCATAGGTATCGGAATAGGCCGACCACGCGCCGATGGCCACCACGGCCCACAGGGCGAGCACCGTCGACGCGCCGAACAGCGAGAGCAAGGTTACCAGGCCGAAGCGGCGGAATCGCTTGGGGTTCATGGTCTGTGGCCGGTTTCGGGTGGGCCGGCGTCACCGGCGCGCGAACAGTCGTTCGATATCGCTCAGCTTGAGTTCCACATAGGTTGGTCGGCCATGGTTGCATTGACCGCTGAACGGCGTTGCCTCCATCTGGCGTAGCAGCGCATTCATCTCCTCGCCGTTCAGCCGTCGGCCGGCACGCACGGAACCGTGGCACGCGATGCGCGAACAGACGGCGTCGATTCGTGCTCCCAGCGTTCCGGCACGGCCGCTCGTGGCGCCATCGCCTTCGTCCCCGGCGACCAGATCATCCGCAACCAATCCACCTTCGGCTAGCTGATCGGCCAGATCGCGGACCAGACCGGCCACATCCGGATGACCGAGCAGGGCGGGCACGGCGCGCACCAAGATGCACCCGGGGCCAAACTGCTCCAGTTCCAGCCCGAAGTGGGCCAGGGGTCCGGCAGCAGCGCACAGGCGCACCACATCGGCCTCGTCCAGCTCGACCACTTCAGGCACGAGCAGCATCTGCCGGGCCAGTCCGCCATTGGTCACACCGGCTTTGAGGCGTTCGTAAACCAACCGTTCGTGTGCTGCATGCTGATCGACCAAAACGATGCCGTCGCGCGTCTGGGCGACGATATAGGTTCCGTGGACTTGGGCTC
Organism: Azospirillaceae bacterium; assembly: GCA_028281465.1. GTDB lineage: Bacteria > Pseudomonadota > Alphaproteobacteria > Azospirillales > Azospirillaceae > JANQJV01. Next base: position 14,415 of record JANQJV010000179.1, on the reverse strand, counting down.
GGGCGGCGCCGAGCGGAAAGCGATTGTCCGCTTCGGCCAACGCCGTGGCAACGCCATCGGAGGAGACAGTGATGTCCGCCGTGTTGGCCGACGCGGGGTGCCCGGTGTGTGGGCTGGCCAGCGTGTCGCCGGTGTTCGGCGCCGTTGGACTGGCGTCGAGGCGGTGCAGCGGTGCCTGGAAGGCGGCTGCGGTTTCGGCCAAACCGAGCGGTGGTGACCCGGGACCGCGGACACCTGGTCGCGGTCCGGCCATGGACTGCAAGGCCGCCACCGCCGCCGTCCCGCCGGCGGTGGCGGCGCGGTGTCCGGCCGTCTCCAGAGCATGGCGCAGGCCGCTGACCACCAGGCCGCGAATCAGGGTCGGGTCGCGGAAGCGTACTTCGGCCTTGGCCGGATGGACGTTCACATCGACCTCCGGCAACGGCAGCGTGAGGAACAAAGCCAGCAGGGGATGGCGGTCGCGTGGCACCAGATCGCCATAGGCGCCGCGTACGGCACCGAGCAGCAGCTTGTCACGTACCGGCCGATTGTTGACGAACAGATATTGTTGGCGTGCTGTCGGCCGGTTCAAGGTTGGCAGGGCAATGAAGCCGGTCAACCGGACGCCGTCGCGGGATGCGTCCACGGGTACTGCGTTTTCGGCGAAATCCCGGCCCAGAATCGCACCGAGTCGGATCAGGCGCGACGGCAACAGGTCACCCTGGCCGGCGCCCAGGTTTACCAGGTTGCGCGCCTCGTCGGTCAGACGGAAGCCGATGGCGGGATGCGCCATGGCAAGCCGTTCCAATCCGTCCCGGCAATGGTCGAGTTCGGTGCGCGGCGCCTTGAGGAACTTGAGGCGTGCCGGTGTGGCATAGAACAGGTCGCGCACCTCGATGCGCGTGCCGGGTGGCAGAGCGGCCGGTTCGACCGCACCGATGGCGCCCCCCTCCACTTGTAACCGCCAAGCACTGTCGGCGCAGCGGGTTCGGCTGGTGACCGACAGCCGGCTGACGGCGGCAATCGATGGCAGCGCTTCGCCACGGAAGCCGAATGTGGCGATGCGGTGTAGATTGTCGTCTGCCAGCTTGGACGTTGCATGGCGTTCGATCGCCAGCGTGAGCTCGTTGGCGGCCATGCCGCAGCCATCGTCGCTGACGGCGATCAAGGCCCGGCCACCATCACGCACGGTCACCTCGATGCGGCTGGCGCCGGCATCGAGCGCGTTCTCGACTAGTTCTTTGACCACGGCGGCCGGTCGCTCGACGACTTCACCAGCGGCAATCCGGTTGACCAGAGTCTCGGGCAGGCGGCGAATCGGCATGGTTGGCAGCCTCCACGGTGTCGGGCGACGCGGCCAGGGTGGCCGGCCGGCTGGGTCATGCGTTGCCCTTGTGTGCCCGGATCCAGGCAATCAGTCCGTTGGTGGAGGCATCGTGGTCCCGCACCGGCGGCGCGTCAGGGTCGGTTTCGGCCAGGGTGCGCAAGATTGGCCCGGCCAGCCGTTTGCCCAATTCCACGCCCCACTGGTCGAAAGAATTGATCTCCCATAGGACACCTTGGACGAACACCTTATGTTCGTAGAGGGCCACCAAGGCGCCCAGCGTGTACGGGTCGAGCATGCGGAACAGGAGTGTGCTGCTTGGTCGGTTGCCGGGGCAGACGCGGTGGCGGACGGCCGGGTCGTCGTCATCGGCGGCGGCGCCTTCGGCGCGTCGTTCCGCAGCGATGGCGCCGGCACCATGTCCACGCATCAGCGCCTCAGCCTGCGCCAGGCAATGTGCCAGTAACAGATCGTGGTGCCATCCGGCATCGCACAACAACGGGTTGTGGCTTTGTACGGGCACCAGGAAATCTGCCGGAACCGGAGTTGGGCCCTGGTGCAGGAGCTGGTGAAAGGCATGCTGGCCGTTGGTGCCGGGCTGGCCGAAGATGATCGGGCAGGTAGCATGGTCGATCGGGCGGCCGTTCCGGTCGACCGATTTGCCGTTGCTCTCCATCTCCAATTGCTGCAGATGGGCCGGCAGATGGGCCAGATATTGGTCATAAGGCAGGACGGCATGGATGGCCGCCTGCCGGAAATTGACATTCCACACGCCGATCAGCCCCATAATCAAGGGCATGTTGTGCTCCGGGCGGGCTGTGCGGAAATGTTCGTCCATGGCATGCGCCCCGGCCAGCATGCGCTCGAAATGGTCCATGCCGACGGCGAGCGCCACCGGCAGACCCATGGCGGACCAGAGGCTGAAGCGTCCTCCCACCCAGTCCCACACTTCGAACAGATTGTCGGCGTCGATGCCGAAATCCTCGGCTGCCCCCCGGGCCGAGGTGATGGCGACAAAATGCTTGCCGATGGCGCTCTCCGGCCCGCCTTCGTCCAGGAACCAGGTGCGTGCGCTGCCGGCATTGGCCATGGTTTCCATGGTGGTGAAGGTTTTCGAGGCGATGATGAACAGGGTTGTTTCCGGGTCGAGCCAGCCCAGGGTTTCGGCCAGATCGGTGCCGTCGACATTGGCGACGAATCGCACCTGCAGGTCGGTATGGTGATACGGTCGCAAGGCCTCGACGACCATCTGTGGGCCCAGATGGGAGCCACCGATGCCGATGTGCACGACATCGCGCATCTGGCGGCCGGTGTAGCCAGTCCAGGTGCCGAAGCGCACGGCGTCGACGAATCGATGCATCTTGGCCAGCATGCCGTTGACCCCGGGCATGACGTCGCGGCCGTCGATGGCGATCGAGCGGTTGCTGCGGTTGCGCAAGGCCACGTGCAGCACCGGCCGATCTTCGCTCCTATTGATGCGTTCACCGGCGAACATGCGCGCCCGCCAGCCGGCCACGTCCTGTTGCTGGGCCAGGTCGAACAGCAGGGTCATGGTTTCGGCGGTGATGTGCTGTTTGGAATAGTCGAGCAGGATGCCGCAGGCTTCCGCCGAGAACTGGCGGAACCGTTCGGCATCGCCGTCGAATAACTTGGTGAGCGGCACATCGGCGAGCCGGGCCCTATGCTCGGCCAGAGCCTGCCAGGCCGGCGTGTCAGTGAGCCGGGGGCGAGGGTGCGGGGTCATGCGTCCGATCCGATCTCGACGGTGGCGCGGTTTCAGGCTCGCACCGCCAGCCGCAGTGTGGCTGGCGGTGCGAGCCTGAAACCGCATGCTAGGCTTGGCGCCGCCGGCTGGCAAGCCAACGGCGGATGTCAGCGTCGGCTGCCGGCGGCACGGCGGCCGCTAGACGGCGCCGCCAGGCTCTGGCGGTAGCGCTGGTAGGTCAAGAGCACGGCGTTGATCTGTTCTGCGGTGTCGTCGCCGTGGAAGAGGTTGAAGCGCAGACGCATCTCCTCGCTTTTGACTTGCTCTTGGAAATCGCCGAACAGGGCGTCGAATATCTCGCAGAAGGCGATCTCGTCAAACTTGTAGACGCTGTCGTCCAGTGTGCCCTGCATGACGCGGAAGACTTCCCAGCGCCGGGTATTGAAGTTCTTGAAGCTGAGCAGGAGCCGGATCAGGATGCGGTTGGCCAGCATCACCAAAGGGTCGCTGCGGGCGATCACACTCCAGACCTCATCGTCGCGGTCTGTGCCGACTTGATCGAAGATGCTGCGTGCCAATTGGTTGAAAATCTCCGTTTCGTTGCCGCTCAGCACGGACCGGATCACCGCTTGCAGACCCGGGGCGAGGAGATGTGGGAAAGGGTGGTCGGTGCGCAGCAGCGGACGGCGTGGCACCTGGTCGACGATGCGCGAGAACACGAGGCGGGTGAGGAAATCGCGTCGGCGTCGGTCCGGCACATAGCTCTTCTGGTTGAGCGCGCTGCACTCCCGGCAGGTTGTCTCGAATACTGGTAGCACTTTCGGCCAGTAGTAGCGGATTCTCTCGAAGGCTTCGCTCAGCTCGGCCACGGTCACGGCGTCCCGATCGTCGAAGGTCTGCAAGATCGCCGAAAAAATCGTTTCAACCAGGTTCTGGGCCAGCGCGTGGTGGGAGTGGTACAGCGTGTTTTCGGTCATGCGGCCGCGGTCCGACAGGTGATGAGGAGGCCCGGTGTCTCGGTTTGCCGAAGATTTCTCCTGAGCACTAAGTAGGTGCCGGAACTGGAACCCACCAGATGGATGACCCATGAAGACGTGCCTGAAATTCTCGGGTTTTTTGGTTTACTGGCGGAGGTGGACCGGGGGGCACACCCTTTTGTGGTGATGGTTTGTGCTCAATGCTGATTGCGGCAAACGCTTGACCGGCGCGCCCAATCAGATTAGAACATAATGCGAACAAAAACCCTGATTGGAAGGCATGCCATGTCCGATAGATCGGATAAGGCCGCAGTTTTGGCCGCGTTGCGGACGCGCATCCGACGCCTGGAAGGCATCGGCGGCCAGGCCGGGCAGGCCTGGCCGTTCGGGTTGGCCGGTCTGGATGCCGCCTTGCCGGATGGCGGTCTGCCCTTGGCCGGTTTGCACGAGATCACGGGCGACGGTGTAGCCGATCAGGCGGCGGCCATCGGGTTTGCGGCCGTGGTGGCCGCTGGCATCGCGGCTCGGGGCCCGGAGGCCAGGCCGGTGCTGTGGCTCGGTCGCCGCCTGGAGCTGTATGCGCCTGGACTGCTGCGCTTCGGCCTGCCGCCGCACCGGGTCATCCTGGCCGAGGCCGAGCGCAACGACGCGCTTTTGTGGGCCACGGAAGAGGGGCTGCGTTGTGCTGGTCTGGCCGCGGTGGTGGCAGAGTTGGCACCGCCCGGGTTGACCGCCAGCCGGCGTTTGCAATTGGCTGCCGAGGCCAGCGGTGTCACAGCGCTCATGGTGCACCCGGCGGCGGCGCGCGGCACGCTCAGCGCCGCGGTGACCCGCTGGCGGGTTGCCACCCGGCCTGGTCCCGGTTTGACTGGTCCCGGTTTGACTGGGCCCGGTGTGGTTGGCCCGGAGCGGGCAAACTTTGTCGGTTCATGCTGGGCCGTTCCATGCTGGCGGCTGACATTGGACCGGTGCCGGGCTGGCCGTCTTGATACCTGGCATGTGGTCTGGGATGGCCAACGCCTGATCGACGTGGCTGAGACGGCACTGGCGCCCGGCGATCTCCCGTCCATGGCCACCCCGTCCCATGCCGCCGCGGTCGACTCCGACCGATTGGCCGCCTGACCGCGGCCCAGGTGTTCCCGCCATGCCAGCGCTCGCCTGGCGGCACGACCGCGTCTTGGCCAGGATGGACCCGGCCGGGTACGACCTGGTCAGCATCGATGTCTTCGATACGCTGCTGTTGCGTCGTTGCGAGGCGCCGGAGGACGTGTTCGAGCGAGTCGCCGTCCGAGCTGCGGCCGATGGCGTGTTGGATGCCGCTCTGTGTCCCGCCGCCTTCGTTGCCTTGCGCCAGCGGCTTGAGCAACGAGCCCGCACTGCAGCGGAGGCTGAGACCGGTTGTCCCGAGGTGACTCTCGATCAGATCTACGCTGCCTTCCCGCCCAGGCTGGGGGATCCATGTCGGCTGATCGCCCTGGAACTGGCCACGGAAGCCGAGGCTTGCGTCGTCAATCCGGCGGTGCACGGATTCCTTGAGGCGGTTCTGGCCGCCGGCCGGCTGGTGGTCGCCGTGTCAGACATGTATCTGCCTGCTGTTCACCTTTTTCCCTTGCTGCAGAGCTGTGGCGTCACGGTCGTGCGACCGCAATGCCTGTATGTATCCTGTGATCACGGTTGTTCCAAAGCCGACGGTGGTCTATTCCGACGCATGCTCGCCGACTTCCCAGACATGGCGCCAGCACGGGGGGTGCACATCGGCGACGACCCGCACGGTGATGGCGCCATGGCGGCACGGGCCGGTCTGGCCACCCATCTGTACCAGCCCGACCCGCGCTTTGCCACCGCACAGGCGCGCGAAGCCCTGGTGCTGGCATATCCGGCGGCTAAGCGGCAGACGGCAGTCCGCCGTTTGGCCGGATTGGCGGCACCTCCCCCGGTACCGGACGACTATTGGTTCGACTTGGGGGCGACCATGATTGGCCCTTTGGTCGCTGGGTTCTGTGACTGGGTGGTCGAACGCTGTGTCGCCGACGATGTGCGCCATGTCGTTGCCTTCATGCGCGAAGGAGCCGTGTTTGCCGAGGCGGTGGCCGATGCCGCGGCGCGGCGCGGCGTATCGCTCGACGTCAGCAGGCTCAGCCTGTCGCGCGAAGCCATGCTGCCGGTCCGACTGGCCGGTTTCACGCCCGACACGGTTGACCATTTGGTGACGCGTAACCCATTCCTGACGGTGGATGAATTCCTGGCCGTCCTTGGGCTGGACGAGCTTCCGTCGGCGCTCGCGGTTGCGGCCGGCCAGCGCTTGCAGGCATTGGCGCTGATGCCGGCCGATGGCACCGGCGTCCCCCGTCCGATCGATCGACTCAAGGCCCATCTTGCTCAACCGGCGGTGACGGAGCGGGTGCGTTGCCATGGACGGGCTGGCCTCGCACGGCTGGTTGCCTACTTGCGCCAGGTTCTGCCGGCCGGTGGTGGGGTGGTTGCCACCGTCGACTTGGGCGCCCGCGGCACCACCCAGGCCGCCTTGGAGGCGATTCCGGAGATCGCTGGAACGTGGCACTTCCACCACCTTCTCGCTTATGCCACCCGGGATGTGTTTGATGCTGTGGCCGATGGGGCGCGACTCTCGGTGTATCTCGGTTGCGGTGGCAGCGAACTGGCGGCGGCGGGCGTTCTTTATCGCACGCCCCAGATTCTGGAAGAGATGCTGACTGGGTTGGAAGCGACCACGCTCGGTTTCCGGCCGATCGATCCGCTGCGGCCCGATGGGCCGGTGGAGCCGGTGTGGCGCACGCCGCCGGTGCCGCCGGCACAACGCCGGGCGATCGCTGCGTGCCGGGCCGGCATGGCTGCGTTCCGGGATGCGTTGTGCACCCTGATGCCGTCGGGCACACCGGCCAGTGCGTTGCTGGGGAGCGGCCTCGATGCCTGGCGGCCGCTCTATGCCTGCCTCATGCTCCCGACCGCAGAAGATGCCCGTCGCCTGGGTGACCTCGTCTACAGCTTCAACGACGGCAGCCGGCTGAGCCGGCCGTTGATCGACGACCGCGCGTTGGCCGCGGCCCGCAGCCTGATCGACCGGGCCGGCAGCCATTGTCTGACCGCCGCGTTGCACACCGATCCGGTCGTGCTGCCTTGGCCGCAGGGTGCGTTGGCCCGGGCAGACCGGATGTTGCTCGAGCGCTTGCATCGCGCGGCTCGGCCGGATGCCGGTCACCACGCCCTGTGTCTGGCGTTGCTCGATCAGATGCGGCCGAATGCCCCCGAGCGCCTGATCGCCGTCGGCGTTGGCGGCCATGGCGGCATCGGGCCGCTGTTTCTCAGCCTGGCCCAGGCCGAAGGTATCGCGGTGGCTGCGTATGTCGACCGGCTGCCGGGGCGGTTGGGCGCGGCCCTGAACGGCATCCCGGTGTGCGGCCTGGAGGCTGCCTTGGCGCTGGCGCCACAGGCGGTCGCCCTGGTCACGCTCGGCTATGCCGATGTCTTGGCGGCCGAGCTCTCTGTCATCGCGGCGCGAGCAGGGCGGCCGGTGCCCCGGGTCTACCGGTTTCCACCGCTGCCGGAGGCGGACTCGAACCCGCCGAGCACGCCGACCGCATTGCGCCCCAAATCCTCGGCCGCATAACCGCCTTCCAGGACGAAGACGGTCGGCTTGCCCAGCGACGCCAGCCGTTCGCCCAGACGTGGGAAATCGTCGGTCTCAAGGCGGAAGGCGCTGATCGGGTCGCCGGCGAAGGTGTCCAGGCCTAGGGACACGACCAAGGCATCCGGGTCGAACCCACCGAGCCAGCGTAGCGCATGGTCCAGGGCCTCGGCATAGGTCGGCCAGGTGGTACCGGGTGGCAGCGGCAGGTTGAGGGTGGCACCGGCGCCTGGGCCGGCGCCGGTCTCGTCGGCATGGCCGGAGTAGAATGGGAAGCAGTGGCGCGGGTCGCCGTGCAGCGACGCGAACGGCACATCGCCACGCTGGTAAAACACATCCTGGGTCCCGTTGCCATGATGGAAGTCCACGTCCAGAACGGCCACCCGGGCACAGCCGCCGTCGCGCAAGGTCTGGGCGGCGATGCCGGCGTTGTTAAGGAAGCAGTAGCCGCCGAAATACCCTGGACCGGCGTGGTGACCCGGCGGTCGGCACAGGGCGAAGGCACCGGCGGCCCCGTCGCACACCACGGCCGCTGCCGTCCGGCAGACATCGGCCGCGCTGCGGGCGGCCCCCCAGGTGCCGGCGTTGATCGTGGTGTCGACGCAGAACGAGTAGTAGCCGAGCCTTGCGTCCAGGCCGAGCGGTTCCTGCCGTGGCCGGAAGGCGTGGGTGCACCAGGAAAACGCCATGGCTTCCCCAGCCCGGCCGGCGGATTGCCAGTCGTTCCAGATGGTTTCCAGGAAGCGCAGATAGTCGACCCGGTGCAGGACGGCGGCGGGCGCCAGACCGTCCGCCGACGGTGGCCGTATCGGCCCCAGGTCGGCCGCGGTCACGGCCTCGAGCACGATCTCGGCGCGCCGCGGACTTTCGAACGACGGCACCAGGGCCCCGTTGTGTACTTCGCACTGGCTGTGGTGCCGGGCGTGTTCCGGGGAGTGAATCACGATCATTCCGATGTCTCCGATCTGGCCGATGTCTCCGGTCTGGTATTTCCTGCGGATTGCTTAGGTGCCGTTGCGACGGTTCGCTGCACCGACTGCAAGACGAAGACCCGGATTGCGCTCGACAGGTTGCCGCTGCGGCCGTCGTCGATCTCCGCGATCAGGGCGTTGACCGAACAGCGGCGCGAAGCCGCAATGCCCTTCAAGGCATCCCAGAACGCCCGCTCCAGCGACACGCTGGTGGCATGGCCCATGATCTTGACAGAGCGCTTTTCGAGCCGCGACGGCGGTGTGTCAGTGTCCGCCATCGGTCTGCCAAGGCGCTGCCGGGCGCGGTTACTTCGGACCGGTCATGGTTTCGGGCCGCACCAGGCGGTCGAAATCCCCGGCGTCGAGCAGGCCGAGCGCGGTCACGGCGGCTTTCAAGGTGGTGCCTTCGGCATGCGCCTTTTTGGCCACCTTGGCCGCATTGTCGTAGCCGATGTGCGGGTTGAGCGCGGTCACCAGCATGAGCGAGTCGTGCAGCAGGTGTTCGATGCGTGGCAGGTTCGGACGGATGCCGACGACGCAGTTGTCGGTAAAGCTGCGCGCGCCGTCCGCCAGCAGACGGATCGACTGCAGCAGGTTGTAGATCATCACCGGCTTGAACACGTTGAGCTGGAAGTGGCCGTTGGAGCCGGCCACGCTGACCGTGACGTGGTTGCCCATGACCTGGGCGCACACCATGGTCAGCGCTTCCGACTGGGTTGGGTTGACCTTGCCCGGCATGATCGAGGAGCCGGGTTCATTCTCCGGCAGCAGCAGCTCGCCGATGCCGCACCGCGGCCCGGAGCCGAGCAGGCGCACGTCGTTGGCGATCTTCATCAGTGACACCGCCACCGTGTTGAGGGCGCCGGACGCCTCGACCACCGCATCATGCGCGGCCAGGGCTTCGAATTTGTTCTCGGCAGTGACGAAGGGCAGGCCGGTGATCGCCGCCACGTCGGCGGCAAAGCTTTCGGCGAAGCCGACCCGGGCGTTCAGCCCGGTGCCGACGGCCGTGCCGCCCTGGGCCAATTGATACAGGCGTGGCAGGCCGGCCGTGACCCGCTCGATGCCGTAGGCGATCTGGGCGGCGAAGCCCGAAAACTCCTGGCCCAGCGTGAGTGGCGTGGCATCCTGCAGGTGGGTGCGGCCGATCTTGACGATGTCGGCAAACGCTGCGGCCTTGGCGTCCAGGGCTTGGTGCAGGTGCTCCAGGGCCGGCACCAGCCCATGCACGATCTGTTCGGCCGCTGCGATGTGCATGGCGGTCGGGAAGGTATCGTTGGAGGACTGGCCACGGTTGACGTGGTCGTTGGGGTGGACCGGCTGTTTGGAGCCTTTCTCGCCGCCCAGCAGTTCGATCGCCCGGTTGGAGATCACCTCATTGGCGTTCATGTTGCTTTGGGTGCCGGAGCCGGTCTGCCATACCACCAGCGGGAAGTGGTCGGCCAGACGACCGTCGATGACCTCGTCCGCCGCCTGCACCATGGCGTCGCCCAGGTGCTGGTCCAACTCGCCGAGCGTCATGTTGGTGCGGGCGGCCGCCTTCTTAACGATGCCGAGCGCGCGCACCAAGGGGGCCGGCATGCGCTCGTCGCCGATCCGAAAGTTTTGGCGCGACCGCTGGGTCTGGGCGCCCCAGTAGCGGTCGGCGGGTACGTCGATCGGCCCAAAGGTATCGGATTCGGTGCGGGTGGCGTGTGCATCGGCCATGGTGCCGGTCTCCCTGCTCTGCGCGTGCCGGGGTTCTTAGCACACCGGCCCGGCCGGCAAAACTGCCAGCGGTGGCCCGCCGTGTGGGGGCTGCCGGCCCAGGGCGTCGACGTGCCGGCTGCCGGGAAGGCCGCCACCGAACAGGTTGTCACTCGGGGATGGCTGGGTTGAGTGGTCAGGGTGCGCGATCGGTATCGATCTTAGACCAACAAACGGTCGGATTGACTCATGGGTCTATTCTCGTAGGACGTGCTTCAGCGCGCCTCGTGCAGCCAGAAAAGCGCCGGACTTTAAAGCGCCGGACTTTAGAGCAAATCCCGAGCAGATTGAGCCGATCTGCGACGACGATCTGGCGAAAAATCAATTGGCTAGAGCGTCTCCCGCGACCCAGAGTGAGCGAAAACCGCTCTCGGGCGCTGATCCCGGCCGCGGCCTGCTAAAGCAGGCCCTACGGGGGTGCGCCGCGTCGGTCAGAACTTCCGTTCATTGGTATTATGTCCTGATTGTCATCCCGTCTGTCAGGGAACGGTGATAGGCGACGAGGGCCGGACACAGGCCGGCGATAACGCCAGACGCGGTAATCAAGATAAGGATTGTCAGGTCACGGTCGCTTGGTGGCCTGATTGGGACGAACAGGCCCCAGTGGGCGTCGATAACGGGTTGCAAACCCGCCAGCAGACCATAGACCAGAGCGAGACCCGCGATCGCGGCGGCGACGGTGATCACCAGAGACTCCGCAACGAACAGGCCCAGAATCGTGTGCGGTCGGGCACCAACCGACCGCAGGATCGCCATTTCCCGGCGGCGTTCGTTGAGACCGGCCAACAGCATGGTGACCATGCCGAGCAGTCCGGTGAATAGAACGAAAGAGGAAATCATGGACAGCGCGGATTCTGCGGTTCCCAGCAAACCCCAGAGTTCTTGCAGGGCAACGCCGGGGAGTATCGCCAGGAGCGGCTCCTCGCGATACTCGTTGATGAAGCGCTGAAAGGTGAAGAGTCCCAGGCGCGAGTTGAGACCGATCAGCACCGCAGTGACCGTCTCGGGCGTCAAATCCATCTTGCGAACGGCGTCCGCGCTCACCGATTGGCCGGGAATCCGCGCCCCACTTCGCCAGTCGACATGGATGGCGGTGATCGCCTCCAGGCTGACATGGACCGTGCGATCGACCGGAGTCCCGGTCTTGGCCAGAATGCCGACAACGCGGAACGGTTTGTCGTCATGTTTCGCCAGTTCGGCCGACCCGATACCATGGGCGACGACGATCGGGTCGCCGAGTTCATACCCGAGATCCCGGGCGACGTCGGCCCCGAGGACAGCATCGAACAGATCATCGAACGGCTTGCCGTCCGAGAAGTCCAGTGTCCTCCGGCGGCCAAAACGGTAGCGCTGGAAATACTCCGTCGTCGTGCCCATCACCCGAAAACCTCGATGGGAGTCGCCCAAGGAAATCGGTACCGTCCAAGCAACCGAGGGATGTTGAGATATATCTTGGTAGCTCTCCCACGAAATATTGTTGGTGGCATTGCCGATGCGGAACACGGAATAGAGCAGAAGCTGCACCGAGCCGCTCCGCGCACCGACAATGGTATCGATGCCGGAAATCGTGTCGGCAAAGGCGGCCTTCGCCTCGACCCGAATACGCTCGACCCCCAATAGGAGAGCGGTGCTGAAGGCCAGGGTTGCAATTGTCAACGACACCGTCACCCAGCGGTTGATCAGGCTTTTGATCGACAATGTCAGGGTGAAGAGGGACATGGGGCGACTAGGCTTTCTCCGTGACGAGGTTGACGTCGCTGATGGCAAGAGCGCGGTGAAAGGCACTCGCCAGGCTGAGATCGTGGCTGACGAACATGACGGTTGCTCCAGCGCGTTCGGCTTCACGGAACAACAAATCCAGAAATGCCTGGCGGTTGTCGGCATCCAGGGCCGAGGTCGGTTCATCGGCGATCAGAAGCCCTGGTTCGCCGATCAACGCCCGTGCCGCGGCCACGCGTTGCTGTTGACCGACGCTCAGCTTGGCAACCGGCGAGCCTGACAGGGCATCGGCATCCAATCCCATGTGGTGCAATAAAGCGCCCGCGGCCGCACGGACGGTCCCGTGGCGCCTCTTCGTTTTCCGGCGTCGAGCGGTCGAAAACTGACACGGCAGGATGACATTCTCGGCCGCGGACAGATAGGGGATGAGATTGAATAGCTGGAAGAGAAAACCGATGTGATCGGCCCGGAACCGGTCCCGGTGCGTCCCGGAAAGGCGCGCGATATCGGTGCCGTCGATCTCGACCCGCCCACATTCCGGGACCACGACCCCGCCCAACAGGCTGAGCAGGGTCGTCTTGCCGGTGCCGCTGGGGCCATGGACGAACAACCGTTCGCCCCGTCCGATCGACAGCTCCGAAATTTCCAATGCAGGTGGGAGCCGGCGATGCCAGCGGAACCGAACACCCGAGAGACGGACCCGTGGGATTGGAGTGGTATCCAGCGGAGCCATGCTCCCGTTTGCCTCAGCGCAGGGTCAGCCGAGCCGCGTCCGGCGTCAACTCTTCAGCCGTCTGACCGGTGGCCGTGATCGCTTGCACTTGGAGTTCTTCGCTCCGCGAAAAGAACTCGAAGTACACCACGTCGATATGGGTCAGGGCGTCGGGATTTGTGCAGGAAAAGGTCCATTTAGCAGCGAATTCGGAATGAACCTCTGCACCGTCATGGTCACCATGGTGTTCTTCGGCATGATGCTCAGCATCGTGCTCTTCTGCGTGATGCTCATGATCGTGTTCGTCGCCGTGGTGATCATCGCCGTGGTGATCATCATGGTGCGCTTTGGCATGATGATCATCATGATGGTCTTCGTCGTGGTGCTCACTATCCATCAGCACGGACTCGACATCGACGTCTGCCAGTGTACAGCCGGCCTCCGTGGGGAAGCTGAACAGCGCCTGGCCATCACGGAGTTTCTCAACCGCCTCTTCAACGGCATGGTGCTGGGCTTCCGTGCTCGGCTGGTGTTCGAATCCCACGATGTCGTAGGACGGCGTGTCCAGTTCAATCACGAGGGTTTTGCTCTCGACCACAAGGTTCAGCCGGCCAACACCATGCACATGCGCATCATGGTCCCGAAACTCTGCACCAATCGGCGGGGCCATCAGACCCAGACCCATCGTCAGCAAAACGGTTCCGGTCAACTCACGCACCTTCATCGCAAATCTCCATCAATCTTTGACCCGACCTGAAGAGGATACTTACTGGAACGCAGAAATATCATCGGCTTCGATCCGATAGCCATAGCCGCTTTGCTCCAGACTCTGCTGGCTCGAAGCCGAATTCATGGTTCCGGTCACGTAAACCGCTTGAAATAGCCCCTCGATCTCAAAGCCGTCTTCTATGCGGACATAAACGAGCTGATTGGGTGGCGGCGGCGGCACGTGAATACAGGCGCCGATGTACGGCACCAGGAAGAAATCCGTCACCTTTGCCCCGTCAAACTCCAAAGGGACGACATACCCGGGCATGCGCACCAGCTCGCCATCAAGCGTATGGACCAACTGCTGCAAGGTTTGTCCTTCGTCTGGAGCGAGAGAGACCGACCCATGAGGGGCGACGCCGAAGAAGAGTTTAGAAACCTCGCCATCGTCATCTGCGCTCCGCGGCGGGATCAGGTCTTCCCAGGTTAACTCTCTGGTTTCCCTGGCGCCGGCCGACGGGCTGACGACGAGACCCAAAACCGTCCACAAGAGAATGGTGAACCCTACTCTTCTGCATTCTGGCATGGCTAGGCGGCTCCAACTGGCAAGTGAGCGATGTCGCCTCCGATATGTTATACAGTAACACAACACCCTGTATCCGTCGCATGGAGAGTGCGGCCGTTCCGCGAGAAAGTGGCGTTCAGTGCGGTCGGCGCCCACAAGGATCGTGGGCCTGCTGAACACAAGCACGGGAGGCGGTTGTGGCTCCTACGGCAGTCATCGCCCTGGGTCTCTTTCTAGTCCCACACCGGTCTTTCGACCGACCCACCATGACCGAAACGGTGGCTTTTCGACGGCGTGCCCTATTTATAGCACGGTTGTCGGCATGAAGATCGGTCGTTCATTGGTGCCGCGAAGCCCGTGCTCTAG
>JANQJV010000176.1 GCA_028281465.1 Azospirillaceae bacterium | reverse complement strand
GGCGTGCACACGAGGCCGACGAGGCGTCGGCGCTCCCACAAAGGCCTCCCCGCATGGACCCGTTTGTGCCCAACGGCACCGTCAGTTTCTTGTTAGTCTGCGAAGACGAGGCGTCCATGGCGTGGCGTGGGACCGGTGCTGGCGCGTGACGGGTGGGGTCTTCCAGTGCCAGCCCGTTGACGGCGGCATCCAACGGGATGCTGGTGCCGCACCACCGAGCGCCTCGGCCATGAATTTGTGGCCGAAGCAAATGCCGACCAAGGGATGGCCGTGACGATTGCATCGCGAGAAAAAAAACGTCTTCAACGCGTCAAACCACGGAACGTCGTCGTCAACACCATAGGCACTGGCTGTCATGAGCCAGCCGTCGGTCCCATCCGGTGACGGCAAGGGGGCCAGTCAGGGCGGTGACAACGGTGCGACGGACCTCCGGCCCATGCGGTGCCAGCATGCGTGAACACTTCCGGATCGGTGTCAAAGCGGACGGAGTCTCCGGATTGGGCGACTGGTCTGCATGGTGCCCAGAGCCATGGTGCCCAGAGCCATGGTGCCCAGAGCCATGGTGCCCAGAGCCATGGTGGATGAATCGGTCCGGTTTCGAAAGGCGCGAAGGAAACTGGCAAAGTTCGCGTCAGCCGTAGCGTTGTTCGGACCAGGGGTCACCGAAGGCATGGTAGCCGCGCTGCTCCCAGAACCCGAGGCGGTCTTCCACCGTGAACTCGATCCGGTTTATCCATTTTGTACTTTTCCAGAAATACAGCTTTGGGACGATCACGCGAACCGGACCGCCATGTTCGATCGTAAGAGGCGCACCGTTCCAACTGTGCGCCAATAACACATCTCCGTCGTCGAACGCGCTTAAAGGAAGATTGGTCGTGTAGCCGTCGTAGGCGTGGAAGACCAGGAATTGGGCCTCAGGCAGAGGGTTCACCTGCGCCAACAGGTGCCGGGCACTCACGCCGCGCCATTGGTTGTCGAAGCGCGACCAGGTGGTGACACAATGAATGTCGGACACGTCGTCGATCTGCGGCTGCGCCTGGAAGGTGGTCCAATCCCAGACAAGTGGCAGGGCAACCAGGCCATCGACGACGAGCGACCAGGTGGCCAGATCGATGTGCGGCCGCACGCCCAGATCAAGCACCGGCCAGTTCTTGACCTCGTGTTGTCCCGGAGGCAGGCGGTCCGGGGGTGTCCCAGTCGGATGGTCTGTCAGAGCCCGTCCTTCACGGGCCCATTTCTCCTTGGTGGCGACCAATTTCGCCATCATTCGGCCAACAGGACTCTGGTCCTCCGGCATGTTCCCTCTCCTTTGCCTGCGCTGATGCTTTAACCCGTGTCTTGGCGGCTTCAGCGGTCCGTTGGTGGTGCACCGGAGCCGTCTGCTTAACTCAACAATCAGATGGTCCGGAACCAAAGGTCTCGCCAATCCTGTTCCGACACGGCACCGGCCCGACGCTCCCGGTCGTGTTTCTGGCGACCCTGGTGACCAGGTCTGGCTGCGGGGCCGTGTCCATGTCATCGACGACCACCGTGCCATAGTGCGGCCCGGCACGAAACAGGGCCATTGATGAACTGGGCCGTTGCAAACCCGGCCCAGGGGGGCTGCCCCAGCAGCCAACACAAGAAAGCATGGTTCTGGTGTCCACCCCGCCGATCCGCTAAACTTGGTGCGAGGGTGCACTCCGTCTCATGATCGTGTGCCGCTGTTCCCGCTGGGTGGCCAAAGGGGCGGCCGGCCTGGGCCGATGGGGCGCGCGCCGCCGGAGGGTGGACGCTGATGACGATCCTGGGGCCACCGGTCGCTGCGGGACCTGGCGAGATGGGCGGTGGTGGGACGTGGACACGGTTTGCAGCGATCTACCCCGATGCGCTGTTCCACCGCCTGTCCCTGCTCGGTGTGGGCAAGCCCGGACAGCACATCGTCGATCTTGGCACCGGCAGCGGCACATTGGCCCGTGGTTTCGCCCGTCGCGGCTGTTTCGTCACCGGACTCGACATATCCGATGCCACCATGGTGGACGCGGAATGGCTGGATGCGCAATGTGGGGTGAAGATCGTTTATCGGTGTCGGCCAGCCGAGATGACCGGGTTGGCCGACGGTGAGGCCGATGTGGTTGTGGCAGGGCGGTGTTGGTCGTGGTTCAACCGACCACAGGCAGCGCGGGAGGCGCAGCGGCTTCTATCGCCGGGTGGGGCTGTGGCCCTGGTGCAATTCGATCCGGTGGGGTTGCCTGGTTCCCTGGTTCAGGCCGCCGAAACCTTGATCTTGTCGGTGGCGCCCCGGTGGCAGGGTACCGGCCGTGCTGTGGTCCGGCCGGATTGGTTGGTGGATTTGGCTTCGGCCGGCTTCGACGGCTTGGAGAGCTTTTCCTTTGATGTGATGGTGCCGTTCAGTCACGCGGCTTGGCGTGCCCAGGTGCGTGAGATTGCGTCCGGTTCGGCCGGGCTGGATGATGCTGAACTGGTGAAACTCGACACGGTATTGGCAGATCACCTCCACCGCGATCACCCGGTTCAGCCGCTGCTGGTGCCGCATCGATGTTGGGCCGTTGTGGGACGGGCGACCCGGCCGAGCGTTACGCCGGCGAGCCCGGTCGCGCCCGATCAGCGGCCGCTGACCGGCATGACGGTCCGGTCTGCGGGCGTTTTCAGCAAGCTACGCCGCAGAAAAACGCAATAGGCGACAATGTGGCCGCAAGGTCATCCACCGCTTGGGGGGGATGGTCAGACGATTGAGACAACACGCCCTGGAACTGAATTATTAATTTAATTCCAGGGCGTGTTGGTGTTGGTATGTCATGGCGGCACTGTTCTTGAGTTCACGCATTTTCCCGGACGATACTGTGATTTCATCTTGATTGAGCAGTTGGCTGCCGCAGCGTGGCCATGCGGGCTGCGGCGAAAGCCGGCATGGGATTCAGGGAGACGTGTATGACCGACAGTCCATCCAGCCAGAGGTCCCGCAAGGCGCGATCCGACCGTCGCATTGGTATTCGCCTGAAGCTGTTTTTTGCGGTTGGTGCCGTCGTGGCGCTCACATTGGCTGCTTCGGCGGTGGCGTGGTTTTCATACGCCGCCATCGAGCAGCAGTTGGTCGGCATCACGGCGGCGAGCCTACCGACCATGGCGGCCGCCACTGCATTGGTGCGGGAGGGGGCGGCTTTGGATGCGGTGGCCCCAGCCCTGGCGGCGGCGCGAACGCAGGCCGACCGCCAGGCGCTGATGCATAGGGCCAACGAACACTTGGCGGTGCTCGACGATATCTTGACCGGGTTGGACGGTTCCGGCGATTTCGGTCCAGAGATACAAGCGATTCGCGACCGTGCTGCCGTGTTGGCTGAGGCGATGCATCGCGTCGATATCATGCTTGAGAGTCGGTTGGCGGCAGAGCGTCGCGTGGAAGCCTTGGTTCGTGACACGGCGGAGAAGCATGACAACCTGCTGGACGCTGTTGCGCCGGCCACCGCCGCGCTGACGGAGCGGTTCGAAGTCCAAGTGGCGTCGGTTGTGGATCTCGCCGAGACCCAAACCGATGACTTGGCCGTCGCCGCGAGCGGATTGGTCGAGGTGTTCCAGCTACAGTCTGCCGTGTCGGCCATGACGAGCGCTCTCACCCGCGATGTTGCGACCAATGAGACGGGCGTCGATGACCAGGAACGGGCGTACCGGACCGCATGGTCGGCGGTTCAGCCGGTCGTCGCGCGTGCTGAAGAACGACTCGGCGGGACGGTCGTGGCGGACCTGGCGGGCCAGCTGAACGCGCTGGTCGACGGCGATGCCGGCGTGTTTTCTCTCCGCCGCAGCCTACAGGTTGACAACGATAGCGACGCTGCGACGGACGGTACGGCGCCGGGGGACCGTTTGCGCAACCGGATCGCGGACGCCTTGCGTCTGGAGCACGAGATTTTGAATGAGCTCGACATTCAAGTCACACGGGCTCGTGGCCGAATTCGCATTGCTGTCCGCCGGCTGCAGCGCGACACCAAGAGATCGATGGATAGGCTCGTGTCACAACAGCTTGCCGGGTTGCGTGACCATCTTCGGCTATCGGCCGAGGCCAATCTCATTGCTGGTTTTTTGAATCAGGCAGCCAATGCCGTGACGGAGGTAGACCTGCGTGAGATCGAGGCACGCTTCCAGGCGACGGCTGAGGCGGTGCGTTCGATTGCAGCCACGTCCGCGGCGGCAGACCAGGCTGGCCTGCATGGGCCGGTGGAGGCTCTGATCGGCACGGCCCAAGGCGAGGACGGAATCTTCGCTGTTCGTGACCGCCTTTTGGTGAGCGAGCGTGAGATGGCGGCACTGGTTGAAACCACCCAGACGGAGGTCGATGCGTTCTCTGCCACCGTGAGTGCCTTGGTGCTTGCCGTGGAGCAGCGCGCTGAGCAGGCGGCCGGGGCGGCCGAGGCGGCCATCGACACGGCCCGGGTCTGGTTGA
Organism: Azospirillaceae bacterium; assembly: GCA_028281465.1. Lineage (GTDB taxonomy): Bacteria > Pseudomonadota > Alphaproteobacteria > Azospirillales > Azospirillaceae > JANQJV01. The sequence goes on along the minus strand of JANQJV010000176.1, from coordinate 21,613 downwards.
CCGGGATCGCCGTGGTCAGCTTGATCGGGGCGACGTTGATCGTGTTCTTCTATGTGGGTCGGGCGATCACCGGTCGTCTGTCGGCTTTAGCTGTTGCCATGCGGACCATTGCGGGCGGCCAGTTGGAGCAGCCGGTTCCGGTTGGTGGAACGGATGAGATCGGCGATATGGCCGAGGCGCTTCTTGTGTTTCGCGACACGGCTCGCGAAGTGAAGGAAGCCAATGACCGCGCCGTTGCCGAGCGCGATCGCGCATCGGAGGAACGGCACCGCCTGCGCCTGGAACTGGCCGACGGATTCGAATCCACCGTCAAGGGCATGGTCGACACCGTGACCGCAGCGGCGGCGGGCGTGCACGACACCGCCGGGGCCCTGGTTCAAACGGCGGCCGCAAGCCGGGCCGAAGCCGGTTCGGCGACGACGGCGTCGGAACAGGCTGGTTCGAACGTGGAGACCGTGGCCGCCGCCACCGAGGAATTGTCTGCGTCGATTGCGGAAATCGGTCGGCAGGTTCAGCAGTCGGCCGACATCGCCGCCCAGGCTGCGAAAGATGCGGCGGCGACGGATTCAACGGTGCAGGGGTTGGACCAGGCCGCGAGCAAAGTTGGCGACATCGTGGGCTGGATCAATACGATCGCTGGTCAGACCAATCTGCTGGCGCTCAATGCCACGATTGAAGCCGCGCGTGCTGGCGAAGCCGGCAAAGGGTTTGCGGTGGTCGCCAACGAGGTAAAATCGCTGGCGGCGCAGACGGCCAAGGCGACCGACGAGATCGCTGGCCAGATCAATGGCATGCAGAGTGCGACACAGGACGCCGTGGTGGCGATTCGGTCGATTGCCCAAACCATTGCGAACATCAACGACATCACCGGCTCCATTGCCGCAGCAGTGCACGAACAGGAAACCGTGGCACGCGACATCGCCGCCAGCGTCGCGCATGCTGCCGACGGCACGACCCGGACCATTGCCAGTATTGGCACGGTTCGTCGTACGGCGGCCGAAACCGGGCAATCGGCGGAAGACCTGTTGTCCACCTCGGCCACATTGAGCGATCAGGCCAATGCCCTGACGGCGGCCGTGCAGGACTTCTTGAAACGCATCCGAACGGGCTGACGGTGGTGGCGTGCCGGGCCCGGTGGCCATGTCGCCAAGACCGACACCGGCGCGCGAAACCATTGCATTTGGCGGCGCCGGGATTATGTTACGGCTTCGCGTTTGGGGCGTAGCCAAGCGGTAAGGCAGCGGTTTTTGGTACCGCCATTCCCAGGTTCGAATCCTGGCGCCCCAGCCAATCCACCGGTCGATTTGTGGCAACAATGGTGGTTTTTGCAGGACGGCGGCGTTTGCTGCCGACTGCTGTTGACGATAACTCGGCGCGCTCCCATCACGGTGCCAACCCCGATGGAGCGGTTGTTATCGTGATCTGTTCAAATATCACGACAATCCAACAGCCATGCATATTTTAAAATCCCCAAAATAGACGGAGTCTCAAACGGACATAAACGATAATATACTCATCCCATCTAGTAATAAACACATTTGATCAAAATTTGAACGTTCTTAAGCACCCTTCATCACACGGTCTTTGTTGCGCGCTCTTATGCTCAGAGAGGCTGTACGTCTTGTCAGCCAGACTCCTTTGTATACCATATAGAGAGTTGCGTCAGAAAAATTACACAACATTTGCGATTCTGGTTCGGTTGAACCTGTAAAACGCCGGAGTTCAAGAGGGTGATTGGGTGGGCCCGCAACCATGATCATGTGGGTTGGATTTGGCCAAGTGAGGAATCGATCTGGATACAATACCAACGGCCCGAAACAAGGACCGGTCCTCGGGCCGCCCTGTTTCGGAGCGCCGGTATCCTTGCCGGCTGGACCGCCGGCGTCCAGCCGGCCCGGACCACGCCCAGCAGCCGGCCGCCAAGATGGCGGCGGTCCAGCCGGCAGGGATGCCGGCGCTCCGAAACAGGGCGGCCCGAGGATCGGTCATTGTTCGGGCCGTTGGTATACCGTCCCAGGCCGAAGATCCTGCCCTGCAGGTGTGGGAACGATCGCCCCTGTGTCGCCCCTGTGTCGCCCTTGTGCTCCCCATTATCACGCGTCCGTGGCTGCCACGCCCACGGCTGGTATCGACGGCAACACGACACAACGATCACGAGCGTATCGGCGAAGCTATTGCAACAACTCCACCGCCTCACTGCGCCGAAACAGCCGTCGCGGCGTCTTCCAACACCGGGGAGACGCTGAGGCGGGGTAGCATTTCGCGTGGGATGACCTGGCGGAAATGGTCGATTTCGGCATCCCATTCGTTCAGCAGGCGGGCGGCGAAACGGCTTTGGGTTTGCGCCACATGCTCTTCCACCAGCACCTTCAACTGGTGCTCATAATACGGCACCTGCACCGACTGGTGGATCACGCTGGTCGGGTTGAGGAAGGCATCCAGCCGCCGGTCCGGATCATACACATAGGCCATGCCGCCGGTCATGCCGGCGGCGAAGTTGTAGCCGACCGGACCGAGCAGCACCGCCACGCCGCCGGTCATGTATTCGCAGCCATTGGTGCCGCAGCCTTCCACCACCACGTGGGCGCCGGAGTTGCGCACGGCGAAGCGCTCGCCGGCCTGGCCTGCGGCGAACAGCTTGCCCGCCGTGGCGCCATACAGCACCGTGTTGCCGATGATGACGTTCTCGTTCGTGGTGAGCGGGCTGGAGGCCAGCGGTCGCACCACGATGATGCCACCCGACAACCCCTTGCCGACATAGTCGTTGGCATCGCCGAACACCTCCAGCTTCAGCCCCTGCACGGCGAAGGCGCCAAGCGACTGGCCGGCGGAGCCGCGCAGGCGCACGGTCACGTGCCCCGGCTGCAGATAATTCATGCCGTAATGCCGGGTGATCATGGCCGACAGGCGGGTGCCGATGGCGCGGTGGGTGTTGCGGATGTTGTAGGCGAGCTGCATCTTCTCGCCGACGTCGAACAGGGGTCGGGCGTCGGCGATCATGCGCGCATCCAGCCCGTCCGGCACCTCGTTGCGCCCCTGCAACGTGCAGAAGGTGGCGCTGCCGCCGGCATCCGGCTGCACCAGGAGCGAGTTCAGATCCAGGGCGTCCAGATGCGGGGCGCCGCGGTTGACCTGGTGCAGCATGTCGGTGCGCCCGATCACCTCTTCCAGCGACTTGCAGCCCAGCCCGGCCAGGATTTCGCGCACCTCCTCGCCGATGAAGCTGAACAGGTTGACCACCTTCTCCGGCGTGCCGCCGAAGCGCTCGCGCAGGCTGTCCTTCTGGGTGCACACGCCGACCGGGCAGGTGTTGGAATGGCACTGGCGCACCATGATGCAGCCCATGGCCACCAGCGCCGCCGTACCGATGCCGTATTCCTCAGCGCCCAGCATGGCGGCGATGACGATGTCGCGCCCGGTCTTCAAACCACCGTCGGTGCGCAGGCGCACGCGGTGGCGCAACCGGTTTAGAGTCAACACCTGGTGCACCTCCGACAGACCCATCTCCCAGGGCACGCCGGCGTATTTGATCGAGGTCTGCGGGCTCGCCCCGGTGCCGCCGGAGTGGCCCGACACTAGGATCACATCGGCCTTGGCCTTGGCCACGCCGGCGGCGATGGTGCCGATGCCGGTGCGCGCCACCAGCTTGACGCACACCTTGGCGTCCGGGTTGATCTGCTTGAGGTCGTAGATGAGCTGGGCCAGGTCCTCGATCGAATAGATGTCGTGGTGCGGCGGCGGGCTGATCAGCATGACACCGGGCGTGGAATGGCGCAGCCGGGCGATCATGTCGGTGACCTTGAAGCCGGGCAACTGGCCGCCCTCGCCCGGCTTGGCACCCTGCGCCACCTTGATCTCGATCTCGCGGCACTGGTTTAAGTACTCCGCCGTGACACCGAACCGCCCCGATGCGATCTGCTTGATCGCCGAGTTCCAGTTGTCGCCGTTGCGGTCGGGCTTGAAGCGCGCCGGGTCTTCACCGCCCTCGCCGCTGTCCGACTTGGCGCCGATGCGGTTCATGGCGACATTGAGCGTGCCATGCGCCTCCGGCGACAAGGCGCCAAGAGACATGCCCGGGGTGACGAAGCGCCGGCGGATCGTGGTGATGCTCTCCACCTCGTCCAGCGAGACGGCCGGCTTGGCGGAGCGGAAATCCAGGATGTCGCGGAGCTGCGTCGGCGCGCGCTTGTGCACCATCGCACTGTAGCGCTTGTAGGTGGAGAAGCTGTCGCGCGCCACCGCCGTCTGCAGGGTATGGATGGCGGTGGCCTCCCAGCCATGCGCCTCGCCACCGCGCCGATAGCGGTAATAGCCGCCGACCGGGAGCGCCACCACATCCTCGTCATAGGCCAGGGCGTGCTGGCGCAGCACCATCTGTTCGATGCCATTGTGGCCGATGCCGGAGATGCGGCTGGTCATGGCCGGGAAATGCTCGGCCACCAGTGCTCGGCTCAGACCGACCGCCTCGAAGTTGCAGCCGCCGCGGTAGGAGCTGATGATCGAAATGCCCATCTTGGACATGATCTTCAGCAACCCATCGTCGATCGCCTTCTTGAAACGGGCCAGACAGGTCTCCAGCGCCAGATCGCCGAACAGGCCGCGCCGGTGCCGGTCGGCGATTGCCTCCTGCGCCAGATAGGCGTTCACCGTGGTGGCACCGACGCCGATCAGCACGGCAAAGTAATGCGTGTCCAGGCACTCGCCGCTGCGTACGTTGAGTGAGGTGAAGGTGCGCAGATTGTTGCGGATCAGATGGGTGTGCACGGCGCTGGTGGCCAGGATCATGGGGATCGGCGCCCGGTCGGGCCCGGTCTTCTCGTCGGTCAAGATCAGATGCGTGGCGCCACGGCGCACGGCCTCCTCGGCATCTTGGCGAATGCGCTGCAGCGCAGCATGCAGGCCTTCGCGCGGCTGGCCAGACGGGGTGGCTGCCGAGAAGGTGCAATCGATCTGCACCGCCGTGCTGCCCATGTAGCGGCGCATGGCCCGGAATTCCGCCGTGGTCAGAACCGGCGATTCCAACTGCAGCAGCGCGCATTGGGATTCGTCTTCGTCCAGAATGTTGCCCAGATTGCCGAGCCGCGTGCGCAGGCTCATGACGATGCGCTCGCGCAGGCTGTCGATGGGCGGGTTGGTCACCTGGCTGAAGTTCTGTCGGAAGAACTGGTGCAGGCCACGATAGCGGTCGGACAGGACGGCGATCGGGGAATCGTCGCCCATGGAGCCGATGGCTTCCTTGGCCTCCTCCACCATGGGATGCAGGATCAGTTCCACGTCTTCCAAAGTCAGACCGGCGCACACCTGGCGCCGACGCAGCGCGTCGCGGCTTAGCTCCGACACTTCGGAGAAGGCGGCGGCCCGCCGCACCAGCTCGTCCATGCGGTCGATGCGCTTGACCCAAGTGCCATAGGGCTGAGCCCCCGCCAACACGTCCTTGATCTCCGCATCGTGGTACAGTCGGCCTTCAGCCAGATCGATGGCGATCATTTCGCCCGGGCCGACCCGGCCCTTTTCGACCACCTCGGCCTCCACCACCTTGACCATGCCGATCTCCGAACCGGCGATGATCAAGTCGTCGCCGGTGCGGACATAGCGCATGGGCCGCAGGCCATTGCGGTCCATGCCGCCGATCAACCAACGCCCGTCTGTGGCAGCAATGGCGGCCGGCCCGTCCCACGGCTCCATGATGGAGTTACAGAACTGGTGCAGATGGCGGTGCCGCTCCGGCATGGTGTCCTGCAACAAAGCGGCCGGGATCAGAAGGGTCTTGACCAGCGGCGCTGGCCGGCCGGCGCGCGCCAGCAGCTCGAACACGGCGTCGAGCGCGCCGGAATCCGACAGGCCCTGGCGCACCACCGGCTTGACGTCTTCGATCAGGGCACCGAAGCGCGGGTGTTCCATGCGCGTCTCATGCGCCTTCATCCAGTTGACGTTGCCCTTGAGCGTGTTGGTCTCGCCGTTGTGCGCCAGCATGCGAAACGGCTGCGCCAGAGGCCAGGTCGGGAAGGTATTGGTCGAATAGCGCTGGTGATAAATGGCATAGCTGCTGACGAATCGCGCATCCAGCAGATCGGGGTAGAAGGTGCTGAGCTGTTCGGCCAGGAACATACCTTTGTACACGATGGCCTGCACCGACAGCGTGCAGATGTAAAAATCGTTGATCTGCGCTTCTTCCACCGCCTTCTCGATGCGCCGGCGGACGACGTAAAGGTCGCGCTCGAACTTGTCGTTATCGACTCCCTGGCTGTTGCCGATGACGATCTGTTCGATTTCCGGCCGGGTGGCATTGGCTTTTTCCCCAATACACTCGATGCTGATAGGAACCTGCCGCCAGCCATAGATGTAGTAGCCGAACTTGAGGATTTCGGTTTCCACGATGCAGCGACAGTGTTCCTGCGCCTCCAAACTGATGCGCGGCAGGAACACCTGGCCGACCGCCAGGTCGCTGTCCGGGTTCGGATGGCCCATCTCGGTCACCCAGTCGCGGAAGAACTGCTGCGGCACCTGCACCATGAGGCCGGCGCCGTCGCCGGTCTTGCCGTCGGCGTCAACCGCGCCGCGGTGCCACACCGCCTTCAGTGCCTCGATGCCCTTGGACACCACGTCGCGCCGCGGCTTGCCATCGATGGCGGCGACGAAACCGACGCCGCAGGAATCCACCTCATCGGTCGGGTCATAGGCATGGGCCGCGGTGAGGCGCGCGACATTGGCCCGATAGTCGGCCACGAACCGCTCGGCTTGGGTCAGGGTCTCGGTCATGATTGCGGTCCTTCCAATAAGCAAGACGGCGTGGGTCCAATCAGGTGCCAAGGCGTCATCACGCGGTGATCGGGATGTATCCGGGCTGGTCGGCGACCCGGGCCAGCCAGGCGGTCACGGCCAGGTACGGCGTCAGATCGAAGCCGCCTTCCGGTGCCACATGGGTGTATGCGTAGAGCGCGATGTCGGCAATAGTGTATGTGTCGCCAACGACATACGCCCGATCCGCCAGATGACGGTCCATCAGGGCCAGGGCGTCGCGCCCGCGCGCCCGCTTCGGCTCCAGAGCCGCCCGCATCTCGTCGTTCAGCGGAATGCCGTACGTGATCCAATAGCGCACCGTGGCGATGTTGGGCTCGTGGCTATACTGCTCCCAGAACAGCCACTGCATCACCAGGGCGCGCAACCAGCCATCCTCCGGCAACAACGTCGTGCCGTCGGCCAGGTAGCACAGGATGGCGTTGGACTCCGCCAGCACCCGGCCATCTTCCAGCTCCAGGGCCGGAATCTTGCCGTTCGGAGTCTTGGACAGGAAGGCCGGCGTGCGAGTCTCGTTTTTCGCAATGTCGTACACGACCCGATTGTACGTCATGCCGAGTTGCGCCAATGCCAGACGACACTTGTACGCATTGCCGGACGACCGGCCGTCATGCAGCGTGATCATGTGCCAACTCCTGTCGGGGCGCCGCTGCGGCAACACAATGTCCCTCTCCCACCCGCAATGTTACGGAGTTCACACATCTTTTTCTTGCATTTTCGTCTGTTGTGGGACTCTGCCGGCCTGGTCTCCCAGGTATCGAGGGCTTCGGGGCAGATCGCCACAACATCGGGCCTATCGGCCAGCGGAAATGCCAGATGTTGGGGCACAGCGCCTCTGCGCTTGTCTTGAAAATCCGAGGTCCGAGCGCGCCGTGCCCCGACCGACGCTTCGGTGCGTATGGATTTGGCGACATTTTTCAACTCGTTTGAATCCCGTAGCCCCCACAATGGGACAGGGTGGCCGCGCAGCGGACGGGTGAGGCTGGCTCCACTGGGCGACCGAGCAGGCATTGCTCACGCTGAAACACCCTCACCCCAACCCCTCTCCCGAAAGGGAAAGGGACTCATCTGCCGCTGTCACTAGCCAATTTAATCTGCCGCTTCTTTCAACCGGCTATCACCGCGCTCAGCCAGGGCGTTCTGCAGAAAGGTGTGGATGTTTTCGGCGGCGTCCCGGCCGTCGCGAATGGCCCAAACCACCAGGCTCGCACCGCGCATGATGTCGCCGGCCGCAAACACGCCATCGAGATTGCTCATCATGGTGCGATGGTTGACGGTCACCGTGCCCCAGCGGCTGACCTTGAGGGCCGGTTCGCCGAACAGGCCGGGCAGATCCTCCGGGTCGAAGCCGAGCGCCTTGATGGCCAAGTCGCATTCGAGCGTGAAGCTGGAGCCTTCGATCGGGCGCGGCGTCTGCCGGCCAGTGATGTCGGCGATGCCCAGGTGCATGCGCACCGCGCGCACTTGGCGCACGACGCCATCGCCCAGGAAGGCTTCCGGCGCGGCCTGCCAAACGAATTCGACGCCCTCTTCCTCGGCGCTGGCCACCTCGCGTTGCGAGCCGGGCATGTTGGCCCGGTTGCGCCGGTACAGGCAGCGTACGGATTTCGCACCCTGGCGGACCGAGGTGCGCACGCAGTCCATGGCCGTATCACCGCCACCGATGACCACCACGTGCTTGTCCTTGGCGCTGAGCCACCCGGTTTCGATCTCGGGCACGCGGTCGCCCAGGCCGCTGCGATTGCTGGCGACCAGGAAGGCGAGTGCCGGCACAATACCGTCCAGACCGCTGCCCGGCGCGGACAGCTCGCGCGCCTTGTAGGTGCCCGTGGCGATCAGTACGGCATCGTGGCGCCCACGCAGATCGGCCAGGCTGGCATCGCGACCGACCTCAAAATTCGGCCGGAGTTGTACGCCGGCGTCGCGCAGCAGGGCGACACGGCGCTGCACCACCTGCTTCTCCAACTTGAAGTTGGGGATGCCATAAATCATCAGCCCGCCGATGCGGTCATGCCGGTCGTACAGGGTGACCCGGTAGCCTTTGCGGCGCAATTGTTCCGCCGCGGCCATGCCGGCCGGCCCACCGCCAATAATGCCGACCGACTGGTCGCGCTCGCGCCGGGGAGCCGCCGGCTTGACCCAGCCGCGTTCGAATGCCGTGTCGGTGATGTATTTCTCAACCGAGCCGATGGTGACGGTGCCATGGCCGGACTGCTCGATGACGCAATTGCCTTCGCACAACCGGTCCTGTGGACAGATTCGCCCGCAAATCTCAGGGAAATTGTTGGTCGCTGAGGAAACGTCGAACGCCTCCTCAAGCCGCCCTTCCGCCACAAGCTTGAGCCAGTCCGGAATGTTGTTGTGAACCGGACAATGCACCTGGCAAAACGGGATGCCGCATTGCGAGCAGCGCGCCGACTGAACCTGCGCCGCCTCGGTTGAGAATTTCGTATAGATTTCCTCGAAATCGCGGGCGCGCACGGCCGATGGGCGCTTCTCCGGGAAGCGCTGATCGGTCTCGACAAAGCCAAGCATCTTCTGCGCCATGGCACCCATCTCCATCTCCAGCCGCCGGATCCCGCCGTCTCAGCGCGGAGGACGAGGCGGACACACCGAACCAACCCTGGGGCGGACAATCACACCGGGGACGGCGTTATAACCAGACCATGACAGAAATGCGAGGAAAAAGCGACGCCATAGGGCAGGAATGGTGCCGTTTTGGCGGCGCTAAGCAATTGATCGATTCGACGCCCGAGCTGATGGGGCCAATTTGGCAAAAATTATGGTCCGATTTGGGACTGTCTCGAATCGGGCCTGACTCTGGCCTCGCCGATCGGTCGAGCGCCTGGTATGACAGGTTTAGAATTGCCGATGCCGGTGTGCACCGCAACAGATCTCCTTTGCTTAGGCGAGACATATCGATGCAGTCCGAAAGCTTGAACGCACTCTGGCTCGGCATTCTGGAGGGCTTGACCGAGTTCATCCCGGTCTCCTCGACCGGACATTTGATCCTGTTCGTCGACCTGCTCGGCTTTGCCGGTCCGCCGGGCCGGGTGTTCGAGGTGGTAATCCAGTTCGGCGCCATCCTGGCCGTGTGCGTGGTCTACTTCGGCCGGCTGTGGGGCGTGCTGATCGGCCTACCGCGCGAGCCAGCCGCCCGCACCTTCGCGCTTGCTGTGGTGGTCGCCTTCCTGCCGGCCGCCGTGGTCGGCGTGCTGGCGCACGATTTCATCAAGTCGGTGCTGTTTTCGCCGGTGGTGGTGTGCTGGGCCCTGATCGTCGGCGGCGTGATCATCCTGGTGGTGGAGCGCGCGGTGCCGGCACCGCGGCATTTTGCCGTCGAACGGTTTTCTCCCCGCCTGGCCTTGGCCATCGGCGGCTTCCAGTGCCTGGCGATGATCCCGGGGGTGTCGCGCTCCGGCGCCACCATCATCGGTGCCCTGCTCATGGGCGTGGAGCGGCGCACGGCCGCGGAGTTCTCCTTCTTTCTGGCAATCCCGACCATGCTGGGCGCCGCCACCTACGATTTGTATAAGAACTGGCACCACCTGACGATGGATGGCCTGGGGCTGATCGGCATCGGCTTTGCCGCCGCTTTCGTGGCCGCCCTTTTGGTGGTCCGCACGGTGCTGGCGTTCATCTCACGCCACGGCTTCGCCCCGTTCGCCTGGTACCGGATCGGTTTGGGCACCCTTATGCTGGCGGTGCTGTACGGGTTTGAGGGTCTATGGCCATGACCATACGGGGATGCGGATCCTTGGGTCGGAGCGATTGTGGGACCAAGCCCGTCCGTTGACCGCAGCGTGCGTCGCACTTGCCCCAACAGGCACCGTGGCAGCCTGGGCAGCCGCCTTAGGTCGTGGCCATGGGCCGGCGAACGAGGGAGGAAGTGCCGCCGCCGCAGCGTGGCCCATTGCCTCGACCTAGGCCGTTGAACCGCCGGCTTCCAGCCAGCCCGCCATGCCATGGCGGGTGCGGAGCGGGGTGCGTCAATGCGGCCGGGAAATCTGCCCCCGGTGACACGGTGGCCGGTCGCTTTCCCCAGGGTTTGGCGACTATGCTCACGTCCGTGCGATCGGTCCATTCCGGGAGGCGGCCCCCATGACATTCCTTCGCGACACCGTACTCAGGCTCTTGCTGCTGTGCATCGCCTTCGGGCTGCCCTTGCTGCCTGTGATCCTGCTGACCGGAAAGGCACCGCCCATCACCCTCGACCCGGCTGTGCTGGATGACTGGTCGCCAATCGATGCACCGGGACCGAGCACGTCGCTCCTGGCCCGGGGCATCACCTGGCTCGTCGGAGCCGGCACCGACGAGGTGCCCGACTGGTTCTCGCCGGACGATCAGGCAACCCTGGTGCAGGCCAGGCTGGCTTTCGAGAACGACCGGCTGCGCCAGGCGCTCGGACACCTGCTCGTCCTGAGCGAACGCATCGAGGAGCAAGGCAAGTCCATGAGCGACTTCCTGCCTGTGGTCATGCCCGATTTGGTCACCTGGGTGGTCGCCAATTACTTCGCTCCGGTGCTGCTCGGCACAATTCTGGTGGTCATCGTGCTGTTGATCTTCGGACCATGGCTGATGCGCCGGTTCTTCGATTTCATCAAGCTGTTCTTGACCATGATCGTCGGCTTGGCCGGGATCATCGCTGCGGTCGCCCTGTGTTTGACCATCGCGCAGGAGAAATCGCTGGTGTTCGCCCTGGTGGAGTATCTGGTCGCCGTCGCGTCGATTCTCGCCTTGGGCAACTTCTTCGTCTTTTGGAAAGAGCGCACGCGCACGCGGGCCGCCCGCGGCGATGCGGTGGCGGCGGGAGAAGACCGCCTGGAACCACGCATGGAGTTGGTGGCCCGACGCGACCCACCGGCAGGAACCGAAGCGGCAACACCGAAACCCACCCTGCGTGCCGTGCGCACCGAGTCGCCGGCCTCCGACAGCGAGTCCACGATCGCTGACCGGCCCGTCCGCCCCCTGACAGCCGTTGCCGGATCGAACGCCTGACCCGGGCGTGGATGGCTTCGACATCGACTTTGGACCGGTCGAGGACAACCCGGACGCGCTGGCGGCCCAAGCGGAGCTGGAAATCGCCCAAACCAAGCGGGGCGCGTTGCCGCAACCGGTTCCCGCCGGTCTCCTGATCCATTTGCGCGTGAGCACACAGGAGAGTGCCCCCAACACCCGGACCGGCAGGACGACGCCGGCAACCGGCAGGTCTGAAACCAGGTTCGTCGCCTGATACCAACGGCCCGAAACACTGACCGGTCCTCGGGCCGCCCTGTTTCGGAGCGCCGGCCTCCGTGCCGGCTGGACCGCCGGCTTCCAGCCGGCCCGGACCACGCCCAGCGGCCGGCCGCCACGATGGCGGCGGTCCAGCAGCCGGCGGGGATGCCGGCGCTCCTCGTTCAGCGCCGAAACCGAACCTGTCGTCAATGCGGGCCATGGGTATAACCCTGGATTTCTCGCCTATGCGGCCGATGACAAGGTCCGTCCCAGCATGTCTGGTGTCGATTGGTGCACGGTGCCGACATCTCTCCGCCCTTTGGATCGGCGGAATTTGGGCGCCTTGCCGACGCAGCAAGACACTGCCGGCGACAGGCCCGGGCAGGCCCATCCGCCGTGGTTGTGCCGGTTGATGCAGACCAACCCCGCACCGCCTTATCGAGCCAGCAGCGCCTCACCGATGCTGGGTCCGTAAACCATGTAGGCGACCACCGCCAAAACAGCCCCCACCAAGGCGAACAGCGTGTACAAGATCACCGGCAACGGAAGACGCTCGCTCGACCGGCGGCCACGCGTACCACGCGCCTGGGCCGCACGCGGCCTTGGACGATCGGATCGGCGCCGCGGCGGGGCGGCCGGGGTGACGCTGCCGCCGCGTTTCGGATCGTGCAGCGCAATCAATGTCCAATTGTATTCATGACCACCGTAATCGGCTTCCGGGTTGTGGGCGAGGCGGATGACACGGAAATAGCCGGTCTTCTTGAGGCGCACCATTTCGCAGAACAGGCTGCGTGCCGCCGCCTCGTCTTCGTCCACATGCACGGTCTTCCAGCCACCCGGTTTGCCGCGCTGCACGGCGTAGCGCTGCGGCTCCTGGCGACGCTCGGCGGCCACGACCGATCTCTCCCCGTGCCCGGCTTAAAGCCGGATCACCCGGTGCGTGGGAAAACTGGCGGTGATGGTGGTGCCGGCGCCCACGTCGCTGGTGATGCCGAGCGTGCCGCCGTGCAGCTCGACCAGCGACTTGGTGATGAACAAGCCCAGGCCGGCGCCTTCGTTCTCCTTCATCTTGTTGCCGCCGCGGCTGAACGGCTGGAACACGATGCTCATTTCCTCCGGCGTCATGCCGGCGCCGTCGTCGGCCACCGACAACAGCAGCGACCCGTCCGGCGCCCACTCGGCACCGACGCGGATCGTCCCTTCCTCCGGCGTGAACTTGATGGCGTTGGACAGGAGATTGAGCAGCACTTGGCGCACCGAACGACCGTCAGCGCGGAGCCGCGGAAGTTTCTGCGACACGTCGCGAATCAATGTCTGGCGCTTGGACTCGACCTGGCCTTCCATGATGCTGGCGCATTCCTCGACCAGGGCGGCCAAGTCGACCACCTCCTCGTCGATGCGAAACTTCCCCGATTCGATGCGCGAGATGTCCAAAATGTCGTTGATCAGCTTGAGCAGGTGCTCGCCGCTGGAATGGATGTCCTGCAGATAGCGCAAGTACTTTTCGTTGTTGAGCGGACCGAACAATTGGTCCTTGAGGATTTCGGAAAAGCCCAGGATGGCATTCAGCGGCGTGCGCAGCTCATGGCTCATCTTGGCCAGGAAGGTGCTCTTGGCTTCGCTGGCCGCCTCGGCGTCGCGTTTGGACACCACCAGTGCCTCTTCGTAGCGCTTGCGTGCCGTGATGTCGTGCAGGGTGCCGATGAAGATGTGCTTGTTGTTGGCGTCTCCGGTCGCCATCTCGTCGATGACCTCGCCGACCGACAGTTCCAGCGGGAACATCGTGCCGTCCTTGCGACGACCGGTCACCTCGCGCCCGACGCCGATGATCTTGCGCTTGCCGGTATGCAGATAGCTGGTGATGTACTGGTCATGGTGCCGAAAGATTGGGTCGGGCATGAGAATGCTGATGTTTTGGCCGACCAACTCGTGTTCGGAGTAGCCGAACATCTTGGTCACCGCCGTGTTGGCCAACCGGATCACCCCATGAACATCGATGACGATAATGCCCTCGATGATGGTGTTCATGATCGTGGTCAGGCGGGCATGAGATTCCGAAAGGAGCTGCGCCGCGCTAACGCTGTCGGTGATGTCCTTGATGACGCCGAACAAACTTTCCGCCTGACCGGCTTCACCCAATTTGCACAATCCGGTCACCCGCACGGTGCGTAACTCGCCACCCGGACGCACGATGCGCGCCTCGAAGCCGAAACCGGTCTTGTCGCGCAGGGCGTCGTCCAATGCGCGGCGCACGGTCTGCCGGTCGTCCGGGTGGTAGACACTGAGCGCCGTGTCGTGGTTGAGCGTGAAGTCGTCCGGGTCCAGGCCGCAGATGCGATAGAGCTCCGGCGACCAGGTCAGGGAATCCGTGGCCAACTCCCAGCGCCAGCTACCGACATGGGCGATGCGCTGTGCCTCGTTCAACTGGCGCGTCAACTCGCGCAGATTGGCCTCGGCGCGCACCCGGTCGGTGACATTGGCGGCCGAGAAGATGGCCCCCACGATCTTGTGGTCGTCGTCGCGATACGGCGAGATCGACATGGAATAGACGTTTCCGGACTGATCGGTCACATCCGCGCGCACATGGGCACCCGAGTCGATCACGCTCTGGAACTTCCGGCGCATGTCCGGGATGTCCAGGGAATTGGCAAGCTGAGTCACCGGCGTGCCGATGTCGGCCAGCGTAATGTCGAACAGGGGACGCGCGCTGTCGTTGAACAGGCGCACGCGCAGATCCCGATCGACCACGATCAGCGGGCTTTCGATGCTGGTGGAGATGTTTTGAAGGTCGGTTGCCTTCTCCAACAGCTCGCTCGATTTGGCCTCCAGCTCGTCGTTGATGGTCTGCAATTCCTCGTTGGTCGACTGCAATTCCTCATTGGTGGTTTCCAACTCTTCATTGGTCGCTTGTAATTCTTCATTGGAAGACTGTAATTCTTCGTTGGTCGCCTGCAACTCTTCATTGGCCGACTCCAGTTCCTGGATGACCGTTTGCAGGTGTTCCCGCGTGACCATCAACTCGTGCTCGAACTCGGCGATGCGCGGGTCGTCAACATGCGCCTCGGCCGCTTCGCCGCGCGGCCCGGCCTCGGCCGGCAATTGCTCGAAGGTGATCAGCCGGTGCGGGTCGCTGGCAGCACCGCCGGTCCCGGCCACCGGATTGACACTGATGCGCACCGACACGGTCGCCCCGTCGTCCGGCACCTTGACCACCAGGTTGACTGGCTGCTGATCGTCCCGATCGGCACGGTGAAGCACGGCCCGCAAGGTGGTGCGAAGCTCCGGCGCGATCAGCGACATGATGTCTTGCTCGAACTTGCCTTCGGTAAGCCGAACATAACGACTGACGTCACCGTGAATGTAGGCCACCTTCTGGTGACCGTCGACGACGACCCCGGGTGGACCGAACAATTCGCCGATCATGGACTTCACCATGACCGGCAAGGATGGCCCTTCCGGTTTGCGCTTTTGCTGGCTGCGCGGTGCCGAGATGTCGAGCACACGGCCACCGCCCACCTGATTAAGCGGCATGCGCTGCTCTTCGCTGCGCAGGAAAATGCGGTGCGCGTGGTTCAGCGACTTGAAATACTCGTTATCGTCCAAACCCAAGGTCTCGGATTTGCCGAGAAACAGGAGGCCACCGGGGTTGAGCGCATAGGCGAACAGCCGGATGATCCGCGACTGCAGCTCATTATTGAAATATATCAACAAATTTCGGCAACTAATGATATCAATGTGCGAAAATGGTGGATCACGCGTGATGTCCTGTTTGGAGAACACCACGATGTCGCGCAGCTGACGATCGACCTGATACACGTTGTCGACACGGGTCATGTAACGGTCGACCAGCTCCGGCGTCATGTCCTCGACGGCCGAGAGCGGATAGGTGGCGCGGCGGGCAATCGCCAAGACCGATTCGTCAATGTCGACGGCGAAAATCTGCACCGGGCGGAGCTGCCCCTTCCTGTGAAGCTGTTCGCTCAGAATCATGCCGATGGTATAGGCCTCTTCACCCGTGGCGCAGCCCGGCACCCACACCCGCACTGGCTCGCGTTTCGGCTTGCGTTCGAGCAGATCGCCAATCGCCAAGCCCAGAGCCTCGAACGATGGCCCATCGCGGAAGAAAGACGTGACGGAAATCAGGATGTCCGAGCACAGCCGGTCGATCTCTTGGGGGTGGCTGAGCAGGAATTCCACATAATCTTCCAGCCGCAGCAAACGGTTGGCGGAAAGCCGGCGCTGGATGCGACGCTGGATGGTACCCGATTTGTACTGCTGGAAATCGATATTGGTGCGCTGACGAATCAGGCTGATCACGGAATGATACGGACCGGAATCGTCCTCAAACTCCTTTTGCCCTTCACCCTGGCGGAGCTGCGCGAAGAAACTCTCAAGCTGCCCCGGCGCCTCGGCCATGAGCTCGGCCAGCGTCTTGCCAATCTGGTCCGGCGGTAGCACCTTGTCGATCTTGCCGGTGCGCAATGCCGCTTCGGGCATGCCGCCGTATTTGGCAGTATCGGGCGCTTGCACGATGGTAAAGCCGCCGTGCGCCTTGATCTCGCGCATGCCGGTGGCGCCATCCGATCCGGTTCCGGACAGCACAATGCCGATGACGGTGGCGCCGCGGTCCTCGGCCAGCGAGACAAACAACAGATCAATGGAGGGTTTCGGACCTTCGGCATACGGACCGGTGAGCACAACCGTGCCGCTCCGAATCTCGATGTTGCTATTGGGCGGCGTGATGTGGATGGTGCCGGGCGTGAGTGGCAGGCCTTCGGCCGCTTCGACCACGGGCAACAGCGTGGCGCGTGCCAGGAGGTCAACCATCATGCTCTTATGCTGGGGTGACATGTGCTGGGCGACGACGTAACAGATGTTGCCGCCGCGTGGCAGATTGGCGACAACCGCGGTCAACGCTTCCAGACCGCCCGCCGATGCGCCGATGCCGACCACGACCATCGGATCCGGCACCACGTCGCTCTCGCGCCGCCCGAGTTCAATCGAAATCAAAGAGCGTACTCCCACCCCTTGGACACGCGTTCCGCGAAGCTATAGACCATCGAACTCCTCAGGGCCATACTACGCACGGCGGAGGCATGGCCCAAGGAGACGATCATCCGTCGCTCGCCCGCGCGGCGGTACGTACACCGACGGTCGAACCGGCCCCTTGTACGGACCATGATTTGTCGTTTTTGCGACCGATGAACAGCTCATTGATTCGTTTTTCTGGTTTTTCCCACCACCCGCCCTCCTGTCCGGGTGTCCCGTCCGAATTGGTGCCCGCCCGCCCCATGCGACCGTTCTGTCCGACCTGCTTCAGCCGGCGTCGCCTCTTGACCGGCCTTGCCGGCCTTGGCGCCTCTGGCCTGCTGCCCGCCTGCCAACACAATGACCGCATCGACCGCAGCCAGTTGAACTTCATCCCGGATAGCTGGATGGTCACTTTGTCGGAGCAAACCTGGAGCACAGTGCTCGCGCAGTCGCGCCAAGTGCGCGGAACGCCGCTCAACGCGGCCCTGGCCCGGGTCGGCCGCCGCATTGCCGACGTCTCCGACCTGGGCATGCTCGACTGGCAGTTCGTGATCCTGGACAGTCCTCAGCCCAACGCCTTCGTGCTCCCCGGCGGCAAGGTCGCCGTCTACACGGGTTTGTTCCCCTTCACCGAAACCGAAGCGCAGTTGGCCGCCGTGATCGGACACGAGGCCGGCCATGTCGCGGCCCGACACGGCAACGAGCGCCTGAGCCAGCAGCTCACGTTCCAATCGACCGCCGTGCTCGCCAACCTGTATTTCTGGGGTCGTCTGGATTTCGCCACCCGGCGCCTTCTGTTTGCCGTGCTCGGCTTGGGCTTCACCTACGGCATCCTGCTGCCCTATTCGCGCAGCCATGAGATCGAGGCGGACGTCTTGGGGGTGACCTATATGGCCCGGGCCGGGTACGATCCGCGCGCGGCGGTGGGGTTCTGGGAGAACATGATGGCGGCGCGCAGCGGCTGGCTGGCCTCGGACATGCTATCGACCCATCCAGCTGACGACAAACGCATCCGCGCCATTGAGGCCGAATACGACCGTGTCCTGCCGATGTATGAAGGCAACCGAAGGACCTGATCAAACCGGATTGAACCGCCAACGGCTTGCGACACATACAGGCTCGGATCATCACTGATACAATCGCTTGCTGCGATGCGGCACAAGGCGAAAAAGACACGAGCGGGGACGGACATGGGTATCGTGCTGTATGATTTGGCCGGAGCAGATCCCGACCTACGGTTTAGCCCCCATTGCTGGCGCACGCGCATGGCCTTGGCACACAAGGGGTTGGATGTAGAAACCGTGCCGTGGCGCTTCACCGAGACGGAGGCGATTGCCGACTCCGGCCAGGGCAAGGTGCCCGTCATCGTCGATCAAGGCCGCTGGATACACGATTCCTGGGAGATTGCGCTTCATCTCGAGCGCACGTACCCGGATCGGCCAGCGCTGTTCACCGGCTCAACCGGGGTCGGCGAAGTGCAGTTCGTGCGTGCCTGGACCGACACGGTGCTGCATCCGAGCCTCGTTCCCTTCATTATCCTAGATATCTTTCATGGCTTGGCCGAGGTGGACCAGGCCTATTTCCGACAGTCTCGCCAGGCCCGGTTCGGGCGCAGCCTGGAAGAGGTGGCGGCCGGTCGGGAGGAACGCCTACCCGCCTTCCGCGCCAGCCTGGCTCCCTTGCGCTCGCTGCTCGGCATGCAGCCCTTCGTCGCCGGCGACCGGCCCATGATGGCCGATTACCTGGTCTTCGGCGCCTTCCAATGGGCGCGCACCAGTTCGCCGTTCGAGCTCCTGGCAGAAGATGATGCAGTGCACGCTTGGCGTGCCCGCATGCTGGCGCTGTTCGGCGGTTTGGCCGGCTCCGCGGCATGCTGCACGGCAAGGCCCTTAGACCGACCCGTATGACCCGAAAGCTGAGTCCGGTCATGGACGGGGAGCGTTCCGGTCGCCTCCCGTCCACGCTTGATAAAGCGTTGCAAATCAACGCCCATGCCAACCCATGGGGACAAAGCGGGAGCCAATCACTCAGGCCGCTTTAAGATAGTCTATGAGCATAAATACTGCACCCACATCGACGCAAATGGTTGCTGCTTTTCATCTTTGCGCAGGTGAACGACTCTAGATCATTGCACTTGCAACACGAGACGCGCCAGGCGATCCGGCGTAAACACACCGTCTTCCGCTTCGCCTTTCGATCGATATCATATGATTTGTTGACGACCCGCGACGTTTCTTGGCACGCTTCGGAATGTTCGTCGCGCGACGTTTTGACGCAAAACGCGTGGTGGATGGACTTGTGGCGCAGCCCGCCGGGAGAGTCACGCCGCGTGTCGTGACCGGTATGGGTCGTCGGGTTTTTGATCCGGCCGGTGGCTGTGAAGCCGACCTCGACACCTTTAACGTGGGAGGACCTGTCATGCCGAACAAACACCTCGTGTTGGACGTGCTGCGGACCAAGACGCCGGCGGTGGTGCCGGCAACGGTGAGTGTGCGCGAAGCGGTTCGCCGCATGACCGACCACGCCGGCAGTGCCGTGCTGGTCATGGACGGTCCACACCTCCTGGGTCTCTTCACCGAGCATGACCTGGTTTGGCGGGTCGGTGCCGCCGGCAAGACCATGGACGCGACGCGGGTCGGCGACGTCATGTCGGCCGCACCGATGCGGCGTTTGGCTGCGAACACCCGTTTGACCGAAGCACTCGCCATCATGGAGCGCGGCCACCACGACCATCTGCCGGTGGTCGACAACGGGACCGTGATCGGCCTGGTTTCAATCGGTGATTTGTTTGCCGCTGTCACCGCCGCTTTGAAAGAAGAACGGCGTCAACTCGACGATTACTTCTTCGGGAGCGGCTACTCCGTGCAAGACCCGATCGCAGAGCGTAGCGGGATGGCCTGAGCGCACGGCGGCAGGACGGACGACATCCGCCCCGCCGCAATGGCCCGCTGATTCCTTTGGGCAAACTCTTTTGAGGACTTGACCCGTCGTTCCGGCACCCCCAACACTCGGAGCGGGCAGCGACTTCCCGGGCCAGGCATGGATCGTCGGTTGCGCGGACCGGCCGGGGACGTGTGGCCCCATAAGCTTGGGAGGAAACAGCATGCCGAAACGACAACTCATTCCAGACGTCATCAGCAACCAGACTCTTATCACGCTGCCGCCGAGCGCCACAGTGCGCGAGGCGGTCATGCTGATGACCAGCCGCAAGATTGGCGCGATCCTGGTAATGACCGAGGGGAAACTCGATGGCATTTTCACGGAACGCGACCTGACCACCCGTGTGGCGACCGCCGGGCGGAACTTGGACACCACACAGCTCGAAGACGTGATGACCGCCGGCCCCGACACACTGCCGCCGACTGCGCGGGCTTACGAGGCGCTGACCTTGATGGAGGCGCGGCGCTACCGCCACCTGCCGGTCGTGGACAATGGTACGGTCGTCGGCATGGTGTCGATCCGTGACCTGTTTGCCGTGGTCAAGACCCAGCTTTTGGAAGCGGTGCAGCAGCGCGACGACTTCATCTTCGGCAGCGGCTATTCCGCCGGCAACCAACCGGAGGTCACACCGGAAGCACTGTGACCGGGCCAGGGGACAGCGGGCGCGAACGGATAGGCACGCCCGGCCATGACCGAATGCGGATACCACGATGCACGGGAGCCTTGACCCCGCGCCGCAGCGAAGGGACAAGGCGTCTCGTGTCCCGCAGCTCGGAGCCTCGGCCCATGACCCTCAGCCCGCCCGCCGCGCGCGAGGCCATCCACACCCGCCAGGTGACATGTCAGGGCTATCGCCGCGGCGATGGCCTGTGGGATATCGAAGGCCACCTGACCGATGTGAAGACCTACGGCTTCGACAACAACGACCGCGGTCGCATCGAAGCCGGCGAGCCGATCCACGAGATGTGGATTCGGCTCACCATCGACGACGACTTCACCGTGCGCGCCATCGAAGCGGTGACGAGCCACGGCCCATATCGGAACTGTCCGGCCATCACGCCCAATTACCAGGCCGTGGTTGGTCTGAAGATCACCACCGGCTGGACCCGGGCGGTGAAGCAACGCTTAAGCGGCGTGCATGGCTGCACGCACCTGACCGAGCTGCTCGGCCCGGTGGCGACCACCGCCTTCCAAACCATCTTCCCACTGCGCATGCGCGAGCGGCGCGAACTGGCCAAGGCCAAAGACCGCACCCCGGCCGATGGCGCCCCGCCCTCCCTGCTCAACACCTGCCACATCTACGCCAGCAACGGCGATTACGTCCGCCGCAACTGGCCGGAGCACTATACCGGCGAGCAAGCGGCCGAGTAGGGCGCGGCCCCATTCGGAGGCCGACTGTCCAGCTCCTACTTTGAAAACAAGACGGAATGTGTACCCATGGCCCGAAACAAGGACCGGTCCTCGGGCCGCCCTGTTTCGGAGCGCCGGCTTCCAGCCGGCCCGGACCACGCCAAGCGGCCGGCCGCCAAGATGGCGGCGGTCCAGCCGGCAGGGATGCCGGCGCTCCTGGTTCAGCGCCGAAACCGAACCTGTCGTCAATGCGGGCCATGGGTATAAGTTCCACACC
>JANQJV010000174.1 GCA_028281465.1 Azospirillaceae bacterium | reverse complement strand
GCCCCCGCACCGGCGTGCACACGAGGCCGACGAGGCGTCGGCGCTCCCACAAAGGCCTCCCCGGATGGACCCGTTTGTGCCCAACGGTACCGTTCGTTTCTTGTTAGACACCATGAGTTCGAAGATGGGGTGAGGCCAATCGGTGTAAGGTAAACTTCGTGCCAAAATCTTGTGCGCCGCCAGAAAACAGCGGATTGCGACAGCCATCGACACCGATGTCGGTCCGTGAACGGCTATGTCTCAAGAGGCACTTCGTCCATTCCGACCGTCTTCGTATCCCGGTTCCGAGCAGATACTCGACCATTCACAGAACAAATGCACCTCTGTGGAACTGTTTGAAACTCCATCCGTTATTCGGCACGCAACGCGAGAAACAATCAACGATCTTTATCTCAAGCAAACACCGCCGGTCTACATGGTCGCTTCAACGAAATCAGCGTCGTGCATCGCAGTTTCATGCGGTTCTATTTTCCTCTGCACACAGATATTCCAGAGTATCAACAAAATCTCGTGTTTTGATCCTGCAACCGGGCAAGCGTGAAACAAGTTCATTGGCAGGCTCCGCTCCCACTTCTCTCGAGAGCAGATCACAGAGCAGATCGGTGGTTCTGTTGGCAAAATGTAGGCCTTCCATATGATGAATGATCGATCTAGACGCGTCAGCTCCGATATCACCTTGCTTCACCAATCCGCTTAGAAAGACACGGATATTCACCAGAGACTCGGAGAGCGGCTCAAATTCTAAGCAATCCGGACAGTGGTGCAACGCAACTTCATCATCCCTAAAGTCTTCCTCGCTGCAGAACATTTCGTAGACAACACCCCTACCGATCATTCCCAAATCTCGCATCTCGAAGGCTCGAATCGCCCCAATAGACGAGCACCCGTAAACTCTCCTTGTCTTTAGCGCCGTCCGAATCTCCGCATGGCCAACCGCAGGGACCGTCTTCCAGTATCCATCCACTATAAGCACGGTTGTATATTCGGATGGCAATCTCGGCAGGTCACCTCGCTTGATTGGCCCACGCAATTCACCGCGACCTTTAATCAACTTGTGAGCGTCGGATCGAGCGCCGTAAGCTGAGGGACCGACAAAGACCACGATCATCGTCCCGACCTCTTTTTTTCCTCGATATCCCACAATCTCACGCCCGCCCTTGGCACTTTGGGCAAACGATACTCAAGCCCTGGCACGATCACGCGAACAACAACATAGTCCTCCATGCCAATTGAGATTGTCCGCGAAAAAATTCGAGAGAATCCTAATGAGTGAAGAATCGTCACGACAAGAGAGAGATTGTCTTCAATTGTTCTGCCCAATTCAAGCGACGGCAATTCCTCAAATTGAATAGGCCGCAAATTATCAACCGCGCGCTTAGCAGCCCGGGCAGCACTTACCTCCCGAACCCTTCCAATTCGATCAAGCTCCATATAGCTGTTCACTATATCGTCCCGGCCACCATGAATGTTTGTTAGTCGAGACTGCAAAGCTTCTGTAGTTGCCCGAAATAGAGCGATTGATCTATCAAGATGCAGCCCCTGCCCTCTGGCGCTCACTACCGGGCTATCATTACTGAAATCAAATATACGACAGTCGAACATCGGAAGGTAAAATTCATTCAGGCATGCCGTTACCTGAATATCCAAACCCAGGGAGTGTAGTTTTTGAGCAATCGTATTCCACCTCCTATCCTCTATACCTTCCACTCGCCTCGCCCTCTCGGGCCACACACTCTCTGACAAAGTCAAGCTGTCGCGCTCCAGTAGTTCGAGCAAGGCATGAAGATGAGCCTCCGCCTCCGTGTTCCCCCCCGCCAGTCCATTCGAAGTGGTCGTAAAGATGTTTGATCCCGGTCGATTCCGATACGGAAAAAACACAAGACTAGCAGGCAATAGACACCCTTGCCCGGATGCCCAGTCCTTGCATTCAACCAAATCAATTTCCTCAAGAGGAGAAATGTCAACATTCTTCCGAGAGAGACCCCCCCTAATCAGCGCAATATTGACGCCGAGATCACAAAGCCGGAGATCAGATTGGTGTTCGAAATACGCAACATCCCGGGTTACCACATCATGGCGTTCTAAATCCGGCTCCGCACAGGCCAGTTCGAAGGCTTCACAAAGTGCGCCGAGTTTTGCCTCCAAAACTGTTGTCGATTTTCCCGCTGATACACAAAGTGATCCATCGCAAGCAAAGGGCCTGATGGCAGCAGCGACCGGCACACCAACCACATCTAATCTGGTCGTATCCGTAACGCGCGTGACGCCAAACTTGGGAGCCTGCTTGACAAGCGCCCCCCATGTTTCCTCAGGATCACGCCATCTCAACGAGTTGGACAGGCGTTTCATATGCCCCACCCGATGGTATTCAAATCCGCACGAGATAAAGCCAGATGGCCAAAACGAGATCGACACCAACCGAGACGCATGGCCGGGCATCAAGAGTCACCACACCATTGCCCCTACCGTGGCACCTGATTTGTGACAATTCGATGCCCTCACCAATGCGCCTCGATTGCGTTGAAACAGGAGACTGAGATCACCCAACTCGAAAAAGATGAGTAAGGCCTTGCCTATCTCTGAGCACATCTTTATGAGCGCCCATCATGCACACCCCACCCATTGTTACACCACACACCCGATCATTTCCTTAGTTATCGGTCGAATCAGTCTGAATGCTGAATATCGAAACCACTATCCATCGCACCATTGTACTGAATGTCCACACATTCGTCATTCATGATGCGATTCCGGACACTGATGACATGATCGACAGACGTATTATGCTGAGTGAACTCGTCAGCGTCACTAATTCCATTGTGTTGCGTGTCTAGTTCGATTCCTCTCGACGAATTCAACATGTCTCTGGCAACGGCAGTAACCTTCTCGGGCGTCGCCTGCAAGAATGCGTCCCGGGCCGCTTTGTACGGAGTGAACGAAATCCGAGCTGCTTCGCTAGACATGACAAACCTCCTTGATGGGGATTGCAAGGATGGGAATCGCAAGCCACTGAGAACGTATTCTAAGGGAACTCGACTCGGGCGTCAACCGGCAATGCCACTGCCCCACGGCAACGAGTTCAGGTTAACGCCCGCTGACCATCGTAAAAGCTGACGGCTCCGATTAAGGAAGTTGTCGGGCTGATCTGTACTTTACGTCTCCCGATGAAAAGACAGTGATCGCTATTCAAACTGAGGATGTGGATAAATCCGGCAAGCTGACCCGTCGCGAACTGATTGCAGCAAAAGAACATCCTGCGCCAACTCATCGCGGGGCGCGACCCAGAATCCGATGTGAAATTCCACGTCTGGCTGATTCCCAAGCCGCACCAATTGCCATGGGGCCGTTTATAGCGGGCCGAACCAATCAGACGGCATGGTACGGCCGGCCGACGAGTGGCGGGATTGGCATAACCCCTGGTATGATGGTCTTGAAACCCTGCCGCGCGGCTATAAAGACGACCTGAACTATCTTGCGCCGCCGGATGCGACCTGATACCAGCGGTCCATACGGCGAACGGTGGTCGGGCCGGCTTGTATCGAAGCCGGACGGCCGGTCCTGATCGCTCCCCCGTCTGTCCGACGCGGGCGGCACACGATTTCGAGCGTGGCAATGTCACTGGACACGGCAGTCTGCCTGACCGGCGGCCAGGTATTGCAGCCCGACGGATCGCTTGAGACCGCCGATGTGCCGATCGCCGGCGACCGGATCGTCGAGGCGCCAGCGGCCGGCAGCCAGCGGATCGACTGCCGCGGCTACACGGTGTTGCCAGGCATTGTGGATGTGCATGGCGATGCCTTCGAACTGGACCTGCATCCGCGGCCGGGTGTCGCCATGCCGTTTGCGATCGCCATGGGCTCGGTCGACCGGCAGGTGCTTGCCAGCGGCATCACCACGGCATTCCATGGATTGACCGTTTCCTGGGAACCGGGTGCGCGCAGCCTCGCCGCCGGACGCCGGTTCATGGATGGATTGCGGGCGCTACGCCCCCGTCTGACGGCGGATCACCGGGTGCAACTGCGCTGGGAAACCTTCGCCCACGACGCCCTCGACGACCTGGCCGGGTGGCTCGCCGAGCACCCTACGCCGGCGCTGGCCTTCAACGATCACACCACATCGACCCTGGAAAAGGTGAATGCCGGCAGTCACCGGAAACTCGACCAGTGGGCGCAGCGTGCCGGCCTCACACGCGAGCAGTACGTCGCCGAAGCCCAGACCGTTGGGCGACGGGCCCCGAACGTTCCGACCAAGATCGAGACGGTCGCCGGCCTGGCCAGACGACATGGCGCCGTCATGCTGTCCCATGACGACCGCACCTGCGACGAGCGGGCAGGCTTTCGCAGCCTCGGCGCCTCCGTCTGCGAGTTCCCGCTGGCACCGGAGGTGGCGTCGGACGCGACGGCGCGCGGCGAGCCCGTCGTCATGGGCGGCCCCAATGTCCTGCGCGGTGGCAGCCACACCGGTGCCCTGTCGGCGGAGGACGCCATTCGCGACGGGCTGTGCACCGTCCTGGCGTCCGATTACTACTATCCGAGCCTCCTGCATGCCGCCGAACACCTGGTCGCCCGCGGCGTGCTGTCTTTGGGCGGGGCCTGGGCCCTCGTGTCCCAAACGCCCGCGGCGGCGATGGGGCTGCAGGATCGTGGTACGATCACTGCAGGCCAGCGCGCCGATCTCGTCGTGATCGACGCCTCGGGGCCGTGGCGCCTGGTCCACACCGTCGTCGGCGGCACGGTCATGCGTTTCGGCCGCTGAGCGGCGGCGCCTTTTCACCCCGCCAGCGGCGTTGCGAAGCTGCGGCTGGGAATGCCGGCCGCAGCGCGGCGTTCCTCCTCGGCACGAATGCCGGCGTCGATGGGTGTACGGTCGGCGACACCGGAGAAGGTCGCGCGGGTCGGCATGGCCTCCGCAATGTGAATGTAGCGCTCGTGGGCAACGTCGTAGAGCCGGCGCAGCTCGGCCAACGGGTCGGGGTGGTCGTCCGCACGGAGGTCGAACCACGGGTAATCTTCGCTCCGGTGCACGCGCAGACAGGCCGACTGCGTGCCGCGCTTGTCGCCGCCGGCGGCGGCCCCGGCCTCCATGGCCGCCAGCAGGCGTTCGGCCAGCGGCAAATCGGCATGCGCCCGAAAGGCGGCCAGCGTGTCTTCGATCACCGCCGGTCCGGCCAGCATGTTGCCGGCTACGGAGACGTCGTCGCCCAGCAAGTGCCCGCACCAGCCGATGCAGTGCGCCCCGGTATGGGCCGCACCGTCGCCGTGGCTGTCGATCATGTGCACCTGGCGCTGGGCTTGACCGGCGTCGCGCGCAACCAGATCATCCACAATCGTCCGGGCCCGCTCGCCGCGCGCGATCCGCTCCACGCCCTCCAAGCCCCAGAGCGGGCTGATGAAGGCCTGGGTCGCCACGGCGCCCTTGCCGCCGCGGATATGCGGCACCACGGCGCCGACGGCAAAGAACCGGCTGGCCACGGCGATGCCCAGATGTCCGGTGGCGGGGTCGCGGGCGACGATGGAATAGGTCACGGGCAAGGCTCCCCAAGGTGACGGGCCGCGTCAGGTCTCGCGCGGGTCGAGGGCGTCGCGCAGGCCGTCGCCCAGCAGGTTGAAACCGAGCACGACCAG
Organism: Azospirillaceae bacterium; assembly: GCA_028281465.1. Taxonomy (GTDB): domain Bacteria; phylum Pseudomonadota; class Alphaproteobacteria; order Azospirillales; family Azospirillaceae; genus JANQJV01. The sequence continues at coordinate 5,828 of JANQJV010000174.1, read as the reverse complement.
AAAGATCGCAACCCCGGGCCACAACGCCATCCAGGGCGCCTGCTCCAGGAAGTTCTTGGCGATGTTCAGCATGGATCCCCACGAGGGCGCCGGCGGCTGCTGCCCCAGGCCCAGGAAGGACAACGAGGCCTCGGCAATGATGGCCGTGGCCACCGTCAGCGTCGCCTGCACCAGCAAAGGCGGCAGGATGTTCGGCAGCACATAGCGCCAGACAATGGCCGGGTGCGACACGCCCACGGCATGGGCGCTCTCCACATAATCCTCGCTCAGCACCGCCAGGGTCTGGCCGCGCGCGATGCGGATGAAAAGTGGCATGGCCGACAGGCCGATGGCGATCATGGCGTTGCTGAGCGACGGCCCCAGAAACGCCGCCAAGGCAATGGCCAGGATCAGGAACGGGGCCGCCAGCAGTGCCTCGGTGACACGCGCGATCACCGCATCGGTCCAGCCACGGCAGTAGCCGGCCAGGACCCCCATGGGCACCCCGATAAGCACCGCGATGGCCACGGACACCACGCCGGCCAAGAGCGACGCCTGGGCCCCCCACACCATGCGCGCCAACACGTCGCGGCCGATCTCGTCGGTGCCGAACCAATGCGCTTCCGACGGCGGCTTGCGCACGGCAAACCAATCGGTCGCCGTCGGGTCGGCCACCGGCAACACCGGTGCCAACACTGCCACGGCCACGAAGAACGTGACCAAGGCGGTGCCCAACAGGGCGGAGGGGTTTCGGCGCAGCTTGCGCCAGGTCCGGCCGACCCGGCGTTCCGGCACCGGATCGGCGGTGCCGTCCAAGGCGGCAGCGGTCATCGGCTTCGGTTCCTAATCCGCTTGGTCGCGCAGGCGCGGGTTGAGCACCCGGTAGGCGGCATCGGCCAGGATGTTCATGGCGATGAAGCCGATTCCCGTGCACAGCACGATGCCCTGCACGACGGCATAATCGCGGTTGAACACGGCATCGACCACCAGCTTGCCGAAACCGGGAATCGTGAAGATCTGCTCGGTCAAGACGGCGCCGGCCAGCAGCTCGCCAAACAGCAAGGTGGTGACGGTCACGATCGGGATCAGCGCATTCTTCAGCGCGTGCTTGACCAGAATCACCGTCTCGCCCAGGCCCTTGGCGCGCGCCGTGCGCACGTAGTCGGAGCGCAGCACGCCCAGCATGGCCGAGCGGGTGTGCCGCATCAGCGTCGCCGCCAGCGCCGTGCCGAGCACGAAGGCCGGCATGATCATGGTCTGCAGCGAGCGCACCGGATCTTCGAAGAACGGTCGGTAGCCCGAGGCCGGCAGCCAGCCCAGATGCACCGATACCAGCAGGATCAGCATGATTCCGAGCCAGAAATTGGGCACCGACAGGCCGGACAGCGCCACGATATTGGCCAGCCAATCGATCACGCCGCCCTTATAGTAGGCGGACAGAATCCCCGCCGGGATGCCGATCAGCAGCGCAATGGCAAGGGCCATCACGGCGAGCTGCAGCGTCACCGGCAGTTTCTCGGCAATCAGGTCCAACACCGGCTGCTGGGTGCGCAGCGAGATGCCCAGATCGCCTTGCACCGCCGCCCCGATCCAATACAGATACTGCATCGGGATTGGGTCGTTCAGGTGGTACTTCTCGCGCAGGTACGCCAGCACCTCCGGGTCGCGTTCCTCGCCGGCCATGGCCAGCACCGGGTCGCCCGGCAGCAGTTTCTGCAGGCCGAAGACGAAGATCGAGATCAACAGCACCGTGGGGATCGCGATCAGGATGCGGCGACCGAGGAATGACAGCACGGGCGAACGGTCCTTTGCGGTGCACGACGGGATCCCCAAGGCCGCGGCCGCGGGGATCCCGCACGGATCACTCGACGAACTGCACGCCTTCCAGACGGATCATGCCGTCCGGATAGGGCGTGAAGCCGTCGATCTTGGTGTCCAGCGCCCAGATCCAGGTCTGGTGATAGAGATAGATGATCGGCAGGTCATCGTTCAGGATAGCGCGGGCCGCGTCATAAGAGGCCTTGCGCACGGCAAGATCGTTGGAGGTGCGGGCCTGGTTGAGCAGGGCATCGATCTCCGGGTTGCAGTATTTGGAATCGTCGATGCCGCCGCCGCAGGTGACGAACTGGTGCAGGTTGCCATCCGGGTCGACCCGGCCCGACCAGCCGATACGGCTGGCGATATAGTTGCCCGCGGACTGGTCGCGCAGCAGCGTGGCGAATTCCTTGGCCACGAGCGAGATGTCGAAGCCGGCTTCCCCCGCCATGGCCTGGATCACCTGGGCCACCTGCATCTGCACCGGATTGTTGGTGACCTGAATCTCGATCGCCACCCGCTCATGCCCGGCTGCCCGCAGCAGGGCCCGCGCCGCTTCGACATCACGCGCTGGAACCGGGAACTCCGCCGTGTACCAGGGCGACGTCGGCGGATACGGCTGGTTGCCCGGGGCGAAGGCGCCGTCGAAGACGACCTGGTTCATCACGGCGCGGTCGATCGCCAGCGACAGGGCCTGACGCACGCGATTGTCCCGGCCCAAGGGGTTGTCGGCCCGGTCGCCGTTGGCGACATTGATCGTGATGCCCTGGTAGCCGAGCGAGACCGCCGACGCGACGGCAAGATCGGCATCGGCTTCGGCCGACGCGACGTCGGTGGCGGCCAGCCGTTCCAGCATGTCCAAATCGCCGGCGCGCAGATTGGCCAGCCGCACCGTGGTGTCCGGGATCGGCAAGAAGGTGACGCTGTCGAAGTGGATCGCCTCGGCGTTCCAATAGGCATCGAACTTCTCCAAGACGATGCGGTCCTGCTGCACCCGCTCCACGAAGCGGAACGGCCCGGAGCAGATCGGGGCGAGGCCGAAGTCGACGCCGGCTTCGGCAGCCGCCTTGGGCGACAGCATCATGCCGGACCGGTCGGCGAACTGCGCCAGCAGCGTCGCGTCGGGCGCCGCCAACGTGAAGCGGACCGTGTATGGGTCGATCACCTCGGTGCCTGTGATCGACTTGACTTCCGACTTGCGCCGGCTTTCCGGCAGGGTCTGGCTGCGGTCTATGTTGGCAGCGACGGCGGCGGCATCGAACGGCGCGCCGTCATGGAACACAACGCCTTCGCGCAAGGTCATGGTCAGCGCCAGCCCGTCGTCCGACCACGACCAACCGGTGGCGAGCTGCGGGATGATCTCCAGATCCGGCGTGATGTCGACCAGCTTGTCGCACAACGAGGCATAGACGATGCGGCCGACGAAGGTGCGCGACTGGTCCGGATCAAGGACGTCGGGGTCGTCCTGCAGGCCGATCCGCAGGTCTGCGGCCTGGGCGGCCGAGACCCCCAGACCCAAGGCCAGGGCACAGGACAAGGTTCTCAAAGGCGACATGGGGCGTCTCCGTGGGGTATCGGGGCGCTCAGGTGGGCACCCCCCGGTTGGGGCCGGCCGGCCCGATGGCAGCGGCGGCCCGAAACAGAGCAAACCGGCGTTCCGCGGCGGGTGTGCGCACCGCCCCGGTGTCGGTGAGACCGGACAGGGTCAATTCGGTGGCGCGATGGCAGGCGACGCTACGCCCGTCGGCAGTCACGGCCAGTGGCGGCGTGTGACGGTGGCATTCCGCGACGGCATACGGACAACGCGGGTGGAACCGGCAGCCGTCCGGCGGCGTGATCGGATTGGGCGTCTCCCCGGCCATCGTCACGCGGGCCCGGCGTGCCTCGACCGCCGGGATGGGGATCGCCGCCAGCAGGGCTTCGGTGTAGGGATGCCGCGGCGCCGAAAACAGCGCTTCCACCGGTGCCGTCTCGACCACGCGACCGAGATACATCACGGCGACCCGGTCGGCCATGTGCCGGATCACCGACAGATCATGCGCGATCACCACCAAGGTCAGGCCGAATTCGGTCTTCAGATCTTCCAACAGATTGATCACCTGGGCCTGGATCGACACGTCCAGGGCCGAAACCGGCTCGTCGCCGATCAACACGGTCGGCCGCGTGGCGAGCGCCCGGGCAATGCCGATGCGCTGACGTTGTCCACCGGAGAACTCGTGCGGATAGCGGTCGGCATGTTCGGGCCGCAGGCCGACCCGGCGCAGCAGCCGGGCGACCGCCGCGTGCCGGTCGGCATGCTCCAGGCCATGCACGCGCATCGGTTCGGCGACCAGCGCCGCCACGGTCATGCGCGGGTTCAACGACGACGAGGGGTCCTGAAAAACGAACTGCAGATGCCGGCGCAGCGCCCGCCGCTCGGCCGCCGACGCCTGGGCCATCTCCTGTCCATTGAAGATCACTTGACCGGCACTCGGCGTCAGCAGCCCGACCAACAGCCGTGCCAAGGTCGATTTGCCGCACCCCGACTCCCCGACGATGGCCAGGGTCTCGCCGCGCTCGACCGCCAGCGAGACACCATCGACCGCGCGCACCTCCACCGGCGGCCCGAACAAGCGTCTGCGCACGGGAAACCGCCGCTCGACGGTCCGGGCTTCCAGGATTGCCGCCATCACGCCACGGCCCTGTGTTCCGGCATCGGCGTGAGACGGGGGGCGGCCTGCTGATCCAGGGGGGCGTGCCAGCAAAACACCCGCTGCCGACCCAATCGGGCTTCCGGCGGCGTCTCGGTGCAGACCACACTGCGGAAGGGGCAGCGGGTGGCGAAGCGACAGCCGGCCGGCATGGCCGTGACCGCGGGCACCACGCCCGGAATGGTGGCCAGGCGCTCGACGCGGGCGCCGACCGACGGCAGGGAGCTGATCAGGCCGATGGTGTAGGGGTGCTGCGGGTCGGCGAACAAGGCCTCAGTCGGTCCCGCTTCGACCATGCGGCCAGCGTACATCACCGCGACCTCGTCTGCCATTTCCGCGACAATGCCAAGGTCGTGGGTGATCAGGATCAGCGCCGATCCGAACTCGGCCTGCAGGGTGCGCAACAGCTCCAGAATCTGCGCCTGGATGGTGACGTCCAGCGCGGTGGTCGGTTCGTCCGCGATGATCAGGGCGGGATCGTTGGCCAGCGCCATGGCGATCATGGCGCGCTGGCGCATGCCGCCGGAAAGCTGGTGCGGATAGTCGTCGAGCCGCCGCGATGCCGCCGGGACGCGCACCCGCTCCAGCATCTCCAGCGCCCGGGCCCGTGCAGCCGGTTTCGAAGCCCCCCGGTGCCGGCGCACGCTTTCGGCGATCTGTTCGCCGATGGTGAGCGACGGGTTCAGCGACGTCATGGGTTCCTGGAAGATCATCGCCATGCGGTCGCCGCGCAGCCGGCGCAACGCCGCTGGCGGCAGCGACACCAGGTCCAGTCCCATCAACCGGGCCGAACCGCCGGTCACCCGCAACGGCGGCGTCGGCAACAGCCCCATGAGCGCCAGGGCCGTGATCGACTTGCCGCACCCGGACTCGCCGACCAACCCCAGCGTGCCCCCTGGCCGCACCGTGAACGACACCCGATCGACCAGTGCCGGGCCCCGACCGGTCCGACCTGTCACCAAACCAATGGTCAAGTCCTCGACCGCGAGCAGCGGATCGGCCTCAGCCGCCATGCCCCTCCCCATGAACCTCGCGGCGCCGCCGCCACAGGTCGACAGCGATCGGACGATTGGATGGCATTCGGTGTGCGACGTCAACCACCCAGATGGTTATTCATGATACAATTATCGCATAATCACGGAGTCGGCCCTGAGGCTCAGAGAACCGTAGCGATAAACGGAATTGCCTTGTTCCAATTTGGTCTGGCTATGACCAGCTCAATGCGCTGGGAAAGAGCCCTTCCTGTCGCTAACAAGAAACGAACGGTGCCGTTGGGCACAAACGGGTCCATGCGGGGAGGCCTTTGTGGGAGCGCCGACGCCTCGTCGGCCTCGTGTGCACGCC
>JANQJV010000172.1 GCA_028281465.1 Azospirillaceae bacterium | reverse complement strand
GGCGTGCACACGAGGCCGACGAGGCGTCGGCGCTCCCACAAAGGCCTCCCCGGATGGACCCGTTTGTGCCCAACGGCACCGTTCGTTTCTTGTTAGTCAGGGATTCGGCCCTTCAGCCGATTGCCTGCCCGAGACAATGGCCTCTGCGGAGTTTGGCATATTGGCCTTTCCGTCGTGAAATGCAGTCAGACAATGATCTCCGGATTTCTATTTCGGTACTGAAGTCAGTGCTTTAGACGAAGTCGGTCGAGAAAGTTCCACTCAGCGCGTTTGCTGCTCACGCTGGTTCGCAAGAGACCTTTCGTCTCATGACGGTCGTGCCGTGCCTGGACCATCAAGATGCGTCCACGCGCATCCCACACCCCATCCCTTGGCGTACCGTCCGGACCGGAGCACGACAAATAAGGGACCACCAACGGCAGGCTCCGAACTGGACTCCAGCCGGCGATTAAAGAATGAACTTCGACAAATCGGCATTCTTGGCAAGGTCGCTCACTCTTTCGCGGACCATGGCGGCGTCGATGGTGATCGTGTCGCCTGGACGGTCGCTGGCGGTGAAACTGATCTCCTCCAGCAGACGTTCCATCACCGTCTGCAAACGGCGCGCACCGATGTTCTCGACCGACGCGTTAATCTCGGCAGCCAGATTGGCCAACTCATCAATGGCGTCGTCGGTAAACTCCAGAGTCAGGTCCTCAGTGCCCATCAACGCCTTGTACTGCTTGATCAGGCTCGCTTCCGGCTCCGTCAGGATACGCCGGAAATCTTCTCGGGTCAGTGCTTTCAATTCGACCCGGATCGGCAAACGGCCTTGCAGCTCCGGTAGAAGATCCGAGGGCTTGGATTGATGAAAGGCACCCGAAGCGATGAACAAGATGTGGTCAGTCTTCACCGTGCCATGCTTGGTGGCCACATTGGTGCCTTCGATCAACGGCAGCAAGTCTCGCTGAACCCCCTCTCGGCTCACATCGCCGCCGCTGCCACGCCAGTCGGAGCGGGCGGAAATCTTATCGATCTCGTCGACGAAGACGATGCCGTTCTGCTCAACCATCTGGATAGCGCCGGCGGTCACGCTCTCCTGGTCGACCAGCTTGTCGGACTCCTCGGCCATGAGCACGTCGTACGATTCCGAAACGGTCATTCGTCGCTTCTTGGTGCGTCCACCGAACGCCTTGCCGAAAATGTCGTTGAGATTGAGCATACCCATCTGCGCCCCGGGCATACCCGGTACTTCGAAGGTGGGCAAGGCGCCGGTGCCGGACTCGGAAACCTCGATCTCGATCTCGCGGTCGTTGAGTTGCCCCTCGCGTAGCATGCGGCGGAACTTCTGACGGGTGTCCTGACCCGCTCCCTCACCCACCAACGCATCGATCACCCGTTCCTCGGCGCGCAGTTCGGCCTTGGCCGCGACGTCCTTGCGCATGCGTTCGCGGTTCATGGTGATGGCGATCTCAACCAGATCGCGCACGATCTGCTCAACGTCACGGCCGACATAGCCAACCTCGGTGAACTTGGTCGCCTCGACCTTGATGAACGGTGCCTGGGCCAACCGCGCCAACCGGCGAGCGATCTCCGTCTTGCCAACACCGGTGGGACCGATCATCAGGATATTCTTGGGCAGCACCTCTTCGCGCAGGCCCTCCGGCAACTGCATGCGCCGCCAACGGTTGCGCAAAGCGATGGCCACCGCCCGTTTTGCATCACCCTGCCCGATGATGTAGCGGTCGAGTTCAGACACGATCTCGCGCGGGCTGAATGATGCCATGGCGGCTGCCCCATCGGTGGCCGCCGCACCGGGTTTCTTCGACAACATGCTAGTCGATCTTCTCCAGGGTAACCGTATGGTTGGTATAAACGCAGATGTCTGCGGCAATCGCCATGGCCTTGCGCGTCACCGCTTCGGCGTCCAACCCATCGATGTCGATCAGCGCGCGCGCCGCGGCGAGGGCATAAGAGCCGCCGGAGCCAAGGCCGATCAGTCCGTTCTCTGGTTCCAAAACATCGCCGGTGCCGGTCAGGATCAACGATACGTCACGGCCAACCACCGCCATCAGCGCTTCCAGCCGGCGCAGATAGCGGTCGGTTCGCCAATCCTTGGCCATTTCGACACAGGCACGGGTCAGCTGGCCCGGGTGCTGTTCGAGCTTGCTCTCCAAACGCTCAAACAAAGTCAAGGCATCGGCTGTGGCACCAGCAAAACCGGCCAAGATTTCATTCTCTGCCCCCAGTCGGCGCACCTTGCGCGCGTTGGCCTTGAGAATGGTTGGCCCCATGCTGACCTGGCCGTCGCCGGCCACCACCACCTGTCCGCTCTTTCGCACCGATAGGATCGTGGTGCCGTGCCAATCCGGCAACCCGCTGCGGGTTGCAATAATATCGGTCATGATGTCCTTGTGGTCCGCGTTCCAAACGGCGGCCACGCCGATCCCGGAGCAGCCAGGCGTGCGGACGTCGTCGTTCCCCAAATCCAGATCAGCTATGTGGGGGGAGGCCGGGCCGGGTCAAGGGACGGGGATGGACCGGGCCAGTCCGGCTCACTCCCCAACCGGCACGATCTCCACGTTCAACCGGTCGAGCGCATCGAGGATCGGGATGAACAGATTGAGGCCATAGCGCGGCAGGCCCGTGCGCCCATCCATCACCACCGCCGCCGTGATGCCGACCACATTGCCGGTGGAATCGAGCAGTGGCCCACCGCTGTTGCCAGAATAGACCAACACGTCACTTTGGATCACGGGCAAGCCGGTGTCGAGGGCACGGCGAAAACCGCTGACCGAACCGCGGGTGATGGTGCCACGCAACCCTTCCCGGATGGGCGTGCCAATGGCGAACACGGTCTCGCTGAGATCCAAGCGTCGACGACGGATTGCCAAGATCGACGGGGCCCGCCCTTCGACCTTGACCAGAGCCACGTCGCGCCGCGGGTCGCGCCGCACAACGTGGCCCAGCAAAGCGCGGCGTTCCTGAAGGCGAATACGCACGCGCTCCGCGTCGCCAACCACGTGATTGTTGGTCAACAGCCACGAGCCGCCGTCCGGCGCCTCGCCGATGAAAAAGCCGGAGCCGAAACCAGCGCTCCGGTCGCCAATCGACACCGTGGCGGCGCGCACCCAGCGCGCCGAACGTTCCAGATCGGCCCTGCGCACCCGACGCCCGGCTATGCGGATGGTACCGAACAGTTCAGCGCTTTCGTATCCGGGCGCCAAGATCGGTGGGCGCGCTCCCGGCGGTATCAGGCCCGGGCCGATGTAATCGGGCGTGTTGAACACGACGTTGCGAAAGCCTTCGTCGCCGGCCAACCGTTCGATCGCTGACGCCAAAGCCAGCTCCGCCAGCAGGAAATCGCCTTCGAACTGGCCTTGGGCGACCGTCGCGCGGCCCGACGTGGTCGTGCGGTACAGTATTTGGCGGTGTAGGCGGGAATACACGGTCCAATTGATGCGAATGTCAGCTTCACCACGCATGCCCTCGTAGAAGTTACCGAAAAACAAACGGGTGTCGCACAGAACCATGTACAGATCGACGACATCGGCCTGGATGAGAAGCTCGGCACGCAGGCGTTCGTCGCCAGCATCGAACAGGCGCCGCGGATCGCCGGCCACATCGAACCCGGCATTGAGCATGGTGTCGTAGAACACGGCATTGGCTTGCTCAAAACTGAACAAGCCGTCGATCATTTCGCGCGGCACATGGCCGAACATGCGGTAACAGAACAAGCTGAACGGAAATTCCCCGACGGGGTTGCCGCGCCTGAGCCGCGTTTGGAACGAATCCAGACGGAAAGACGTCAGCCGGGCGTCGACGGGTGGCGGCGGAATATCTGGAAACGGCACCGGCCGAGGGTCGAACAGGCCATAACATCCCGAGAGACCCAGACCAACAAGAACCACCGATATCCGTATGCACCGCTGCATGGGCTCCTCCGCGCCGCCGCCGCCCTGGAGTGCGCATAGCGCATACCATGGCATGCGACAAGGCTGGATTGGTGGTAACCGGACAGGTTCCGCGGATTGCGCTAGGCCGCAGCCGCAGGGACTGTTATGACTGCCTCTTGGTGCTTGCCGCACCGGAGGCCATGCCGTGTCCCTCTGCGCCGAGACGACCCCAATGACCGTCGAGCCCGACAACCCGCCCGGGTCAACCGCATCGCACGATCCGACATCCTTTGATCGGATGTATGACAGCCGGGGCAACAGAGCTTTGGCCGATGCGTTCGGTTGGACCCAAGGCGGCGTCAACCAAACCACCCTGACGCCCGGCACCCTATCGGCACGACGGCATGGGCACGGCCGTGACGACGCGTTCCTCTATGGTCTGCGCGGCAGGGCGACCCTGGTGACAGGCGACAGTGAGGAATCGCTCCGGCCCAGTATGGCGGCCTGGTTTCCGGTCGACCGTGCCGACGGCCACCACGTCATCAACCGCGGCGATGTCGAGACGACCACCGTGGAGGTGAGCACGCAGATCGGGACCGATGGCATGCACTATCCGGATGACGATCTCCAATTGGCCAATGGCCAGTTCCATCCTAACGATGGCACGCCGCACTGACACCGGCCGACCGCGGTTGCGAGGCACCCACACCCATGGTCACCACGAACGAGGTGCTCGACTTCTGGTTCGAGGAAATCGACCCAACCCTGTGGTTCGCACGGGATGACGGGTTCGACAGGCTGGTGCGCAGCCGTTTGGGCACCGCGGCCAGTCTGGCCGCCGTCGGTGGCTTGGATACCTGGCGCGAGACCGCCAACGGCTGCCTTGCTTTGTGCCTTTTGCTCGACCAGGTGCCACGCAACCTACACCGCGGCCGAGCCGAGGCGTTCAGCGCCGACTCTCGAGCGCGCGCCGTCGCCGAACACGCCCTGACGCAGAGATTCGACCTGATGATCGATAAAGATCGGCGCCTCTTCCTTTATCTGCCGTTTGAGCATTCTGAAGACTTGGCCGATCAAGACCGAGCTGTCACCCTGATCACGCACCGAATTGGTATTCAATCTTACGTCGACTATGCGGAACGCCACCGCGACGTGATCCGGCGGTTTGGCCGGTTTCCGCACCGCAACGCCGCACTCGGGCGGACATCCAAGCCCGATGAACAGGCCTATCTGCAACTCCCGAACGCAGGCTTCTGACCCTGACCACCGGCATGAACACAGGCATCACCGGGTTCGACCATGTGCTGATCGGCGTGGCCGACTTGGAGCAAGCGCGCGACGTCTGGGCCCGGCTCGGCTTCACCGTCACGCCCCGCGGCAGCCACATTGGTTGGGGAACCGCCAACTACTGCATCATGTTCCCCCATGACTACATCGAACTCCTGGGCATCGTGGACCCGAGTCAGTTCACCAACAACCTGGATCGGTTCCTGGCGCAACGCGGCCAGGGACTGCTGGCGGTGGCCTTTGCCAGCGCCGACGCCGATGAGACCCACGCGGCGTTGCGGCCGCGCGGCCTTTCGGTCGTCGCCAGCGAACTGGTCCGCCGCCTGGAACTGCCGGAGGGTAGCCAGTTACCGCGATTCCGTCTTGTGCATTTCGCGAGTGGCGCCACGCCGGCCTTGAATGCATTCATTTGCCAACACCTGACGCCGGAGCTGATGCAACGCCGGGAATGGCTTCGGCACGACAACTGTGCCATTGCACTCGAAGGCGTGACCATTTCTGCCGACCGGCCGGAAGAGATGGCCGACGCATACCGCCGCCTGTTTGGTCCCGAAGCGGTTACGGTCGGGTCGGGCCGGCTGGACGTCTCGGTTGGCCCCCATGTCATCCGCTTCCTGAGCCCAGGCCGCCTGCACCGCCGCTACACCGGCATCGCACTGACGCATGAGACGCCGGTGGCCATGGTGTTGACGGTCAAGGTCGCAGACCTGCTGGCAACGCGTCGCTATCTGTCCGAGACCGGCATTCCACTGGTGCCGATCGGTGGGCTACGCCTGGTGGTGCCACCCGACCAGGCGACCGGCGTGATCGTCGAATTCGTCGTGCATTAACGCCTGACATGACCGCCACCCCGGTTTCAGCCGACCCCGGCAGCGTGCGGCGCGCCACCGTCATCGGCTTCGTCGCGGTGCTCATGTGGTCGACCCTTGCCCTGTTCACCGCGCTGTCCGGCACGATCCCACCGATCCAACTCGTGGCCATGTCATTCGCCTGTGCCGCGGTGATCGGCGCCATTGCCTCGGCCCTGCGCGGGCGCAACCCGTTACGCCACCTGCGCCAACCGGTGGCTGCCTGGCTGATCAGCGTGGGCGGGCTGTTCGGCTTCCATTTTCTGTATTTCCTGTCATTGCGCCTGGCCCCGGCGGTGGAGGCCAATCTGATCAACTATACATGGCCATTGTTGATCGTCCTGTTCTCCGCTCTGCTGCCTGGCGAGCGGCTCCGCTGGTACCATGTCGTTGGCGCCGGCCTGGGGCTGCTCGGCGCTGGCCTACTGGTCACGCGCGGTAGCGGCTTCGTGGCTGCGGCGGAGGCGATGCCGGGCTATGTCGCCGCCATCGGCAGTGCTTTGACCTGGTCCAGCTATTCGGTGCTTAATCGCCGATTCGGCCATATCCCGACCGATGCGGTCACCGGGTTCTGCCTGGCCACGGCCGTTTTGGCGGCGCTCGGCCACACCATGTTCGAAAGCTTCGTGCTACCCCAAGGCAGTGAGTGGCTGGCCGTGCTTTGCTTGGGGCTGGGGCCGGTGGGCGGTGCTTTCTACGTCTGGGATTATGGCACCAAGCATGGGGATATTCGGGCCTTGGGAGCCTCGGCCTATGCAGCGCCGCTGATCTCGACCGTGCTGTTGATCGTCTTTGGCCTGGGTGAGGGCCACTGGTCGACCTGGACTGCCTGCCTGCTCATTGTCGGCGGCGCCGTCCTGGCCAGCCGGGATGTGTTGACGACGCCCCGTCGGTAGCCCGTCGGTGTGGCCTTGGGCCATGTCCGCTCGCGTCAACGGGTCACCCCCGATCCCCTTCATGCCGTCTTCGGCGTCGCGCGCCGCAACGACCGGGAACGCGGCCAGGCGCCGGTCCAGTTCGGCACAGTCTGCTTCGGGCCGACCGATACCGGCGGTGACGACGATTGCCTCAAGGTAGCGGAAACGCTTGGTACCCGGGATCGACACGATGTCTTGGCTCTGCACGAGCAGCCAGGCCAGGGCGACCTGGGCTGGTGTCCACCGCGTGCACGTCGCCATGGCGCACACCTCTGGGACCATCGCTTGGTTGATGGCCCGGTTGTCAAGCGCCTCGCCAGCCGCCAGAGTCCCGCCGCGGCACTACAAGAAACGGTAGCGCAGCGCTTCCCCGACAGCCCGATAGCCGATACGGCGATAGAGTCTATTGGCAACCGGATTGGCAAGGTGGGTGAACAGCAAGCGGCGGTGTCCGGCGGCCGCAAGCTGTGCCGATAGGGCAGAAACCGCCGCCGAGGCATACCCGTGACAGCGTAGCGAGGGTGGCGTGTAGGCCATGCGGATACGAACCACACCGAGACACGGTGGCGCGTGGGCCAACATCGTTTTCGGTCCATCGCCATCCCACATCCACAGCAAGCCTTGGGCAATGTGCTCAGCCGTGCCACGCGTCGGGTCGTTCTCGGGCTCGCCGATTTCCCGATAGAAATCGGCAATCCAAGAGACGGCCAAATCGTGATCCTCTGCCGCCACGCGCACCAGCCGGCCCGCCGCCGTCGACGCCGGCGAACCGGTGGTTTGCTCATAGAGGCGAAAACCGACCTCGGGAACCGCCCCAGTGTCGGTGCGCTCGGTCCATTCGCCCGCGAACCAGGCAGCCGTTGCCGCAGACCCGGCGATGCCCGGAAGCCGAACGCCAGTCGCAGCCATCTCCGATGCCAAAGCAGTGGTGGGCCCCTTGGGCATAGGGGGTAGGTTCGCCGGAAGCACGGGCGGCGATTGCAGTGCCAGACCATGGACGACGGCGTCTTCATCCCTGACCAGCCAACACCGCATCGCGACCCCGTCGGCGAGACGACTTTGCAGGATTGTGGCGATTATGTTGTGCGCGATCGGATCCGCGTCGAGGAATCCCCGCGCAGCCGCGAACACGGCCGCAGCAGAGTCGACGCACTCCACGGCAAAGCCCATGCTGCTTCCCTCCGGTGCCGGGCTGGAGACCGATGCTTCGGGTCTCCCAGCCGCGATCCCGGAGCCGAACCTTAGCCGAGACGTCGTACGGCGGTGACGCCGCGGCCGCGTGACGGGTCGGCGCGCTCGGCCACGGCCGCCAAAGGCTCCTTGCACACCGACTGGGTAAAGGCCGTGGCATGGATCACCGTCTCGGCATCCGCCATCAAGGCGACATGGCCCGGGAAAAACACGATGTCGCCGCGGCGAAGGGCGACATCCTGACCAGTCTGCGAAACCAGCGTGCCCAATTCCGCCGCCATCATATCGCTATCGCGCGGCGCCGCCACACCGCAGGCCGCCAACACCATCTGCACCAGCCCAGAGCAGTCGACGCCGTGGCTGCTCCGCCCACCCCATAGATAGGGTACACCAACGAAACGTTCGGCCACGGCCACCGGATCGGTGTCGACCTGGTCGGCCGGACGCAGGTGGCCGGCAAACACCCAACCGCCGTCCGCCAGCGCCGCATAGCCGTTGACGGTGCCGGCAACGGCAAGAAGGGTGCCGAAACCCAATGCGTCGCGCGGCGGATGCTTCAGCGCCGGCGCGTCTGTCAACCAGGTCCATGGCACCGCAACACGATGGGTCGGTGTCGGACTTGGTTCGGCGGCGCGCAGGGCGTGCAGACGGACATAGCCAACGTAACCGTCGGTGCCGCATTGCCCCCACGCCCAGCGCCGGCACCGGTCGTAGACGGCAAACGACTCGCCGTACAGCAGCTCACTAGTCTTCATGGCACCAGCGTCGGGGGCGGCATGGAGACTGGTCCGGCCACGTCGGCAGCGATGCGGCACCGGCTCCGCGAACCGTGCCGCGGTGACTCGGCCACGCAAAGAGTCCGCGGCCAGGTCCGGACGCACCGGGTAACGGCGTGGATCGAGCCCCGTCATGCCATCCATGTCATGCTGCCGATTGCGCCGGCAACGGCTCCTCGACCACACCAGCGGCGAGCGGTGCCGCACCGGTACGGTCGCCCAAGCCCTTGTCCACGGCCGATTGGGTCTGTTGGCGGGCCCGCTCCGCGTCGAGATGGGCCACCATGTCTTCCGGCGTAACCGCCCCGGCATCGACGACGAGATCGGCGAACTCGCTGAGATAGACCGATCCCTTGACAGTCCGCTGCACCAACACGTTGCGTCGATCTTCCGTGTCGCGTTTGCGCTTGATGAAGCCAAGCACCGAAAGCCGGTCCAACGCCCGCGTGATCGCCGGTTTGGAAATGTTAAGGGTGTGCGCCAGACCACGCACGGTGTGCGGCGGATCGACCAAATAGACGGTGAGCAGCAGGGCGAGCTGACGGGCCGACAGGTCCGGCCCATCGCGGCGCACGCTTTCCACGAGCGCCTTCCGCCACAATCCGAGCACCTTGATATTCCGCACGGAAAGCCTCCCGGTGGCCGCTCTCGCCGCGACGCGGAGAAGCATATCCACGCCAATCCGGCTAATCAAGGAACGAACCGGCCATGGTGTAGCCCGACCACCACGAGCCGGCATTGAACTCCGGCCCCGAACCCCGATAATAAGGCGTTCCGGCGGTGTTGCGCGGCCGGAAGGCCCTTCTGTCGGAACCACCTGCCGGGTCGTGCTGGATCGGTGGGGCCGGCTGTGGCCTGTGCAAGGACCGTGCCCACTGCTTCGGAAATCAACGCTGCCATGACCGCCGGTCTGTTTCTGCGCCCGACCCTCGCTGCCATCGCCGGATTGGTGATCATCGTCGGACTGACCGGGCTGGCCACGCTTAATCGGTTTGATGCAGCCTGGGTGGATCTGCTGCGTTCGCGCTTTGCTGTTGTGCTGAACGACCTTTCGAGTTTCCTGGAAGCTGAAATGGCGCTCGGCCTACCGCTGCAGTCCATTCCGCGGGTCCGCAGCCGACTGGACGAGCAAGCTCAACTCGACCCGGAAATCCTCGGCATCGAGGTGTTCGACGCCGACGGCCTGGTGCTGTTCAGCAGCGATTCGAGCTATGCTGGCGATCTGGTGGCGGAACGCTGGCTTGAGGCCTGGACCACAAGCCCCGACGGGCGGTGGTTCGTGGCCGAGGCGCACGGCGACACCATTGGCGCCACGATCCATAACAGTTTCGACCAGGCCGAAGGCATCGTCGCCATCACCTATTCCCGCGCCGCATACGAAGATGCCCGTGCCGATCTCATCGACCGGGTGTTGATGATCGGCGGCGTGATCATTCTAGCCGGCACCGTTGCGGCTGGGCTTGTGTTTCGCCGCATCACCCGAAGCGCAGCTCAACGCCTGCAGACCATGGCCGAGGTCACCCGACAGCTGCGCGACAACCCTGCCATTGTGCTGCCGCCTGTGGATGATCCGCTGTTCGATCCCTACGCGGCCACGATCCGGGATGCCATCACGTCCGTGGACGCGGCACGTCGCCGAATCCACGATATCGACAACGAAGCCTGAGCGACCGCCATGCCGCTGCCCGCCCAGACGCCCGTCCCGGCCCCGCAGCCGGCCCACTGGCCGCCGCCGTCGTTGAACCTGTCCCAGCGCATCTGGGTTGCGATGGTGCTGGTCGGTGTGATCCTGGCGGTCGCGCAGGCCGGACTAACTCTAGACACCACGCGTCTGGCCGAATCCGATTTGGCCGAAGCCGTGCAGCGCAAGGCCGTCGTCATTGGCGACAACACGGTGGCCGCGCTGGAGTATGCGCTCAGCCTTGGCATCCCATTTACCGAGCTACGCGGCATGGAGGCGTTCCTTGGAACCATCCTGGAGGAAAACCGCGGCCTGAGTTACCTGGTCGTTACCGATGCGGACGGCACGATTTTGTACTCCCGGACGGCACCAGACACGCTGCTCCCAGCGGTGACCATCGCAGACAGCGGGACGCAGCGGATCGCCACCGCCGGCGCCAACGGCCTGAACACGACCGTACTGATCAGCCACAACGCCCGGGTCGTCGGCTTCCTGCATGTCGGGGCGACGGCAGAATTCTTCGCACTGCAAGATCTACTACTACCGGTCGAAATCATTGTGGTCCTGCTCGTCGGCCTCATCGTGCTGTGGGAGGCCCTCTCCTATGTCTTCGTGGTCGGTCATGGTGCCCCACTCAGCGGTCTGGCGTCGATCCTGGCGCAAGCTGCCGGTGGCGACCTGCGCCACCACGGGGCCCATTGGCCGGCCAATGCCATCGGCCGCCTGGGCCAAACGGTCGACAGCACGATCTTCACGATCAATGACCGATTCGATCGCTTGGCGTCGGAAGCCGAAGACATCAAGGCGGGCCAATTGGACGAGACCATCGCGGCGCAGGTCGACACGGAAGTGGCGACCATCCGCAAGCGCTTTTCGTTTGCCGCCACCGATGCGCCGCCCGATCCGGAGACCCTATCGCCGTGGCGGGTGCGCTTTCCGTACTTCCTGGTATTCCTGGCCGTGGGCATGACCATGCCCTTCTTCGTTCCGGCGGCTCTGACCGAGCCAACACCCACGGATGTGCACCAACACCCCCACATCGGGGGATTCCACGGGCTGCTCGCCTTCGGTGCGGCCGTCCTGATCGGCATGGTCCTGACCATTCTGCCGCCGCTGCGCCAGCGCGAACCTGGCTTGACCCTGGGCCTTGGCATCGCGTTGTGCCTTGCCGGCTTCATCACGGGGGCGCTAAACCCGGTACCGACCGGTCTAGCCATGCACCTGGGCGCAGCCTTGCTCGGCGCCGGCGTCTGCCTGATGACCTTGGCAGCTTGGCGCTATGTCGGCCTCGCCGCCACCGGGCCTGCGCCAAACCGGCGCACCGTGGTGTTGCTCATACCAAGCTTTTCCGCAGCCGTATGCGGCCCGCCAATCGGCGGCATGTTGCTAACCTGGACGTCCTTGTCGGTCGCATGGTGGGCCGCCGTGGCCGTTACGCTCGTGGCGGCGGTGGTGGCGGTGCGGTCGGTAACACCGGTGCTGCGGCAGAGGAGGTCGGTTCACCCCAGGATCGACTCACCACTACCGGCCATCGCAATGTTCGTGGGCTTGACGGCGGCCACGACCGTCTTCTTGCTGATCCCGATGCATGCCGACTTGCACGGTGCCGACCCCAGCGTCATCGGCCAGTTTCTCATGGCAGTGGCCTTGGCCACCCTGCTGGGTGCGGGGCTGTGCCGGACGCTGTCATCCGATCGCTGGCCGGCCCTGAGCGTGGTTGCCCTGGGTGGCACATCGCTGGCCGGTGCGATCGCGCTGTTCCTCTCCCATTTTGAGCAGCTCTGGTCGCTGGCCGCCTTGTTTGCTGGTGCCGGCTTCTGCCTGGGTGCGGCAATGGCGGCGGTCGGCCGTCCATACGCGGCAACAGACTGAGACAAGGATCGGTCGATGCGGCTCAGCACGCGGCTCACGCTGCTCATCCTCGGGTTCGGCTTGCTCGTCACCCTGGCACTGGTGATGATCGGCCGTGAACGCGAGCGCCAGAACCGTTACGGGTTCGAAACCGCCATTCTGCACGATCGCCAGGTGGTATGGAACAAGGTGTTGGAAATCTTGCACCGGCGCATGGAGGAAACGCTTGACGTGGTCCGCCTCGACGCCTCGCTGGCCGGCGCTCTGGCGACCGGACGGCTCGAACGTGTCCGCTGGCGCATGCCTGAACTGACCGACCGCCTGCGCGCCATGAGCCCGGTGGAGCGGGTGGAAGTGTATGATCTCGATGGCGGCCTGGTCTTTACATCGGCCGCCGGACTGTTTCCTCAGGCCATGATCGCGACTGAACGGGTCGCCGAGGTGATCGGCGACGGCGTCGTTCTGCGTGGCATCGGCAACGAATCGGCACGCACCATCATGCTTGCGGTCGTGTTTCCGCTCACCCGTGCCGATCGGGTGGTGGGCGCCGCGGCGGTCGGGATCCCAATCGACGTCGCCTTGCATGAGATGGAAGATGCCACCAGCAGTCGGGTGCTGGTGGTCAATCGGCGTGGTCGCCTGCTCGCAACCACTTCGGATTTCTTTTGGCAGCGTCTGATCGCGACAGGCACCTTCGACCCGACCCGCGACCGGCAATCGGTCCACCTCAACGACCGCCATTACCGCGTCGTCCGTTTACCGTTGCGCGCCGATCTGGGTACTCTGATCGCCCATCTGATGATCGTGCGCGACGTCACACCGCTCATGGCCGAAGAACAGATGACCACGCAGAGCAGCGTGTTCGTCGTGGTTGGCCTGATCTTGTTGGCGTTCCTGACGCTGGCCCTCCATGTCCGCCGATCGTTGGCTCCGCTGGCCAGTGCAGCGGTAACCTTGGATGCGCTGGCACACGAGAGGACCGATGTGACCGTGCACGGGCTGCGTCGATCCGACGAAATCGGCAGTATCGCGACGGCCATCGACCGTTTGCGCCGCAACCTGCTCGGCTTTCAGAGCATGCGACAAGCCCGACAACGCCAAGGCGCACGCCAGCGCCGCTTCATCCACCACCACCTGACCCGCCTGGCGGAGTCCTTGGATGGCGAGGCGCGGGCAGATCTCTTGCGACGTCTGTCCAATCTGGAAGCTGCAGCACGGACCGACACTGGCGAGACGGCGACCCCGGCTCCGCCGTCCGATGGCCCACGGTTCAATGGCCCGCCGTTTGAGCGGAAGGCGCCACCACGCGCCGGCTTTGCGTTGTTGGCCCAAGCGTTCGGCGTTCTCACCGAGCAAATTGGCACTCTGCAGGAGCGACTCAACGCGGCACGCAACCGGGCCGAGATGCTGCAGCGCCATGGCAAGGCCTTGGCCGATGATGCTCTGCGGACTCGCAACGCCCTCTTGGCCGCTCTTCCAGCGCCAACCGTCTTGCCCGAACCGCCGGGAGGATGGGTCGGCGGCCGCAGCTTGCCGGGTGATGTGCTGCCGCGCTGCCTGTTTGCCTACGCATGGCGCACCGGTGAATGCTTGGATATGGTGGTTGTGTCCAGCGACACCGGCGGTCTGGCTGGCGCCATACGCCTTGCGTCGTTCCAGGCCATGCTGCAAGCGCTGTCGCGGGACAGCGACCCGTTCGGCTTGTCGCCGTCCGAGCGCTTGGCCCGACTCAATGACGAGTTGGCGGCACTCCCCGGCGTACCTCCGGCGCTCGGTGCCGTCTGGGGCACCTTGTCCCTCGTCGACGGCCGGTTCCGATGCGCCCATGCCGGCGCTGCAGCCGCCTGGTTGGTGCCGGAGGCAGTCCCTGTGCCGGTGATCGATACACCGGCTCCCCCCTTGGGCCGCAACGCCGGGATCCGGTTTCCGGAGCACGAGGTTGCGATCCCGGCCGGCAGCGGGCTTCTCCTGATCACCGATGGCGTCATCGGCGGCTGTGATCGCGACGGGCACCCCTTCGGCACCGGCCGGCTGATGGATTGCCTGCGTCAAGCCGACGTTGCCGCACCCGAAGATCTGCTCGATGGCGTGATCGGGGCGGTGGCGCGCCATGTCGATGACCGGCGCGGGTCGCTCGATCTCGCTTGCCTGTATGCCTATCTACCGGGACCGTTCCCACAGGGCAGCGACGAAACAGACGGTGCAGACACCAACAACCCCGCCAGTGCATGACTGCGCCGAAAGCGCAGACGCCGAATTGTATTCCGTGGTAATGTTCTATGGATTTCGTTGCGACCGGTCGGCAAGGGCCCCGGCGCCAACCACGGGAAACGGCCATGGCTGGCATCGACCGGGAATGGGGCTTTGGCTTGAAGGGTCTGCCGACCGCCACCTTGGAACACTGGTCGGCCGAAGCCCCGGCCAGTTACCGGCCGACCGGGCAGATATGCCCCATCACATACCGTTATCTCGACGACCCTGAGATCGACACCGTCCTCGCTTTGCAAGATCGCGTGTTGGCAGGCTTGCCGAATCCGGATGTACTGCGTGCGGTACCGGCGGACCGGCACGCTCGCATCCTTCGGACACAGGGCCGCACGGCCGGCGCCTTCGACGGCCGACGATTGATTGGTTATGCCGCGGCGCAGTACCCGATTACTCTGACTGAACACCAAGGCCGCACCATCAACTTGAGCCAAGCAGCCCTGGACCGTTCGGCCCAGATGGAGGGCCTGGTGGTCGACCCGGATTACCGCGGCGGCCGCATCGGACGGCGCCTGAACGAGTTACGCCTCGTCTATGCCCTGGCACGCGGCTTCCGCCATGCGGTGGCAACCATCTCGCCGCGTAACCGGTATAGCCTGCAGGCCTTCGTGCCGACGGGCCTGATCGTCCGCGGCCTGAGCCGCGGTCATGGCAAGGCGCTTCGCTATACCTTGCATGATGACTTGGGCAGTGAGGTAAGTTTCGACGCCGAGACCACCGTCGAGGTCCCGACGGCCGATCTGGATGCCCAGGATGCGCTGCTGGCCGAAGGCTATTCCGGGATCGGCCCGACGCTGGTGTCCGGCGCACTTTGCATGCGTTACGCCCGAGTCACCTGGAAGTCCGCCGACCGGAAACCACAATGATGACCTTGGGAAGCGGCACGGACCGACACCATATCACTGCCGCGGTTTTTTGCGCCGCGCCCCTTTTGCGCCATTTTACGAGAGCGGCGGCGGCGATCCGAACGAGAGCAGCAGCGGGATGCGCCGGATAGACACCGACGACTTGATAATGCTCATTGATGGAAACATATGGAGAAAAAATAGTCCAGGGTGACTACCGTGCGTGCATCGTCGTGTTCAATTCCTCCGCCACAACCATTACCGTGGCAAGACGTGCACGTGAGGACATTTTATACCAACGGCCCGAAACACTGACCGGTCCTCGGGTCGCCCTGTTTCGGAGCGCCGAAACCGAACCTGTCATCAATGCGGGCCATGGGTATTAATTCCCGGCAATGGGCGTGGCACGGCATAGACAAAACGCCGTTTATCGCCAATGACTATTCTAGTGTAGCCGAACCGGTCAGAAAAGGAGGACTCCCACGTCCCATCAAGGACTGAATTTGCCGTATCCTAACAAGAAACGAACGGTACCGTTGGGCACAAACGGGTCCATCCGGGGAGGCCTTTGCGTGGGAGCGCCGACGCCTCATCGGCCTCGTGTGCACGCCGGTGCGGGGGCCGCCGTCGGATGGCCACAGCGCCGCCTGTGCATGGTACCGTGCGCGAGAACAGACTCTGGAACGCCACGATGCTACCTTCAAGACGCAACGGGCCCGCAAGCCTTCCTCCTGTCATACCCTAGACCTGCCGCTCATCGGGATCGGGCATGGTGTCGGACTCCGCCTGCTGCCCATCGGCCCAATGTCAGGGCCCTGGCCAAACTGAGACACCCTCCCGTCGGCCCACTCCCAAAAAAGGAAGCGGGAGAACACCCGAATGAGCCACAGGATCCATCGCGCTACTTTAGTAATAGTCCGTGTATCGAGTGGGCCATATGTGGCGCATCAATAGAGTTATCTTAAAGTCAATAGTATATACATTTTATAAATCTTTAAAGAGATAGTGTGGCAGTTAGATAGATAGAAACCAGTGCGCACTCATGCTGATTAATATAATCGCAGTGATCGTATTAGAGAGCAAGGGTGGTGGGCGTGTGAATCCGGACCTCAGATGTCAGGAGCGCGCTGCCTCTGCACTGACCCATGCTGGAATCCAGGCGACGGAGTCTCTCGCGAAATTTTTCTGAGTAGATAGCTTCGCGGCACCCAGAGAAATTTCTTACGGTGACTGCGTATCATGAATTTCTGATGCTCAGATCAGAGCACAACGCGGATTTCATTTGGAGTAAGTAATAGATAGAATCAAGGAATCAGGAATCGCGAAGAGTCACAAAAACTTCTCAAAATTTCTGTTTATCAGACCAGAAGAATCTGGGTAGATCAGCGGGCCTTCGAAACATAGAAGGTAACGAAGCAACGGAGGACATTATGAATAAATCTCTTTCTTCGATTATTTTGGCGGCAGCTTTGGTTGCTACTGCCACCGTGCCGTCTCACGCCGATACGGACGTCTGCATCACGACCGAAGGCACGTTCATCTTTGGAACCTATACCTCGAATGAGCTCGGCATTGTAATTGCGCAGGATGGTTCTATCGTTGCGACAGCCGACAACTATCAGGGTCAACCGCCCGTCAGTGACTTCTGGGAGAATCCCATCCCAGGTTCCGTAACCCTGCCGGCCGGTTGCTACACCTATTCGATCAGCGCCAAAGCGACGCCGCCGAATGCGGAACAAGGCTGGATCTGTGGTGACACTCTCAGTCATCTGACCCTCACCGGTCTTCTCACCACCGGCTCCGTGACCTATCCAGGGTTCGATATTCCCACGCCTGTTGGGACTGTTAACGTCATCGCCGGGATCAGTCAATTTGATGACGTCAATGATGGTGGCTCGGACATCTGTCCACCGCCGGGCCAATAAGGAGCCATTTCCGACTTCAGCACTGTTGGCGGATGCTTTGCCGCACCAGCTGTCGTCATACGATCATGTATCGGTATGAATACTGTCTCGGATCGGGGTGCCCTCCCGGTCCGAGACGCTGAGTGGCGGTTGATATCATAAATCACAGAAAATTCATGCACCTGAATTAGTTTATCGACATCAAGATAATGCTTCACCCAATGCGCAAAATCCCACTTTGTATTAATTTTCTTATAAAATTTTGATCAGGATTTGATACTCTATAGTAAGAGTGTGATGAACATCTATGCAATCTTTGTGTTGAGAAAATACTCTAATAAAACTAAGAATCCCATTCATTTTCAGAGAGGAAAGATCGACAGAAGAAAAGCCAGACCCAATGGATGATAGATTGGTTGAGTCATTGGTGCTGATTGTGTATTGCGGAATGAGAAACGCGATTTGTGTGGCGCGTGGTCGTGGTATACTGTGCTGTCTATCTTACCGTAAACAGAGTCTATTTCGAGATAGTGGATTGGAATGGACCCGTGACGTGAGGAGAGGGAACGATGATGCGCGTGAGAACTCACCGAGCCGGGGTTTTCGTCGGCACCGGCCTTTTCGGCTTGGCTTTCGGTGGCTTGCCTGTCACCGAGCTTGCCGCTCAAACCGCCAACCCGGAGTCGCCATGCGGCGAGTCGCTGACCTATCTGAGCGAAAGCTACGACAATGACCCGGCCACCCGGGCGGCGTTTCAGGCGGTCTTCGAGGGGCTGCGGCCGCTGCCGCCGGGGTACAAATACAACGGCTCCGGCGACAACCCCTGGGCATCCGCCGAAGATGGTGCCGGGCTCAAGGATGCGATCATCGACTTCTATGCGCAAGTCTGCACCAAGCCGTCCGAGATCATCGGCACCAGCAACAACGCCCTTGATTCGATCCAGTACTTTGCCTGGCTATACTACAAGAACGAAGCCGGGGTGCGCATGGTCTCGGGCATCGACCCGAACGATCCGGAAATGCGATTGTCCACGGTGGCCAACTTCCTGATTCTCTTCAATCGAAACTACAAAGATTACATGGATAGCCCACCGTCCGCCCAGATCGTGCCTGAGTGGGTGGCGGATCCGCGGATCGAGATCGAAGATTATGTGATCCAGGATGCTGCGGGGTATCACTCCTGGAATCAGTTCTTTGCTCGCAATCTGATCTACAGCCCCGAACTGGGGTACTACCCGTCTCGGCCGGTGACCATGCCGGAGCGTGACTATGTGATCGTTGCCCCGACGGACTGCATTATGAATCCGTTGATCCAAGTGGTCGAGCAGGATCCGGGACCGGTCACCCGGAAATGGATCGACAACCCCCTGCAGCTGAACACGGTGCTGGACATCAAGGGTATTCCCATGTCCGTGGACAGTCTGCTGGCCAACGCACCGCAAGACCTCAAGGACACGTTCGTCGGCGGCACCGGTCTCAGCTGCGTCTTGATGCCGAACACCTATCATCACTTCCACAGCCCGGTCGATGGGGTGATCCGCTATGTCGAGGTGGTCGAGGCCGCGATCGATAATGCGAACCCCCACGCCTACGGCACCTTCGGCTACAGCGATTGGCCCAACTGGGTGCCGCTTGATGGCAACGTCGGTCGGCCGGGCACCGATTTCAGCCAATTCCAGGGCTTCCAGCGCGGGGTGGTGATCATCGAGACCACCTATGCCAACTTGCCCGACACGGAGCCGGCCATGCTCACCGGCTATGTCGCCTCGATTCCCGTCGGGTTGGACACGGTCGGTTCCGTCGTGTTTGCCGACGGCACGGTCGAGGGGGCCACGGTCGAGAAGGGTGTGACGCCGTTCGGTAACTTCTTCTATGGCGGGTCCTTGAACATCCTGTTGTTCTCGACCATTGAGGGTTTCGATGGCGTGAAGATGGTCAGCGGTGCGGTGCAAACCCGCATGGGCAACCAGATCGGGCTGTTGAACTTGCCGTACCCGGCTCCGCCGACGCCCTGGACGCCGGACTGAAACCGGCGGGCCGATGTGTCGACCGCCTGGGCCAAAGGCAGGCGCCGTAGCACATGTGCTCAAGCAGCGAAGCGGTAGCACAGACAGACAGGGATGGGCCCGGCGCATCCTACGAGCGATGGCCAACACGGCCTTATGGCATGGTACGGCGATGCCGAGCGGCTCGTTGATGCCGTCGTGGCCATGACACGGTGATGAAGCCACCGTGATCTCCCGGTCCGAGGCGGTCGTGCTATCGGTTCCTGCTTCGCGATGTCGGAACGCGCCGCCGTGGACCCGAGACGTTTGCTCACCCTCGCAATGGTCGCCGTCACCGTCGTGTTTTTGGCGGAAGTCGCCGTGATCCATCGGCAAACCCGGCGTGACCTCGAGGCCGAACCGGAGCAGTGGGTGGCAGCCGGCACCGCCGGTGAGCGGCGCTCCGAGCTGCGGACGCGCCTCTTCGCCAACACCGCACCGTCCTGGCGGCTCTATCTCATGGCGTTCGGCGGCCTTGGGCTGATGCGGATGGGCGCTAGCCTGCTCGCTTCCCGGCGCCCGTCACGGCGAAAGTGACCCCGATGGTGCAACCGTGGCCCGGGTAACGCCGGCGCTCTCCAAGGCGGCGGCGACGCGGAAGGCGTGATCCTCGCGCCAGGGGGCTGCAATGACTTGGATGCCCATGGGTAGAGGACCGTCCGTTGCCATGGGGACCGCGACCACCGGCAGACCGGCGAAGGAAATCGGCTGTGTGAAGACGCCGATGTTTGGGCGCACCAGCATCTCTTCGCCGCGCAAAAGCATGGTTTTCTGGCCGATCGGTGGCGCCGGGCAGGGGGTGGCTGGGGCGAGCACCACGTCGAGCGCGTCGAACAGGTGTTCGCATTGGCCGGCATACCAATGCCGGAAGCGTTGCGCCTGGACATACCAAGCGGCCGGCAGCAGGGCCCCGGCCAGCATGCGGTCGCGTACGGCTGGATCATAGTCATCGGCGCGCGTGCGCAGCGTCTCCAGATGCAACGCGCTGCTCTCGGTGTTGGTGATGATATAGGCGGCCGCGCGCGCGCGGGCTGCCTGTGGAATGGTGATGCGCCGGTGCACGCCCAAGGCGTCGGACGCCAAGGCCATCGCTGCGGCGGCCTCGGGCAGGCCGTCGGTGGCGAAGTAGTCATCGGCCACGGCCAGGCGAATGTCGGCGATGCCGCCGCCCAGAGCCGCGGTCACCGGTTCCACGCCACCGGCGCTGCAGGCGGGGTCGTCAGGGTCGGCACCCTGCACGGCATCGTAGACCAAGGCGAGGTCTTCCACCGAGCGGGCAAACGGGCCGACATGGTCCAGCGCTGGGCAGAATGCGAACGTGCCGGCGCGGCTGAGCCGGCCGAAGGTCGGCTTGATGCCGAAGAGGCCGCAAAAGGACGCCGGCACGCGGATCGAGCCGTTTGTATCGGAGCCGAGCGCAGTCGGCACCAAGCCGGCAGCGACGGCCGACCCGCTGCCGCCGGACGAACCGCCCGTCATGCGGCTCGGGTCATGCGGGTTGCGCGATGGGCCATAGTGGGCGTTCTCACCCGTGAAGTCATAGGCAAATTCGCCCATGTTGAGGGTTCCGGTGAGCAACGCACCAGCTTGGCGCAGGCGGCTGACCAATGTGGCATCGAATGCCGCCGGTTTCCGGTCGCGATTGATCTTCGATCCGGCCAGGGTGGGCAGGCCGGCCACATCGAACAGGTTCTTGACGGCATAGGGGACACCTGCCAAGGGGCCGGGATCGTCGCCACGGGCCACGGCCGCATCGACCCGGGCCGCTTCGGCCAGCGCGCGGTCGGCCGTGACCGCGGTGAAGGCACCGAGGGCTGTGTTGGCGGCGTCGATTCGCGCCAGGGCCGCCTCCGTCACCTCGCGGGCCGAAACGAGTCGGGTGCGTACGGCCCGGGCCAGGGCGGCCACGCCCATGGATGCCGCGGTCATCGGGCGCACCGTCGCGTGGGGCGGAACACCGCCGCCGGTTCGCTTTCCTGGGGCAGAGAGAATGCGAGCACCTGCGATGCCATGTCGGCCGACAACGAAAGGTACAGTGCAACCCCTGGTCGCTGCTCGGTCGAAATGGCCAGGCCCATCGTTGGGGCGAGCACATCCATATGGGCTTCGGCGTCGAACCGGTCGGCGGTCATGGCCGATCGTCTCCCGTGCGGTTGGGCGAAAGCGAGCCACAGCATCGTTCAGCCGGCCTGCATGCGTCCAGCCCGTTTTCGCGACGGTGGTGGTGGTCCAGGCACTGTCCATAGTGGGGTCGGTGCCGGTCTGCGCATTGGGGTTTAGAGAATCTTAACTCGTTGGTTGGGTCCCCGCGATAGGTTAAACCCGGCGTGCAGATGGTGGCCATGCCGCGGCGTGACCGAAGCCGGTCGGGCAAGGGCGATGGTATGACGGATTGGTTTGAGGTTGGGCACTTTGCCAATGGTCTGGGTTACGTCAAGCTGCCGGGCGGGGACTCGGTACTTGTCGTCTTTCCGGGGTTGGCCGACTGCTTCATCGAGGTGATCGCTGCTGCCCGAGGCTATGCCCACGCCTTCGCCGTCTTCCGCCCCACGCACACTGTTTTCGTCCTCAGCCGGCGGCGTGCGCTGGCAGGGGGCATCAGCGTGGCGGAGATGGCCGCGGACTATGTCGATGCGCTCGACGAAATCGTGATCGCCCATCCGCGCTGCGCCGGCAGAGTGTCTGCTCTCGGCATGTCGTTTGGCGGCTTCGTGGGCTTGCAATTGGCCGCCGAGCGTCCGGATCGGCTGCGCTCGCTGGTGCTGGTCGTTTCCGCCCATAGGCCGAGTGCCCAGGGGTTCGCCATCGCATTGCGTTGGATCATGTTGGCACATACCGGCCGCTGGTTAGCGCTGTATCGGCAGAGGGTCGGGACGGTGTTCACCGGCTGGCGCCGCCCAGTGTTGACCCTCATGGTGACACTTCGGGCGTCTTGGCTGCCCCCGTTCCTTAGAGATTGCTAGGGATCTGGAGCGATCGTGCGGGGCCGTAGCCCGGTTCGATCTGACCGACCGGCTCGGCCAGATCGAGACACCGACCCTGCTGGTGGGGGCAACCGGGGACGCGTTCTTTCCAACGGTTCTGCTGCAGGAATGTGCCGCCGGCCTGCCCCATGGCCGTCTGGTCTTGTTCGAGCGTGCCGGCCACGGCGTGTTCCTCGAGCGTCGGCGGGCCTTCAACCGCGCTGTGTTGGACTTTCTGACGGCCTGAACCCGAAGCCCGTTGTGGCCGATATGACTCCCGCAAGGGGTCGCGGGTCGAACGGCACCGCGGCAGAGACAAGGGGTGTCAAGTATCCGGAGTGTTCCACTGCCTGGGCGCTCTGGAAGCGGGCGCCATCGACGCTTGGGTCTATGACACCATGGTCGGTGTCTGGAAGATCGACCCTCTCGGCTTCCATCCGGATCAATTCGAGGTGGTGCACAAACTGCAGGAAGAGCGGGTGTATTTTGTCTTCAGCCGCGGCACGCCCGCCGCCGTGGTGGCCGCATTTCAAGAGACCCACGACACCGTGCGCATCGGCGGCCCATTTGAGCTCTTGGGGCAGAAAGTCATGCCGTGGATGGGGGACATGGCGGCGCTATTTTCGCGCCGCCACCCGGAATGAGGAAATGTCAGTCTACAGCCTATTGTCAAAGAGCAGAGATTGAGTGACCTGCCTGTCGGGGTAGGAAAAAAGTAAAATAGGAAAGAGTGAATTTTTCAACACTTGTTATGATCTCCCTGGTAATCTTGACTAAATCAAAGGTCAATTCGGGTTGCCTGGGGTTCGGTTGCTCATTGGCGCCAGATGAATTGCCCAGATTTTATTGCCTCGATGAGGGCGGAGAAGATAAAGAATACTACCTGTCCCGCTAACCTCATTACTGCAGATGAGACGAGAAATCGAAAAATATTGGGGTGACTGACCGATACACTCATCTGTAGGTAGACGATAAAACCAACAAGCGTGAAGAACAAAGAGATCATCTCTTGGGCTTGCCGCCAAGATTGGTAGCCCGGATTATGCACGAGGCTCAATCAGATGCCGTGTTTCGGTTCGGTTTTTCAACGTTAGGTTGCAGATTTACGGCGTTGAAGTGGTTGCTGCGCTCTCTGGCCGGTTCGATCGGACTTTCGACGATGTAGCGGGCATGCATGTTGGTTCGGCGCCGACGGACGGGCCGTTCCCGGTCTTGGTGCCTCGTGTTGGGCGCAGTCGCTGCCGTTCGCGAGGCTTGATCAGGGGGGCTATGTC
>JANQJV010000169.1 GCA_028281465.1 Azospirillaceae bacterium | reverse complement strand
CCGGCCGCTGGGCGGGGTCCGGGCCGGCTGGACGCCGGCGGTCCAGCCGGCAAGGAGGCCGGCGCTCCGAAACAGGGCGGCCCGAGGACCGGTCATTGTTTCGGGCCGTTGGTATAACAACATTCGTCGTATCGATAATTCGGCCCATGACCGGGTCCACCGGCGCAGCGGGATCCCACAATCCATACAAGAACCGCAAACTGTCATCGTCCACAGGTCCTGGATTGGCCGCACGCTCAGTGGATTTGGAGAAACCACTCTACCCTTTTGTGTCGCCGCATTTTCGACCTGCCGAACCGGGCTCCCTCTCCGTTGAAAATGCCCTAGTCTATGGGGATAGCTCCCGATGTCTCCGCCGGATGCCGCCCCATGGACCTGACCACCTGGCTGCTGTTTGCCGCCACCGAGACAGCTCTGTGCCTGACCCCTGGACCGGCCACGATCTATGTGTTCTCGCAAGGGCTGGCGCGCGGACAACGAGCGGCACTGGCAGGCAACGCCGGCATTGTTACCGGTAATACGCTCTATTTCATCCTTTCAGCGACCGGTCTCGGGGCATTGATCCTGACCTCACACTCTTTGTTTGTGGTGGTGAAATGGGTCGGGGCGGCTTACTTGATCTGGCTTGGCCTCACCACCATCTTTGGCCGGGCCCGTGCGCTGGAGGCTCGCTGTGCCAACGAGACGGCGGTGGGGCATGTTTGGCGCGGCGGCGTGATCATCCAATTGGCGAATCCGAAGAACCTGGTGTTCTTCATGGCCATCTTGCCGCAGTTCGTCGACCCGACCGGCAATGTGGCACTGCAGATTCTCATCCTCGGCATCACCAGCCAAGCAATCGAATTCTTGGTCTTGCTGGGCTACGGTGCCATGGGCGGTCGCGCCCATCGCCTTGCCCGCATCGAGCCTGTCGCCATCTGGATCGATCGCCTCGCCGGCTCTCTGCTCATCGCCGTCGGCACCAGCCTCGCGTTCCTACGGCGGTCGACGCCCTAGCCGTGATCGCCGTCAGTCGAGAAAACCGAGCGGTCCGGCAGCAGGCGCCGTGGTATCGGTCGAAGTCCCGGCGGACCCGTCAGCAACCGGCGCCGCCTCACCCACCGGCAGGTTGATCAACGGGGCGACATTCATGTTGGCGGGGATGACGATGGTGGTGGTACCGCCTTTACGGGCGAACTCCATCAGCACCTTGTTGGCCTCGTGCTGCAAATACGCCGGGGTCAGCGTGTTGTTGATCACCTCGTTGGCTTTCGCGATGCCGGCGGCTTCGCGCAGGCGCACCTCGGCTTCGCGCTCGGCGATCTGCACCGCCACGGTCATGGCCTCCAGACGTTTCTGGTTGTTCACCATATTCTGGATTTCCGCCTCGATCGCCGGGTCCGTGACGACGTTGCGGATGACGGTACGTGACACCACGAAGGTATCCGGATCATTGGTGTCCAATTCGCGCTGCAGGCGCAGCTTGATGTTGTCGGCAATGCGCTGGCGCTGGGTGTGCACCGTAAGGCTCTGTAGCTGTGCGACTTCCTGATAGGCCGCGTTGCGCGTCAAGGTCGCCACCAGATCATAGGCCGGGGCAAACACCGCCCGCCCCGCTTCCGGCAGCGCGCGGCTCTGGCCCGCGTATTTGATCTCGATGTCGGCGATCCGGTCGGCAGCCACCCGATAGTAGACCGTGATGTCCATATCCTTGATGAACAGGTTATCCGCCGCCTTGGGCGTCAGATCGTCCAAACGGACCGCGATTTCTTTGGCGGAGAACTCACGGATTTCTGCCCACGGCGAATAATGAATGCCGGGCCGCACTTCCTCGGAACTGACCGTGCCGAAGCGCGTGAACACGCCGACGTTGCCGGTTTCCACTGTGCCGAACCCACCCACGGTGGCATTGAAAGCCACGAGGCCAACCGCAACCAACGCGATGATGTCCCAAGGCATTTGCATTCCCCCGCCAGGCCGGACCACATCGGCCACAGCCACCCATTGCCTTTGACCAATCGGTCCCCGGTCGACCGCCAGCCCATCCCATGCGCGTCAAATTGTCGCGCATGGGCGCCGGGTCAAGCACTCGCCGGGCGCACCGGCCGCCTCAATGGGCCGGGATACGCTTGGGACGTTTGATCCCGCGACCCCGTTCAGCGGCCTGACGCGCATCAATGGTGGGGATCGAGCTGCGCACCTTGATCATCATGGAGACACTGTGCTCGACCAGATGGATGAACTTTTCCGATTCCACCGGCATGGGCACCTGACGCGACAGGCAATATTTCACGATCGCCGCCAGAATTTCCGTCTCTGTCACGTGCAACGTCTGCTCATTCCCAGTCGGATCATCGAAGGTCACACTGCCGACCAGCCCGTTCTCGGTCTTTTGATAGCTGACGTCCCGCACGGCTCCTTCCGGTACCGATTCGTTAACGTGGCGACGGCGTTCCAAAATCGCCTGCGCCACCTCGGCGTGGCTGAAAACAAGACAGCGCAACTCGCGCACAGAACGCCTCCCCTGGATCCAATGCCCTATCTCAATGCCCCACCGCCGGTCGGGGCGGAAACCAACAACCCCGGACCCGGCAGCAGGGTTACGGGTTCTCGCCAGCAATACAAGCAAATTGACTAAAATCTTTGAGTTGGCGGTGTGGATCACCCCCCTTGGCGGGCGAAGTCGATCCAACGGCCATCGAACGCCAGCCAGACTTCGCGACCACGCACGACATACGGCACGGCCATGGGCGTGATCGACACCTGACACACGTTGGTTCCGGCCGTCACCACGTCTCCCGCCTTGTCGAGCACATGAATGGTGTCGCCCGTAATGTGGGCCCGGCTAGAGAACTGGCCGACCAAACTCGACCCGTCCAGGTAACGGCAATTGGGCCGGAACACCAGTCGGTCCGGGTGGATATCGATGGAAAGAAACACCTGGCGCAGTCCCTGGTCGACAACGGGCGTGATGGTCCGCCACGATCCGAAGAGCTGCGACGGAATGCCCTGTGATTGGGTCGACGGCGGTAACGCCTGCCGGAACTGGTAGGGCGCATACACCAGGGGTTCCCCCTGCGCCGCCAGCAGCGGCGGGCCACCCAGCACCAAACCCACGACCAGCGACAACAGCCATGCCACCATCCCGCATCTCCATCGCTGAAGGGTCGCTGAAGCAAATCCCTTCGTTCATACAGATGAGGATCCGATCGGACATCGCCAGAGGTTGAACGGCAAATATCGTTCAGGGTTGAAGTTTAATTATTTTCAAGATAACGACACGCCAGTCTGGATCAGACTTCACCGATGCCTGACAAGCACCACGACCGAGGAGGACCACCGCATGCCCCCATGGCAATCGAAACACCGCGGTACGCTCACGCCCTACATTGCAGTGAACGGCATCGACGGTGTCATGGATTTCGTCCGACATGTGTTCGACGGCGAAGTCGTCGGCACGGTGCTGCGACACGCCGATGGCACCGTGTGGAACGCTCACATGCGCATTGGCGACTCCCAAATCATGCTGGCCGAGGCGCGCGGCTTCGGTCCGCATCCCGCGTTTTTGTACACCTATGTTCCGAACTGCGACGCGGCTTATGCCAAAGCGTTGGAGGCCGGCGCGGAAGGCCTAATGCCGCCCAGCGACCAGTTCTACGGCGACCGCAACGCGGGCGTGCGCGACCCGGCCGGCAACGTCTGGTGGCTCGCCACCCATCTGGAGGAGGTGCCCGCCGATGAACTGCACCGCCGTGCCGCCGCCCATGAAGCAGCAAAGGTGAAGGGTTAGCGGCGGATTCATCGATCCCACTCGCGTGGGCGGCTTCTTCGGACGGCAAACGGCCTCACGACGCCGGGCGTTGCCGCCCGGCATGACCGACCTTGTGCGACGTCCGCCGGTTTTTCGCTAACAAGAAACGAACGGTGCCGTTGGGCACAAACGGGTCCATCCGGGGAGGCCTTTGCGTGGGAGCGCCGACGCCTCGTCGGCCTCGTGTGCACGCC
>JANQJV010000014.1 GCA_028281465.1 Azospirillaceae bacterium | reverse complement strand
TGCCGGGGATGAAACAGTCCAGTTTTCCGAGCGCATATATAGCAGCGAAGTTTGCTTTTGCTACTATATTTGGACACGCCAAGCTTAGTTTCTTTCTAGACTTGAAACTGCGTTGGTTTTTCGCTCGACTTAAATTGCTCGACAGTTGGGAAAACGCTAGCAAATCACTATGGTCGCAGCCAACCGGCGGATTAATACCCCTGGCGTGCATTGACGGCAGGTTCGGTTTCGGTGCTGAACGAGGAGCGCCGGCATCCTTGCCGGCTGGACCGCCGGCTTCCAGCCGGCCCGGACCACGCCCAGCGGCCGGCCGCCAAGATGGCGGCGGTCCAGCCGGCAGGGATGCCGGCGCTCCTGGTTCAGCGCCGAAACCAAACCTGTCATCAATGCGGGCCAGGGGTATTCGGTGGGCGAGGGTCATATGGTCCGAGGGTGCCGGTCGTCGGGCCGCCCTGTTTCGGAGCGCCGGCTTCCAGCCGGCCCGGACCACGCCCAGCGGCCGGCCGCCAAGGTGGCGGCGGTCCAGCCGGCAGGGATGCCGGCGCCCCTCGTTCAACGCCGAAACCGACCGTGTCGTCAAGGCGGGCCAAGGGTATTACGCCGCCACCGGGCCGTGCGGGTCGTCTCAGTCTGGTCCCGATCGTCGCGGTGACCATGGTTGCACCGTTTTCAGACATTGCCGTGCCTTCGATGGGCGCCAAGTATGCGTGATCACCCTGCCTCTGCGGTCGGTGCTGTACGGTTCGGTGAGGCGAAGCGATCAGTGCACGACGACAAGCTTGCCGCCGACGTTTTCGCCATGGACGTTGGCACGTGGCAGCGCCATGCCAACCCATGGAGTGTGTGGACGCGCATTCCGATCCTGGCGGTCTTCGTGGTTGTGGTCTGGAGTCGGGTGTGGCTCGGCTGGTGGGTGCTGTTGCCCCTGGCGGCCGTGGCGGCTTGGACCTGGTGGAACCCACGTGCTTTTGCGCCGCCGGCGCACACGGATACTTGGAGCAGCAAGAGTGTCTTCGGCGAGCGGCTGTGGCTCAACCGCGCGGCCGTTCCGGTTCCGGCGCGGCACGTCCGCGTGGCCCATTTGCTTTTGGCGGTGAGCGCGCTCGGCGTCGCCCCGCTGTCTTGGGGCCTCCTTACCCTGGACGTGTGGCCGACACTGTTTGGGATGGTCGTGATGTATTCCGGCAAATTGTGGTTCCTCGACCGCATGGTCTGGCTCTATGAGGATATGAAGGATGGCAACCCTGCGTATCGGGCCTGGCTGCGCTGAACGGTCGGGCCGGACCAGGGCGGCCGGCGGAGGGACGCCATGGCGACAAAAAAAACCGCCGACGGCAAGGATGGGGCGGGCCGGTCACGGCACAGACCAATGCCGGAGCGCGTGAGGACCGACAACGGCGGCGGCGCCGGCGCCGGCGAACCGAGTGCGCTCATCTGCATGCCGTGGTCCGCACCGGCGGTGTTCGCCGACGATCTGAAGGGCACCTGCAGCGAATGCGGCCAGGCGATCCGCAAACGTCCGCACACCGCCAAGGTTGACCGCACCATCTGCCTGGCCTGCTACGATACCATCCGCTGCCCCGATGACAAACATGAGGTGACGCCCGAAACCATCGCCGAGCTGCAGGACTGGCTGCGCAAACAGTGGCATTGAGGAAAGAATCGGCCATGGCGACGGCGGTGATCCAATCGTTTCGTTGGTCAAGCCACAAGGCGCCCACTCTGTTGCACGTCGAGCCGGCGAACCGTCGGACCAAGGTGTTCCGAAACACCACGACGGAAGGCTGGATCGAGCTGGTCACCGTTATCGGAACGGCCACCGCCGCCGCACCGCTGATCGCGGCGGCGGTGTTGCTTCGCACCAATCGTTGACGCGCCCTGCACACAGCTTTGCCGGTGACCGAATACGGTGGTACGTCGGCGCCCCGTCGTCGAGTTGGACGTCGCAGGGCGGGCGTGGCTACCACGGTGGCTGGTTGTCTGCTTTCCGGGAGGACACGCTATGCTGACCACGTTATTCGCCACCGCAGGCTGGGCGGCCATTGCCGAGACCGTCGGCATTTGGGCGGCCGGCCTCGGCACCGCCTGGCTTCTCACCGCGCAGTCGTTCTTTTATGCCGAACCGGGCAACTCCTATTTGGTGCAGTATCCATGGGGGCCGCAGCATGTGGAGTTCCTGCCCGGCTACCATGCGCGTTGGTTCGGCGAGAGCATCGGCTTCAACAAGACCATCGCTGTGACCTTCATCGATGATGACGATTTATGGCGACGTAACCAGGCTGGAGCCAGTTTCGCCGGTGTGTCGCCGCCCTATGAGATCCGCTTCAACGATTCCGTGACGGCGGAGGTCAAAATGACCGCGCGCTTCGAGCTGCCGACCGACCCGGAGCGGTTCTTGGCCATGGCGGTGGCCTACCGCACCCAGGAAAACCTGGTGTTCTCCACACTGCTGCCGGTGATGAAGGAGGCCATGTGGAACGCCGGTCGCATGTTCTCCGCCCAGGCCTACATCGGCGGCAGCGGCGGCGATTTCGAAAACGCCATTGCCGACCAGATACAGAACGGAATCTATCTGCTCGACGTCAGCGAAGAACGCGTCTTCGCTGGTCCGGCGCCGATCACCGAGCCCGACGGACGGCAGATCCAGCAGGACGAGACCACGCGCGTCCGCGTGTCCATCCGCATGCGCGACGGCGTGCCGCTGCGCAAGGATGCGGAGAACCATCCGTTGCAGAAGTTTGGCATCCGGTTGGTGCAGGCCAATGTGCATGGCGTTGACCCCGACCCGGTCTTCAAAGAGAAGCTGCGCGAACAGCGGGAGGCGGCGGCCCAGGTCGCCATCGAACGCCAGCTCACTCGGCAGGAGGAAGAGCGCAAGAAACGCATTCTGGCCCAGGGTGAGGCCGAGAAGGCGGAGAAGCGGGTCGAGCTGGAAGTGCAGCAGATCGAACAGGTGCTACGCGCTGAGACCCGCGCCAAGGAGGCCGAACAGGAGCAGATCCGCCGTGTCACCGAGGCCAATACCCGCCGCCAGGAGGCCGAGATCGAGCTGGAGCGCCGGCAGGTGGAACTGCACACCGCCGAGTTGGAAGCCCAACGCATCCAAACCCTGGCCGAGGCCGAAGCCAACCGCCGTCGCCAACTCATGGAAGCCGACAATGCCCTGCAGCAGCGGCTCGACGCCTATCAGGCCGTGGCCCAAGCCTTTGCCGCCGCCATCCGCGGCCAGCGCATGGTGCCGGAGGTGGTGGTCGGTGGCTCTGGCGGCGCAGCCGGCGGCAGTGCCAACGCGACCGACCTGATTAACCTGATGATGGCTAGATTCGCCGCCGATCTGGGCGTCGTCGTCACCGCTCCGGCCAACGGCAATCGCACCCCAGCAGCACGGTGAGCCGATGGTGGGTGCCGGCGGCTCGGGTTTGCAATCGCCACCTGGTCGATACCAGCCGGCGTGGCGCGGCCGCCGCCGGCTTGGGAGGGCATGGCCCAGGGTTGGGCCCAGGTTGCGGCCGGACTGGCTGCCGCCGAGACTCGCCTTGCCCTTGACCATGTCAGCGTTGGTGATCGGCACACCGGCCATCGCCGGAATGGCGCAAAGGCCGTTCAGCGGTCTGAAAGGGTGCCACTTCCGCCGGGCACTGCTGTGTCTCGATAAAAGCGACCGAAGGGCGTGGCTGGCCATCGACAGATCGGCCCCGGGGCGTCGTGCGGCTGCGTTGCCGCTTCGACCTCCTGGGCATGTCTTGAGGCTCGCGGAGAAGGAGACCATGCGGTCCAGTGCGCGTGCCGGCACCAACGTGACCGGATGCACGAGACAACCGGCGTCTTTACTGGGTGCAAGCACCACCGGTCACCGCGCGCAGGAACAGTGCTGTTTTTGCTTGACATCGCTCAGGGAGAGACTCGTTCATCGAGTTTGAGTGTCGTAGAAATCATCGCTCTGCTTCTAAAAACGCCGGGATTCGGAGTTCCCATCGAATCGATCCATAACTCCAGTTCGCGATCCTTTATTGACCCTTTTTCTCAGCCACACCGCCTTGATTGTCTTACAGAGCCAAGTGCACAAACGAAAACTAGATTTCTGCAAACTCTACTATTTTAACTATCTCATGACCTCGTATTCATCATTCACACTCATGACCATTCGTCGAGTTTCTTTGGTTTCCGATGGGGTGGCGTGTTGAAGGTTTGGGACGGATGGCAATGAGACAGGCATTCTGACACCGACCGTCACGATGTGGGCCGCTTCGTTGTTATGTATCAGTGATCAGGAAATTGATGCTGTTGACACCCAGCCAAGGGGCTAGGGTCGCCAGCCGAAGCGGTCAGTCAGATCGGCCGGCAAAGCATGGAAGAGGGCCTGGTGCTGGTCGGCGGGAACGATGCGACGCCACTCCTCGGTTTCACCGCGACGGAAATGCTCGGCGAGTCCAGCCAGGGGAAGGTCGCGCACACTCGAATCGAACCGGGCCGACGGCACACCCAGACGGTCCAGGAGGGCATCCATGAAGGCTCCTGTGTCGGCCCGCATGGCTTCGAAGGTCGTGAAGTCGATGGCGACATCGATTAGGCTGCGCTGCAATTCGACCCAATCGGCGATCCATGCCGCCTGTGTTTCGACCTGCATCCGGTACTGATTGAGGAATCCGGCTCCCGCCGTTGTGCCCGACTCTCTGATCCAGTCGCGTTCGGTCTGGGTCATGGACGGAATCTCGGCCGCTTTGTCGATGAGGAACTGCAGCAACGACAACGCGGCCTGGCGCGGATCGCGGATGTTGACCACCAAGCGCCGGACCCCGGCTTCGCGAAGAGCCGCTATCGTGCGCGCCGTCGGCCGCAGGTGGTCGACGGCAATCAAACCACCCGTCATCACCTGTTTGAGCTTGCGCGCAATGATATTGGTATTGAAGAAGCGTGGGATCACGAAGGTCTGCGGCGCCGACAAACCGACACACAAGGTGTTAGCAATGAACCGGGTGCCGGATTTCGGCAGGCTGGCGACGACGATACCCGGAACACCCCGTTGCCGTGCCGCGAGCGCCAGCGCCGCGTGCCGGGGGCTCGACCACAGGTCATTGTCGGGCACGGTGGCGACGAACCGGTCGAACGCGGCGTCGATCAGCGCCGTTTTGGTGGTCTGGCTCGCAGACGAGCGCAGTACGCTGGCGCTATACCGCACCACAGCATTGGCATCGGTGGCAATCAGGTCGGCATGCTGTTGGAAATGCGTCACGGCCTCGTCGAAGCGCCCAGCATAGAACAAAGCCCGCCCGTGTTGGAAGGCGGGGCACATGGTCGGGGCAGGGGTCGACA
This sequence comes from Azospirillaceae bacterium, assembly GCA_028281465.1. Taxonomy (GTDB): domain Bacteria; phylum Pseudomonadota; class Alphaproteobacteria; order Azospirillales; family Azospirillaceae; genus JANQJV01. The sequence goes on along the minus strand of JANQJV010000014.1, from coordinate 1,058 downwards.
CCGCAAATCGGCGGAAAGGGTCATCATCGGGCATCATCGCAATCCCGGTGGCAACGCTGCGTGCTGGGTGCCATAGCCGGCTCGGGTCTAATCGGACCTTCCCCGATCGACTTCGCATGAGGTGTTGATTTCAATGCCCAAATTGGAGTTTGGCGGTCGCCGTCAGACGACATTTTCCGAAAGGAGAACCAATTCCGGCAGGATGGCCAAGATACCTCATAAATTCAAATATTTAATGCAGGCAACAGGCGCAGGTCAAGGGACGTGTTCGCCACACATGATTGCGATTCTGCGCGTATTCTGTTGGAAATCAGATAGTTATGAAAAGCGGGAGTAAGAGGGGCAAAATGGGTGGCAGATCATGATGGTGCCGAAGGGATGCCGGAATTCTTCGAGCCAAATCAATGGGGTGTAGGTTCAGCAAATCGTCATCTTGGGCCATTGCCACCCATTTTGCCCCTCTTACAAATCGGTGTTCAAGTGGGGCCAAACGCATCTTCCGCGCCATGATCGACAGCGCCCTCGGTCTCGATCCCAGGGATCAGAGCGCGGCTGCGCAGCAGAACCGGCGATGCCGCAGAAGCAGCCGGTTTGGCGAAGAAGGTCTCCGGCGGGTCAGCCTGCCGATGGTCACCCGTTCGGCGGTTTTTGGTGAGTTTCCATGTGCTTTCCTAACAAGCTGCAGCTTTCCCAAAATCACTTGCACTGCAATATTGTTTTCTTCACTATAGTTCTACTGATTGACGGTATTATAAGTACACAAACCACCAAGCGCAAACTCAATCGACTCAGAGACCAGAAACTAGTGACAGATAAAGCCGGTGACAGATAAGCATGGACACTGAGCCGTCACGTATGACCAACTGCGGGCTGAAGGTTTCGAAGATAGTGACGACGACTGGCACACCTGTAACCGTTCACTCAGTGGCACATCCAACCTGCATAGCCGTCGTTGCTTCGTAAGCCTCCGGCGAAGGCCGCCTACCGTGAGCGTCTGGGATGGTGTTCTGTGTGGCCATGAACAGACAGACGAACACATCGCCACTCGTTGACCACCG
>JANQJV010000013.1 GCA_028281465.1 Azospirillaceae bacterium | reverse complement strand
CGGGGATGAAACAGTCCAGTTTTCCGAGCGCATATATAGCAGCGAAGTTTGCTTTTGCTACTATATTTGGACACGCCAAGCTTAGTTTCTTGTTAGCCGTGGCCTGTTTCAGAATAGCGACTCTCCGTTCGTTGGCTGGTCAACCGGAGGCAGAACGATTCCTGGCCGTCGCCGCTGGCCAATCGACGCAGGCAGCATACGGTTTGGAGCCGTGCCGCTTCGGGCGATCCAGTGCGGACGCCGTCGGCTCCCGGGTGGTGGGGTGCCAGCCGCCTTGCGATCCGGATCAATGCCTTGGTCCGATTTCACCACCGCCGGGCCGTCGATGCCCGGCACAGGGAGGCATGGGTCGGCGCATGGACGGTCGCGCGTCGGCGCGTGGTCGGTCGCGCGCGTCGGCGCGTGGACGGTCGAGGTGTAGGATAGCCTCTGCCGGCGATGGTCCGGCCGTTCCGTCAGGACAGGCTTTTATGAGCGTAAAGACCATCTGGGGAAGATGCCGAGCCGATTGATTGAATTTGCGACGACGATTTGCACCAAAATCAAATGGCTAGAGCGTTTGCCGCGGACCAGCGTGCGTGGAAGTGGCTGGCACGCTTGGGTTTCGGCCGGTCCGGGACGCGCGGCGGGTCAGAAATACCCCGACGCCCGCGGGTGGGAGGATCTGGCTGCCGATTATCCAATCGCGCGGACCGAGCCACGGCGTGAGGGCGACCGATTCAGGGCCATAGTTGAGCACCACGTGCAGCGGGCCGAGGCGGCGGGTGCGGATGTCGGTTGGTAGGGGCGGCAGGTCGCCTGGCTGCGGCGGGATCACCTGGTTGAGGACACCGTCGAAGCCGGTGGCATCGGGCCAGCCGGCAAGGTAGTGGAAGCGGTCTTGGCGTAGCAGCACCGGTGCGCCCTCGGTGGTCTGCAGGAGGGTTTCCACCTGTGGGCCGGCCTCAATGGTCTCTATCCAGCGTTCGATTCGGCCGCCGCCGGCGAGTGCCGGTCCACCGTCAGGGCGCAGGCTTTCGACGAAGGCGACGGCTATGTCGAGCCAGTCGGGGCAGTCCGGTGGCAGACGGGATGGGATGGCGAAGTCTGGTGTCTTCGACCCCGTCCGCAGGCCGAGCAGGACCGGGCCGTCGGTGGTCCCGAGCAGACGGCGCGCGGCATCGGTCCAGGTGTAAAGGCCAAGGGCAAGCACGCAGCGGTAGCCGGCCAGGCTATCCGATGCGGTCGGGACAATGTCAATCGACAAGCTGCGCCGACGGAGGGCGCGGTAGGCCTCGAACAACAGTGTGAAGCCGTTGAAGCCGGCTCCCTGGGGTTGGATTTCCCAGGCCCACAAGGATGGATAGTCGACCAGCAGCGCCACATCACCGCGTACCGTGGCCAGGTCCGGTGCCATCCGGGCCAGGACCTTCAAGTCATCGGCGGTCAGTCGGACCTCGGCCAAGCCGGGCGCCGGCCGGTCGTCGGGGCGTAGCAGGCCGGCATGCATTTGTTCCTGGCCAAATGGCGCCTGGCGCCAGCGGAACCAGCACACGGTTTCGGCACCATGGGCGAAGGCCTCGAGCGCCCACAGCCGCGTCATGCCCGGCAGGGGCGCCGGGTTGTATGGGGCCCAGTTCACCGGGCCGGGTTGCAGTTCCATCACCCACCAGCGGCCCCGGCCGACGGCGCGGTACAGGTCATGGTGGAAGGCCTGGAAATCCGGATCACCCTGGCGTCGGTAGCGGTGGCGGTGTGTCGTGTCGGCTGGGACGCGGTCTTCCAACATGCCGAGCGGATAGGCGTCCCAACTCGCGGCGTCCAGATCGACGCCGACGGTGAAGTGATCGAATCCGGTTTCGAGCCCCATGTAGTTGTGGATGAGCGTGCGTCCGGGGCACAGCGGCCGCAATACCTCGGCCTGGGCGCGGTTGAAGGCGACCACCTGATCCGAGGTGTAGTGTCGGAACGCCAGCCAATGCGCCGGGTTGGCTTCGGTAACGGCGCCGTTGGGTAGGTCGATCTCGTTGAAGCGGCGGTATTCCATAGACCAGAACACGTTGCCCCAGACCTCGTTGAGTTGGCGGATGTCGCCATAGCGTTCGGCCAACCAATGCCGAAAACCCTCGCGGGCCGCGGCGGAGTAGGACATGGCGGTCTGGTGGCAGCCGTATTCGTTGTCGATCTGCCAGGCGACCACGCCTGGATGCATGCCGTAGCGTTCGCCCAACAGGCGCGCCATGCGTACCGCCTCGGCGCGGTAGCCCAGGTGACTGAAGCAGTAATGCCGGCGGGAACCGAAGCCGCGCGGTCGGCCCGTTTCGTCCAGCGCCAGCATGTCGGGGTGCCGGTCGAGCATCCAGATCGGTGGAGCGGCCGTCGGTGTGCTCAACACGATTTCCAGGCCGGCATCGGCCAACACCGCGATGGCCCGGTCGAGCCAGTCGAACACCAAGTGCTCGGGTTCCGGCTCGAGCCGTGCCCAGGCAAACTCGCCGATACGGACGCGCCCTATGCCCGCCTCCACCATGCGCCGGGCATCCTCGGGCCACAGAGTTTGCGGCCATTTCTCCGGATAGTAGCAGACGGCAAGGGTGCGTGGCATGGGCGTTGCGGTGGGTTTGGAGGGGGCTGAAGCGGTGCGGTATCAGCGTCGAGAGTCTGTTCCGCGCGAAACGCTCCAGCCATTTGATTTTGGAGCAAATCGTCGTCCCAGATCGACTCAATCTGCTCGGGATTTGCTCCCATTGCTTGTTGACCTGGCGCCGATGACGGGTTGTGAGAGAGTCGGAACGACGGTGATCGAAGATGGAAGGCCCCCCCCCAAGGGTTCCGATTGAAAAGCAAGCAGACCACGGTTTGGTCCGCCGAGTCATTTGATGCGACCTGCGACGATGATTTTCTAAAAAAGACAAAGAGCTAGAAAGAAACTAAGCTTGGCGTGTCCAAATATAGTAGCAAAAGCAAACTTCGCTGCTATATATGCGCTCGGAAAACTGGACTGTTTCATCCCCGGCA